>PAJA01000022.1 GCA_002705185.1 Nitrospina sp. | reverse complement strand
GTGATGCCAATTGCATTGCCAGGTAGCTATGTTTGGAAAGGATAACCGCTGAAAGCATCTAAGCGGGAAGCCAACCCTAAAACAAGATATCTCTTCTTCCTTTGGGAAGACTAAAGACTCCTCGAAGACTACGAGGTTGATAGGCAGGATGTGTAAGCACAGCAATGTGTTCAGCTAACCTGTACTAATAAGTCGTGAGGCTTGATCATTTTTTTTCCTCTTCTACTTCAAACTAATTCAATTGTTAACTTAATACCGGATTCATTTTCCGGTCTTGTTAGCGAAAGGGCCACACCCGTTCCCATTCCGAACACGGAAGTTAAGCCTTTCAGCGCCGATGGTACTGCACGGGCAGCTGTGTGGGAGAGTAGGACGAGGCCGGATTTTTTTTAAAACCGTCATCTAGCTTAATGAGCAGGTGGCGGTTTTTTTATTTAATTTTCCACCTTTACAGAACTTAAGTACTGTCTTCATTTCACCATTACGATCCTGTTATTTGAGCTCTTACGCTTACCCCAAAACCAAACTCTTTCCCTTAATAAAAACAACACTTCCAACACTCCAAATTATTCAAAATTTCAACGCTTTTTCATTGACAATAAGTACCGGCTTGGTTACTATCGCCCTTCTATTTATCCGCGATTTATCCTCAGGTTTAAAGGACATTTAACTATTTGTTTATTTAGAGTTAAGGTTGGTCTTGACAAGAGGTTTCTTAGCGGTTGAATACTTTATTGAGACGACAGGTTAGTCATAGTTAGCCGCATTCATTATAAATGCCAGTCTATTTAAGCATATGCTAGAAGAATACGCAGGTGTAGCAATAATGTTATTGATGGCCATGGGCATAGCCTGTGGCATGATTGTGATGACTTCTCTTCTGGGCCCCAAAAGAGAGTTTGCCGATAAGATGGAACCCTTCGAATGTGGCGAAAGCCAGCTGGTGTCTCCTCATCAACGATTCTCAGTAAAGTTTTACCTAGTGGCAGTTTTATTTGTCCTATTTGACATAGAAGCAATTTTCTTTTTCCCTTGGGCCATTCTTTTTAGAAGACTGGGAATGTTCGGTTTCATAGAGATGATATTATTTATTTTTATACTTGGCATTGGGCTATTGTATGTCTGGAAGCGTGGTGGACTTGATTGGGAGTAACACTCTTTGAGAGGGAAACTTTCCCTAATAAAATAACAACGAGACATACCTATATTTTTTTGGGGATGACTCAAGTATACAGGGACTATCCTGCTATTTAACTAAAGATAATGTCTGAAAAGAAAATCATTGAACGAATAAAAAAGCAATATGCTTCTGCAATTGTAGACAGCCATCACTTTCGAGGTGACCAAACCGTCACCGTGAAAAAAAACTGTGGAGGCGAATTCTTCAAGTTCCTGCGGGACGATTCAGAATTGGCATTTAATTTCTTGATGGACATTACTGCTGTAGATTACCTCTCCAAAAAAAATGAACGGTTTGAGGTGGTTTACCATTTTTACTCGTTGAAATATAACCACCGTCTACGAGTAAAGATCCCCGTATCAGCAGAAGACTGTAACGCGGATTCGATAACTCCCTACTGGAAAACTGCAAACTGGTACGAGCGTGAAATCTGGGATATGTATGGTATCAAATTTCGCGATCATCCAAATTTAAGACGGATTCTCCTTTATGAAGAATTTAAAGGGCATCCTTTGCGCAAAGACTATCCCATAAATAAACGTCAGCCCCTCATTGGGCCGCTTAATTAAGGAATAACCATGTGGGTCGACTTAGCCATTACACTGGTTAAAATCTTATTTATTTTTGCCATAACAGTTGGCTTTTTTGCCCCTGTCCTAACTTGGGTGGAGCGCAAGCAGAGCGCCCTCATGCAGGATCGAATCGGGGCGAATCGTGCGGACATCATGGGCTTTACTGTTTTGGGTCTATTTCATATCATCGCTGATGCGTTAAAGATGTTTACCAAGGAGGATTTTATTCCTGATGGTGCAAATAAAGTTCTTCATACAATCAGCCCTATTATAGCTCTTGTCCCTGCCCTGTTGACTTTTGCGGTCGTACCTTTTGGTGGTCAATACACACTATTCGACAAAGAAGTTAACTTAGTAATTTCGGACCTTGATGTTGGCCTTCTATTCGTATTTGCAATTGCATCCTTAGCAACTTACGGTTATGTAATTGCCGGCTGGAGTTCCAATAACAATTGGTCTCTCTTAGGTTCGATGCGGACCGCATCACAGATGATATCCTATGAAGTCACGATGGGCCTAACCATCATTGGCGTTCTGATGGTTTATGGTTCCATGAAACTGACTGAAATTGGTGCTATTCAGGAAAACTTTTGGATGTGGGGAGTATTTCTCCAGCCTGTTGGTTTCTTCATGTTTCTGACTGCATCCATTGCTGAAAATAAGCGTATTCCTTTTGACGCTCCAGAAGCAGAATCAGAACTAGTAGCTGGATATTTTACAGAATATAGTGGTCTCAAGTTCGGCATGTTTTTTATGGCTGAGTTTATAGAAATGGTCACGATCGGCGCGATCATGACCATTTTGTTTTTAGGGGCGTGGCATATTCCATTTTTAACAACAGCTACGTTGCTTTCGTGGTTTGACTTTCTCGGCACTACGGGTTCGAACCTAGTTGTGATGTTGATACATTTAGGTGTGTTTTTTGCTAAGGTAGTTTTCTTTATTTATTTGCAGATGGTCATTCGGTGGACACTCCCCCGATTTCGTTATGATCAGATCATGAAGTTGGGTTGGAAGATTCTTCTTCCTCTCTCCTTAGCAAATATTCTTGTTACCGGGCTCGTAATCCTGGCGCTAAATTAAGGAGTGCGCTCATGGCTTATTATGTAAATAGAACCATAAAGATGACTTGGTGGGAAAGGTCTTACATCCCCGAAATTATAAAAGGGATGTGGCTCACCTCCAAACGCTTCTTCTATAACTTGTTTGGTTTCATTCCTTTTTTCCTTGGAACTGAAAAAGATAGAAGGATTATGACAGTTTATTATCCAGAAGAGCAGGTTCAATATCCGATAGCTTATCGGGGACGGCCGGTTCTAGCGCAGAACGAAGACGGACAGCCGGCATGTGTGGCATGTGGTCTTTGCGAAATTGCTTGTCCAGCTTATTGTATCGATATTGTCCCAGCTGAAAATACTGGAAAACAAAACCAGTATGAAAGATGGCCGGATGTTTTCAACATTGATTACGCAATTTGTATTTTTTGTGGAAACTGTGAAGAAGCCTGTCCTGAGGAAGCTATATTCATGAGTGACGATTGTGAAATTTCCATGTTAGATCGGAAGCAAATGCTTTATACGAAAGAACAACTTTTAACTCCGGTTGCAGATTTGCAAAAGCGAATTGAATTCACCCGAAACATGTACGCAAAATGGAATTACTGATATTTTATCCGCTAGCTGGATTCTGTGTGGTGCTTGCTCTAGGCGTTGTATTTAACGACAGCCCGGTAGGTTCAGCTCTTTCGCTAATTGGCATGATGCTAGGCCTTGCAGGTATATTTGTATTACAACAAGCGCATTTCATAGCCATTTTGCAGATCATCATTTATGCCGGGGCAATTATGGTTCTATTCATGTTCGTTATCATGCTCCTTAACTTAAAAAAAGGTGATGACGCCGGCGGGATTGTGAGAGAGCGAAACTTACTACTCTCGGTATTAACGGGGATTTTGGCTATAGGGATTTTATACAAAATTTCGGATATTGTTTTCACCGCAAAAGTTGACACACCCGCAATCCTTCCAGATAGTTTTGGAACGGTGGCTAATATTGGTGAAACTTTGTTTACAGATTTCGTCCTACCTTTTGAGGTGGCTTCGATACTTTTACTGGCAGCAATGGTCGGGGCGGTAGTCTTGGCTAAAACTAAACTGGACTGATAATGCTCGAAAATACAGTTCCATTATCTCATTACCTGATGTTGAGCGCGACTCTGTTCGTAATCGGTATCGTTGGTGTCCTGATACGCAGGAACGTCATCGTTGTGTTCATGTCCATTGAGATCATGTTGAATGCCGTAAATATTTCGCTGATCGCTTTTGACAACTACATGAATCTTTCGGGCGGACAGATTTTTAGTTTTATGGTGATGTGTGTAGCCGCCGCTGAAGTTTCAGTTGGACTAGCTATTATTATCGCCTTGCATCGGAATAAACCGACTGTCAATCTGGACGAATTTAACCTGTTAAAGTGGTAAAAATGGTATGTTGCTAAAACTGACCTGTCTAGTCCCTCTTTTTCCGTTGATAGGGTCCATCATCAACGGTTTTTTTGGGCTGAAAATTGGCAAAAATGCTGTGGGACTTATAGCTTGCGGCAGCATGGCCTTGTCTTTTCTTACCTCCATACTTATCTATATTGGTTATCTTATGTTGCCGGAAGGCCAGCATATATACGAGCAGGTTGTTTGGTCGTGGTTTGGAGCTGGTGACTTCACAGTTGATTTCGGTTTCCAGATAGACCCGCTCACTCTGGTCATGATGTTTGTAGTTACCGGTGTTGGGCTCATTATCCATGTATATGCTATCGGCTATATGCATGAAGAGTACAGTTTCTACCGCTTCTTTGCTTATTTCAACCTGTTTGCTTCTGCGATGCTTCTTCTCGTAATGGGCAACAACTTTTTGCTAATGTTTATCGGCTGGGAAGGCGTGGGTTGCTGTTCCTATTTTCTTATTGGTTATTATTTTGAGAAAAAGTCTGCCTGCGATGCAGGCACAAAAGCATTTGTCGTTAACCGTGTTGGTGACTTTGCCTTCTTGCTAGCGGTTATGTACATTTTCAATGTTTTTGGAACAATCGATTTCAGCGATGTTATGCACGCTGCACCAGACAAACTAATCTATGGCGGAGAAATCGTCACTATAATCACCATGTTGCTGTTTGTCGGAGCTACAGGTAAGTCAGCTCAAATTCCACTTTATACTTGGCTTCCCGATGCCATGGAAGGTCCCACACCAGTAAGTGCCCTGATCCATGCTGCTACCATGGTAACAGCAGGCGTCTACATGGTTGTTCGTTGCAGCGCACTTTTCAATCTTTCGCCAATGACGATGATGGTAGTGGCTGGAATTGGTGGACTTACTGCAATCATGGCAGCCACCATTGGTATGGCTCAATATGATATCAAACGTGTTCTGGCCTATTCTACAGTCAGCCAAATTGGTTATATGTTTCTTGCTTGTGGCGTGGGTGCCTACACTGCAGCAATCTTTCATCTTGTAACGCATGCATTCTTTAAAGCATGTCTTTTTCTTGGGTCTGGTAGTGTTATTCATGGCATCCATGGAGAGCAGGATATGCGCAAGATGGGCGGACTCAAAAGTCATATGCCCGTAACTTATTGGACGTTTGTAGTTTCAACGCTGGCAATTGCAGGTATATTTCCACTATCTGGTTTCTTCAGTAAGGATGAAATTCTTTACCACTCCTTAATGGATGGAAATATTATTTTCTGGGGAATGGGTGTATCTGCTGCCATGTTGACTGCATTTTATATGTTCCGACTAGTATTTATGACCTTCCATGGAGAATCGAGAGTAGATCCATCCGTTCACCCCCATGAGTCTCCAAAAGTGATGACCATGCCACTGGTCATTCTTGCTGGACTTGCCACAATTGGAGGGTTACTAGGAATACCTCTATTTCACGGATGGCATATTCTACATAATTGGTTGGAACCTGTTTTGCATTTCGATCTTGCACATGCTTTGCATCAGTCCGAGCATATGCTCCACGAAGCTGGGCGACATGCACCGTCATGGGCACATCTATTGACTCCAAAAGAACATAATATCTGGATAGAAGTTTTGCTGATGATTTTCTCTCTAGGGGTTGCTATTACTGGAATATTTGGGGCCTATATGTTCTATATCAAACGCCCCGACTTACCAGATAAAGTCATAGAGGGACAATGGGGATACGATCTGGTTCAGAACAAATATTATATTGATGAACTTTATGACGAATCTATCGTGCAACCTACAGTCGAAGGCTCCAAACTTTTATGGAAAGAATGTGATGCTAAGGCTATTGATGGTGCAGTGAATGGGACCGCCAACGTGATCGGTTGGTTTAGTCGTCAGGCTCAAGTTTTTCAGTCTGGTTTCGTACGCAATTACGCATTATTTATTGTTGTCGGATTTATTAGTCTTTTGCTGGTGATGTTTTAAATGTTTCTAACTTTTATCACATTTTTACCGTTCCTTGGAGCATTGTGTCTGGTTTTTATGCGAAAGGAAAATGCTAGTGCGATCAAACAGACCGCTCTTGCCTTTGCTGTGGCTGACTTTCTACTTTCATTATTATTGTGGACAAATTTTGACAACACCACTGAAAAAATGCAATTTGGATTAAATGTTTCCTGGATTGAAGCATGGGGAATTAACTACCACATTGGTTTAGATGGTATTTCGCTTCTTTTGTATGTGATGACCACCTTCCTGACCATGATCTGCGTTATCGCTTCATGGGATGTTAAAAAACATATTCGTGAATATATGATCGCGATGCTGGCTCTTTCAACCGGCATGCTGGGAGTATTCATTGCTCTTGACCTTTTCATGTTTTATGTCTTCTGGGAATTCCAGCTTGTTCCCATGTACATCATAGTAGGTGTATGGGGTGGTCCTCGTCGCATTTATGCTTCTATCAAATTTTTCTTATTCACTGCAGTAGGCTCTCTGCTCATGCTGGTTGCTATCCTCTGGATTTATTTTCATATTCAGCAAACAACCGGCGTCGCAACTGCAGACATTCTTTACATAACCGATCACTTAGATGTCTCTCTGGACGCCTCGAAATGGCTTTGGATGGCCTTTTTTCTTGCATTTGCCATTAAGGTACCAATGTTTCCGTTTCATACCTGGTTACCAGACGCTCACGTTGAAGCCCCAACTGCAGGTTCTGTTATTCTGGCTGGTGTCTTATTGAAAATGGGGACCTATGGGTTTCTTCGTTTCAACCTGCCCTTCTTTCCCCAAGCTTCCTTCGAGTTTGTGCCCATGGTAGCTTGGCTATCAATAATTGGAATCATATATGGGGCACTGGTGGCAATGGTTCAGGAGGACTTAAAGAAACTAGTTGCCTATTCAAGTGTTAGTCATCTCGGGTTTATCATGCTCGGAATTTTTGCTTTGAATCCCTATGGTATACAAGGCGCATTGATCCAGAACATTAATCATGGCATTAGTACCAGCGCTCTCTTTCTTTTAGTGGGCATTGTCTATGATAGACGTCATACAAGATTGATATCGGAGTTTGGCGGGCTGGCAAAAATTATGCCGAAATATACTGTTTGTTTTATGATCGTAGCCCTATCTTCTATCGGGCTACCGGGTATGAACGGCTTTGTAGGGGAGTTCCTTGTTCTGTTAGGAATATTTCAGGTTAACGGACTCTGGGCTGCTTGCGCAACCTCTGGCGTTATTTTAGCGGCCTGCTACATTCTATGGATGTTCCAACGAGTCATGTTTCTCGAGTTGAAAAACCCGAAAAATATGGATATGAAAGATATGAATACTCGTGAAATGATCACCATTGCTCCCTTGATCATACTAATTTTCTGGATTGGTTTGTATCCCAATACTTTTATGAAAACATTTGACGCATCAGTTAATCATTTGGTTTCTAAAGTGAATCCTGATAATTTTAGACCTCATCAAGAAAAACATAAAGATAGTCATGGAGAGCATGCTCAACTTATTACCCCAACAGAAATGGCAAGTTTGAATCAGAAACTTCAAATGCCAAAAAAGTTTTGATTAAGGAATAAATAGTGGAACCCATTCTCGCACCTGAATCGATTGACCTAATTGCCTTGGCACCTGTACTCGTTTTGAGCATTTTTGCCATGTTGATACTGGTGTTGGACCTTTGGGGTGGACGTAATAAATCGCTGTTGGTATTTACCAGCTTAGTTGGTCTCTTGATGACGGCAATCAGCGCTTTTGCCAAGTACCCTATTCCCGCTTATTCTTTTAACGACAGCTATGTTGTCGACCACCTGTCGTTATTCTTCATATGTATATTCACCATCAGTTCCGCACTGGCAATTCTTTTATCTGTTGAATACAACGAACGTGAAGGCATCAGGGCTGGTGAGTATTACGCCCTCATCCTATTTTGTACCGTAGGAATGATTCTTCTCGCCTCTTCCACAGATATGATCATGATCTTTTTAGGTATTGAAATTGTTTCGATCTGTCTATATGTCTTGGCCGGAATACGTAGAAACGATCACAGGTCTAATGAAGCAGCTCTAAAATATTTTTTACTTGGTGCCTTTGCTACTGGTTTTCTGTTATACGGAATGACTTTGGTTTATGGTTCTACCGGCTCTACGAATCTTTTCAAAATCGCTGAGTTTGTAAAAAATCCCTCAGCCCAATCTAATCCTTTACTTATGATGGGATTGGTTCTACTAGTTATCGGATTCGGGTTCAAAGTCGCCTCAGTTCCGTTTCATATGTGGGCTCCAGATGTTTACCAAGGTGCACCGACTCCTGTTACGGCTTTCATGGCTGTTGGACCGAAAGCTGCAGCATTCGCAGCTTTTTTTCGAGTCTTTGCAGATACCTTTCCGGAAATGTCATCATCCTGGGAAATGCTTCTGAGCATTATCGCTGTGCTCAGTATGTTTGTCGGCAACCTAGGAGCTATCATGCAAACCAACATCAAGCGTATGCTAGCATTTTCCAGTATCTCTCATGCGGGTTACATTCTGATGGCAGTTATCGCTAAAAATTCCCTTGGAAGTTCCAGCCTATTATTTTATATGTTGTCCTATGCTTTTATGACATTTGGGGTTTTCGGTATCGTCATTATTTTGGGTCGAAAGGGCGAAGAAAACTTAGAGATCAAAAACTATTCAGGGCTAGCTTATAAACATCCTGTCATTGCGTTAAGTATGACTATCTTTCTCCTTTCATTAGGTGGATTACCACCATTTGCGGGATTTGTTGCCAAGTTTTATCTTTTCAGTGCAGCAATTCAGGAAGGTCTTTTGACGCTAGTTATTATCGCGGTCCTAAACAGCGCCATATCATTTTACTACTACCTAAAAGTCGTAGTCTTCATGTATATGAAAGAGCCCGAAGCAGAGTTTAAAATTTCGCTGACACCTATAACTCTTTTCGTTGTTTTCATCGGCGTAGTTGGTACTATTAACCTCGGTATTTTCCCAAACTCTATCATCACCCTCGCTTCACACTAGCTTTGCTATAGATACAAATAGTAATGATCCTCATTAGTTATAACTAATAATTGGCTCTACTGAATAAGCTCCAACAACGAACCCTTATGTTATAATGTGCTCATAAAAAACATAAACGATTTAAAGGTCGAGTTAGCTCTATGAAAATGCATCATCTGGATAAAGAACAAGTAGAAGCGGTCATGCAGAAGGTGAAGGAAGTGGTTGATTCGGGACAATACCCCGCCGACACCATAGAAGCAATTTTCGAGCTATCTAAAGTGGATGGAAAAAACTTCCTTGAATGCAAGGCCCACCCTATCCAAAAGGAAAAAGTGAATTTCGAAATTGATCCTGAAAAAGGTGTACGGTTTTTTGATCCCTTCAACTTTTTTACACGTGGAATCTATAAGGATATGGATGGTCTCACAATCTGGACAACAGACAACCTTAAAGAGCCTTGGGAGTACGACGAGGAACCCAAAAAATCATAAAAAAAACCCTGCACCGATTGGTACAGGGGATTTTCTAATTCATAGCCTTTTCCTCAGCTTTTTTCTTTAGTTTTTTCCTGATCTTGACTAAAGTCATAAGATCCTTTTCTCGGGAGAGAAGCGGTAAAGCTGTCGGCGGCATCTTTCATCGCTTTATCTTTAGCCTCGCCTTCTATCTCAGCTTTCTTTCGGATTGCAGCTTCTTTTTCTTCTTCAGTCATATCCTCTTCTGCTTTACCTTCCTCTACTTGGGCGGCTTGCTCGCCTTCTTCAACTTCGGCCGTTTCATCACCTTCCTGTGCTTCTTTCATAGAGGTTTTGAAATTTTTAATACTACGCCCAAAAGCACTACCAATTTCGGGAAGCTTTCCTGCCCCGAAAATAATCATAATGATTATTAAAATAACCATCAACTCAGGAAAACCAATCCCCATCATAATTCATACCCTCCAAGTATTCCGAAATATGCTTTTAGCCTCAAACAGGCCATCTATCTAAAAAACCATGCTATATCAGTAATAACTCAGTTTATCCTTTTTACATAAACAATTACAAGGAGAAATGGCTCTTACTGATAAACGAAGAAATCATTTAACCATGGCGAAGAGATTTTATTGCCTTTTTATAGTCTTTTGAATTAAAAATTGCCGATCCGGCGACCAATACACTGGCTCCTGCCTGCACGATATCCGCTGCATTATCAGAAGTAATACCACCATCAACCTCCAGAGCGATTGGGTGGTCGTAATGCGTCATAACTTCACTTAGATTCTCAATCTTATCCATCATCGAAGGAATAAATTTCTGTCCACCAAAGCCTGGGTTTACGGACATAATTAAAACTATGTCTATCTCATGTAAAATTTCTTCTAAAGAAGAAAGAGGTGTTGCTGGATTAAGCACAACCCCTACCATTATCTCGTGGTCTTTGATCAATTGGATGGTACGATTCAAATGGGGGCAGGCTTCAACATGAACTGTAATGATATCGGAGCCAGCGGAAATAAATTCTCCAATATAATGGTTAGGATTCTCGATCATCAAATGTACATCTAGCGGAAGTTCTGTTACTTTCCGAATAGCCTCTACTACCGTCGGACCAATAGTAATATTGGGCACAAAGTGACCATCCATAACATCAACATGAATCCAGTCAGCTCCTGCCTGTTCTACCGCCTTTACCTCATCTCCGAGTCGGGAAAAATCGGCTGCGAGGATGGAGGGCGCGATGATTACCCCTTCTTTCTTCTCGGTCATTGGCTTGATGAACTCTCATTTAGGAAATAAATCGACCGAAGCATATCATAAGCTGATATATCGTTCCAACTTATAAGACATCTTCGTAAAGCCTCTGGCGCTTAATGACTTATTTGATTATAATGAGTCCGTTCATAGCCATTTTTTTATGCCCATGCAGAGTATATTTGAAAATCTCCGTGAGAAAATCAAGATTCTCTTGATGCAGGATCACAATATGCTGCTACTAGCAGCAGTAATAGGGTTTTTAGCAGGACTCGCATCAACTCTATTTCGTAGATTGATTGAGTTTTTTGGAGATGTTTTTTCTGCTGACGGGTTGACTGTTATTGGAATAACCGGCTCTTCAATTCCCTTTCTGTTACCTCTCTTGCCAATGGTAGGTGGAATCATTACCGGCATTATATGCCATTTTTTTCCCGATGCCGTCAAAGAAAATGGAGTGCACCGAGTTATGCACGCGGTCGCTATGAAGGCAGGTAAAATCCGAAAACGTACTTTGCTTACTTGCTCCACTACATCAGCTCTTACTATTGGCTCTGGCGGTTCAGCTGGACGAGAGGGACCTACAGTACAGATTGGTTCAGCTGTGGGCTCGGCTCTCGGCAACTTATTTCACCTTTCCCATGAGCGAGTCCAAGTTTTAGTTGGCTGTGGCGCTGCTGCAGGGATCGCAGCTTCGTTTAATGCTCCCTTAGCCGGAGTCCTTTTCGCCCTTGAGATCATTCTTACCAACTTCACAATCCACACATTCAGTCCCATCGTGGTCGCCTCTGTCATTGGCACTGCTACTGGTCGAGCAATGGAAGGCAACGAAATAACTTTTAGTGTGCCAGTTCATGAACTTGTAAGCTATTCCGAAATAGTTTTTTATTTATTCCTAGGCATCCTTTGCGGAGTGATTTCAAAGTTATTCACTTTCACTTTTTTCAAAGCTAATGATATTTTTGATAAAATGGTCTATCTTCCAGTACCCTTGAAACCTGCGCTTGGGGGACTCATTGTAGGCTTCATTTCAATATCTTTTCCAGCGGTTCTAGGTAACGGCTATGGTTTTATGGAAAAGGCTTTGAATGGAGAACTTTTCTGGGGACTAGCCTTCGTACTGATCTTTCTGAAAATAATTAGTACTTCTGCAACTCTGGGTTCAGGAGGGCTTGGAGGAGTCTTTGCTCCATCCCTGTTTATCGGAGCCATGCTAGGATCTGCATATGGAACTCTGGTACACGCAATCAACCCTAACTTCACCGCTTCTCCAGAGACTTATGCGCTGGTAGGAATGGGTGCCGTAGCAGGAGCAGTGATGCAAGCTCCTTTGACTAATATTCTCATGTTGTTTGAGCTGACAAACGATTACACCATCATTTTGCCTATCATGATAACCTGTATCGTTTCAGCCTACACCTTTAGGGCGTTTGATAAAAACTCAATTTACATACAAAAACTTCTAAAAGAAGGTATAAACATCAAATATGGCCGGGAAGTTTCTATTCTCAACTCTATCAAAGTCAGTGATGTTTTAAGTGGAGATGTCACAACCATTCCTGAAGGCATGCCTTTTAGAAAAATTTTAGAAACCATCTCATATTCTAAAAACTTTTATTTTCCCGTAGTAGATGGCCAAGGAGAAATGTCCGGCATTTTATCTTTTCACATGATTCGTGAAATGATTTTTGAAGAAGAACTGGGAGATCTAATAGTTGCCAACGATTTAAAAGTCAAATCTGTGATGACTCTCACGCCAGAAAACAACCTCAACCAAGCTATGGAAATGTTCGCCAAGCTTGATGTCGAGCAACTTCCTGTGGTCGGTAGAGATGATCTAAAACGAGTGATTGGAATGGTCAATCGAGGAGAAGTCGTCGCTGCTTACAACCGCGAAGTATTAGTTTCCGGGTTCGACAAGTAGCCCTTCATAGCTGACTAACATTACTTAATAGTCACACTGTTTTTTTATCGTTATTTACTTCTCCATCCTAAAATAGGCTGCTGACATGAGACTTAAAGTTTGATTAAAGTACATGTGTAAGTTTGGAAAAAATAACGGGCTACCTCTATAGTTTTGAGGGAGAAAAACGTTTTAACAAAAGAGAGTTTGCAATTACCGAAACAGAACTCAAAGACATCGCAACAGCTGCAAATACCGGCTTTAAAAGAACACCATAAAAAGGATATAGGACTCCCGCCGCAATAGGGATTCCAAGCACATTATAAAAGAATGCCCAAAAAAGATTCTGCCGAATTTTCGCTAGGGTCTTCCTGCTTAATTCAATGGCTTGAGGTACAGCCCTAAGGTCTGAGTTTACCAAAGTGATATCAGATGCCTCCATCGCGACATCAGTACCACTTCCTAAGGCAATACCCACTGTCGACTCTGCCAATGCCGGAGCATCATTGACTCCATCTCCTACCATGCCGACTTTGTGTCCTTCTGCTAACAGCTTTTTTATTTCATCTCGCTTCCCTGAAGGCATTACTTCAGCTATCACATCTTCAATATCTAGTTGTCGAGCTACAGCCTGTGCGGTTATTTTATTATCTCCTGTCACCATAATCACTTTCAGCCCCATCCTTTTAAGATGGTAAACACATTCTTTGGCGTAAGGCTTTAATTTGTCGGTGGTAGTGATTAAACCTTCAATCTTTCCATCAACACTTAGTATCATAGGAGTCTTTCCTTGCCTGGTGAGCTTTTCCAAGTCATCACTCATAGAAGAAAAATCAACATTCTGTTCCTGCATTAAATTAATATTACCCAGGAGAATATTTTTATTATTTATTT
>PAJA01000021.1 GCA_002705185.1 Nitrospina sp. | reverse complement strand
CCTTTTTACTCAAAGTGTCTTCCCATGCTGGCATAGCTGAGTTCCAGGGCTCATACTTTTCAGGAAGTCCTTGTCCCCCTTTCATGATTCGCCAGAAGGTATAGCCCTTGGGTCGGGAAAGGATTGAATCAAGACGAATAAAATCTGCAGGAGGTGGGCTAAAGCTTTTTCCAAATAGCCCTTTACCATCAAGCAAATCACCATGGCATAAAAAACAATGTTTGGTGTATAAGGTGCCTCCCTTTTTGATGACTTTAAGGTCACCTTTAAAAGGGTTTGTAAGGTTTTTGAGCGTTATAGGCTCACCTTTGTAGAGAAAGCTTGTGGGAATTTCTTCAGAAGACGGTGGGGTGAATCCGCATACAGATAAAGGTGTTGCCAGAATACATAAAAAAAATAGGGGAAGTACGCGAAACCTATGTGAAGTAACGGGTTTTGTTCTTGGCTTCAAACTAGCGCCCCATTTCTTTTCCTTTTGCAGTCCCCGGAACAACTGCATCTTTTTTGATTCGTCCTGACTTGATGGTTTCGTAAAAAGGTCTTTCAACTTTATCCCCGTCAAACTCAAAATTCAGGTTAATCGTTTCACCTGCAGCGATTTTGATTTTCTTTTTTTGAGGCTTCATAAGATAGTGCCACGCGTTTACCACATACTCTCCGGGAGGTATATCACCAATATTGAAGTTTCCGTCCTTATCAGTCTTAAAATAGTAAGGATTTTGTACTCGATAACCCCAGGTTTGCATGAACTCGTGCATTCCACAGATCATTTGCATAATCTTGTAGTTTTTTTCGAAAGTGACCTTTCCCTCAGAAACTTCCTCGGCAGGAATAGGGATATTTAACAGAATTTTACCTCTTTCTTTTTGGTAGACCTGACTGTTATGCATTACTGCATCGATATTATCTATCTTAAAGCTTTCTCCTTGGCGGATAATATTGACATCCGGAAAAAACTTACAATTTTCAGAAACAATATTGATAGGCTCCTTATTAAAAGGTTTACCTGCATCAACGTGTTCTAAGGTTATAATCGTATCTCTAAGGCCCCCTTTATCCGAAACTTTAAAATCATCTAGGACTCGATTCATTTCGTCATCCGTATCGACTTCCGCGCACATGTCAATATTGGGGAATAAAATCAGATGGTAAACACGGGGGTAGGGCATGCCACCAATCATTTTAGTATTGCCCTTTATCGTTCCTCCATTCTGAACGTTAATTTCCTGGTAGGAAAAGGCCGGAATAGAGAAAGTTAACAGGGTGATTAAGGCAAACAAAAATTGGAGAAATGTCTTTTTCATTCTTTAAACCCTCGTTTCAAAATTTCGCAACTTACATAAAGTATTCGTTGCTTATATTTCTTTGAGAAATTTGTCAGATTTTTTAAAAAACCGGAGGCTATTAATTCGTTTTCAACAAGTTTTCTCAATTTGCAATCTGGCAGTCAATTGAGAACCTAACCCATTGAAAAGAAAGTCTTTTGAGGGCTTACCTCAAATAATGAGGATTCTCTAATTATTTTGCTGACTAAAGTTAAATCCTAGGATAAAACCGAAGAATATTATAAGGACTACATTTATTTTTATTATAAAACTCTTAGCAAGTCAAGGGAGAGTTTTGGTTGAAAAATGAGCTGTTTTATACCTCTTTGAAATTCCTTTCAAATCAGTATTCCCTGATTTAGAATGGTATTAAATGTTTACCAAGTTAACTTTATTTGCATAATGGCAAGGCATAAAGGTATCAGGCAAGAGGTGAATGTATGACCCCCTTTTTTCATGAATCTAAAGAGAAAAGTTAAGACATAAGGTTGTAAAGAAACCGTGTCTCATTCTTAAAACAAGGTCGTCCCAATTGATTAATTATGGAGTATTGAAATGAAAAAGTTTATAGCTTCTATCATCTTTGTGATTTTTATCGTGACTCCCGTATGTTCTTTCGCCGCAATGCCTTCATCAGGAGATCAGGCTCCTGAGTTTTCTTTGAAATCCATGGATGGTAAAGAGATGGCGTTATCAAACTTTAAAGGCAAGGTGGTTTTGATAGGAATGTTTCATATTTGTGTGCCGTGCATGAATCAGGCCATGGAATTCAATAAAGTCAGAAAACAATTTGATGAAGATAAAGTTGTAATATTGGGGATCAATACTAATGGCGACACAAAAGAAGCTGTTTCAAAATATCTCAGCAAGTTTCCAGAGAAAGTTCAATTTCCTTACTTAATCGACCCAGGAAAAGAAGTCTATAAGTCTTATTCGCAAAGAGACATGCCAACCGTTTTAATTGTTGATCAAAAGAGTAATTTAAAAGCTCGGACTCCGGCCGTGAGTGCAGATCAATTGACAAATTATATTAAAAAAATGCTTTGATGGAGTGACTCATTTAAACCAGAGCTAAATCAGGTTTACTTTGAAAACTTTATCGGCCTAACTCTTTTAATACTTTTTTCATATCTTCATGGACGGCTTTACGGTTTTCCAGAGTGTAAAATCTAATTAGATAAGATGGGTGGAAGGTAAGCATTAACTTTATGCCTGCATATTCATGCCAGGTACCTCGCTCTTTAACGATGGGTACGGTTCTTCCTAAAAGGGTTGAGGAGGCTGATTTTCCTAAAGCAACGATAACTTTGGGCTTGATAGCTTGTAATTGCTCGATGAGGAAGGGATTGCAGGCGGAAACCTCATCGGGTTCCGGGTCGCGATTGCCCGGTGGTCTACATTTTACGATATTACAGATATAGGTGTCTTTTTCACGATTCAGACCCATACCCTTTTCAATTATTTCTGTGAGTTTTTTACCAGAACGACCCACGAAGGGTAGACCTTGTTCATCTTCATCAGCGCCTGGCCCCTCTCCGACGAAGACAAGGTCGGCATTGGCATTACCTGATCCAAAGACAATATTTTTTCTGCCTTCTGAAAGTTTGCAGCGCGTGCAGTCGCCCAGTTCTTTTTGAACAGCTCCCAGAGATATATTTTTAGACATTTTGTTTGTTGATAGAGAAGGTTGCGCCGTCTCTTGTGCGACGTTTGCGAGCAATTCTGTTTCACACGGAATTTCTGTATATCCTAAATCTTTTAAATGGGTAAGATAGTTTTTTAGTTCTATTAAAGCTTTGCGTTTCGGTGTCTCCATATTAATCGTCACAATAGCAAACAGTAAAAAAAAAACAAAACATTAATTAAGTATGTGAGGTTGCGGAATTAAATATGTTTAAGTTGAGAAATAGGATTTGAATAAATATCTAAATCGACTTCTGAAATACAATAATTTGTTGACTTATATCCTTATACGTTCCCATTTTAGTTTGCTTTTAAATTCATATCAGCAAAGTAAACTCTATAACTTTTCTGCGATTATTATATGTTCAGCGAGTTAGATGTCTGTTGAGTCTACTCTGTAATTCCTTTATACTTAGGTAGTTAAAAATATTTTTAGGGATGATCATGTCTGGATTAAAGAGTGCTTGGGAATTAAGCTTGGAACGTTCTGATAAGCTGGCTCCAGAGCTAAAAAGTCAGAAGAAGTTAACAAAAAAACAAAAGCAGGAAATTACGGAGATTCGAAAAGAATATACCGCCAAAATTGCTGATCGAGATTTAACCTCTCAGGATAAGATTCGAAAATTATCAGACCGGGTTCGTCCTGAAGAGATTGAATCTCATAAATTGGAACTGGAAGAGCAGTTTCGATTTGATAAGAAAACTCTGGAAGAAGAAATGGAAAAAGAAGTTGAAGCTATTCGCGATCAGTAAGACTAGTATCGTCGCCCGCCTTATATCTGAATCCTATTTTCCCTGTACTTTTACTGATGATACTTTTAAATAGAAGGCCTGAATGAAGACTGCGATTAAACAAATTATTCATGATGCTTTGGATAAAGCTCAGCAGGCAGGTGAGTTGGAACTTTCTTCGTTTCCTGAAATTATTGTGGAAAAGCCCAAGGACGAAAAAATGGGAGACTTTTCTACCAATATTGCCATGACGCTGGCAAGAAGCGAACGCAAGAGTCCAAAAGTGATTGCCGAAAGTGTTGCTCGTTATCTTAAGGTTGATGAGTTAAGTCAGGCCGAAGTTGCAGGGCCAGGCTTCATCAATATTAAAATGTCCCCAGAATTTTTTCTGGAACGATTGAGGAATGCTGTTACTCAGGGAGAAGATTTTGGCAAGTCTGATTCCGGTCAGGGTATAAAAATTTTGATTGAGTTTGTCAGCGCAAATCCTACAGGTCCTTTGCATGTTGGGCATGGGAGAGGAGCCGCTGTTGGTGATGCTCTGGCAAGAATTCTAAAAAAAGCTGGTTATGATTTGAGCACTGAATATTATGTCAATGATGTAGGGAACCAGATGAACTTTCTCGGTCGCTCTACTTGGTTGCGCTACCGAGAACTGATGGGTGAAACGATAGAGTTTCCTGAAGACCACTATCAGGGTGATTATATTAAAGAAATCGCCAGGGAAATAATTGATAAGAATGGTGATGAATTTTTAAATAAGCCCGAAGAAGATTGTGTGCCTTTTTTTAGAAAGTCAGCAAAAGACAATATTCTAAAAGGAATTGAAAAAGATCTTTCTGAGTTTCGAGTAAGTTTTGATAATTGGTTTAGTGAAGAATCTCTTTATGAAAATAACTCCGTTGATAAAGCCGTGGACTGGCTGCGTAATAAGGGTCATATCTATGAAAAAGATGGGGCTGTATGGTTGAAGTCTTCTGCGTTCGACGATGACAAAGATCGAGTTATTGTAAAGCAAACAGGAGAGCGCACCTATTTTTGTTCAGATATCGCTTATCACCAGAACAAGATTAACCGAGGATTTGAAAAAATTATCAACTTGATGGGCGCCGACCATCATGGTTATGTACCTCGTATGGAGGCCGTTCTAGAAGCGATGGGTTATGATAAGAAAATCTTCAAGATTCTTCTGGTTCAGTTTGTTAGCCTTTTGAGAGCAGGTGAAAAAGTATCAATGTCTACCCGGTCTGGTGAGTTTGAAACACTGGCAGATGTTGTGAATGAAGTTGGGGTTGATGCTGCCCGTTATTTTTTCCTTATGCGTAGCTCCGATACACACCTTGATTTTGATTTAGAGCTGGCCAAAAAAGAAACTCCAGATAACCCAGTTTTTTATATTCAATATGCACATGCTCGTATTTGTAGTATCTTTCGCGCTGCCGAAGAAAAGGGTGTGATTTGCGACAAGTCTTTAGACCTGTCTCTGTTAGCTCAAGACGAGGAGCTTGCAATAATTCAGACTATTCTGGCTTTTCCTGAGGTTGTAGAAAAAAGTGCGCAGGTTTTGGAGGTGCATCGAATTTCTCATTACCTACTTGATCTTGTTTCCCGATTTCATGGTTATTACAGCAGGCATCGGGTCATATCTGATGATAAATCGCTCACGCAAGCTCGTTTATTCTTACTGGACGCATTAAGAATTACCATTCGTAATGGTTTCCAATTAATGGGTATATCTTCCCCGGAAAAAATGTGACCGGTATCGGCTAGCATTAGATTCGATTATGAAGGACTTTATACTTCTTAGAGATATACTGGCTTGACATGGATAGAAAAAAAGGCTTTGCTTAAACAGATTATATTCCCTAATATGATTTATTTATGAGACTTTCTCTGATAATGATGTTTGTAATATCTTCTGGGATAGGATTGTATTTTTCCGGAATTATTAATTTTTTTGAAGAGAACTTGTCTTCTCCTAAAAAAATGATAGCCGTAAAACCTGATTCTATCCGTAATCAGGTTAAAGAGCCGACACCGCGCAAAACGGTTTATACTTTTTTTGATACTTTGAATGATTCCACGATGACTCAATATGTGGATCTCGAGGGCAAGTTGATACCTCCAGTGCGATCAACTAAAAAAGCACCATCTGTTTCCACGAAAACCCTGACAACTTTACCTCTTGTTAAAAAAACAGCGAGATTAGAACACACCGCTAAACTTGTAGAAATTGTTCCTCCAAAAATTAATGCAGAGTATCGCTATGTTGTTCAGGTGGGTTCGTTCCGAGAGGAGGCGCGCGCAGGTGCTCTTAAAGAACTCCTACATAAAAATGGGTTTGAAGCATTCTTGAGACAAACAAATCTTGCTGATCAGGAATGGCATCGGGTTTTTATAGGACAGTATGTGGATGAACAGAAAGCCAATAAAGCAGCCAGCTTGGTCAGAACAAAGTTTAATCTGGATGCGAAGGTGCGTCGTAAGACTGATTAGGGATTACTACAAAGGTGTTCTTCATCACAAAAGGCCTGTAATTCTTCTACGGGATCATCAATTCTTTCGCCACCATAAAACTTTTTGTTGCTGTCATACCAGGTATTAAACCGATAGCCTTTGATGTCGTCGTGATATAGCTTTCTTTTTTCTTCCTTCCCATTAAAATCAAAATTTATACTGGTTTCTCCTTTTTTAGAAATGGTGATCGTTTGTTTTTGCCTTTGAATGTAGGGATGCCAGGCGATCACCTCATAGGTACCCGGTGGTATATTTTCTATGCTGAAGTTGCCTTCTGAGTCAGATACCGTGTAATAGGGGTTTTGAACTAGATACGCATGGGTCTGAAGGAATGGATGAAGGTTGCATTTGATAATGTATTCATCCGCATCGTTTCTTACAAACACACTGCGAACCTGACTGGACTTTGGAGGAACCGGGCGGTTGCTGGTTTGGTTTGAATATATGTTACGAACTTCATAAGTTGCTATCTCGTGCTGGATAGGGTCCGTATTTTCTACCATTATGTTTTCGCCGTTTTTAGCACCGATAACATAACGATCAGCTCGGCAACGATCGATGTGAAAGGTTTGCATCTTTGGGGAGAAAGGCTTTCCTTTTTCAACATTCATCAGGTGGATAACAGTATCTTTCAGTCCTCTATTCTTTGAAACGGTGAAGTCGAATAATAGGCGATGACCTTTTCCATCTGATATTCTTGAGCAGAACTCTATATTTGGAGCATGAATCATATGAAAAGCGCGGGCACGGGGAACAGGCCCGGAAAGAGTTATACGGCCTTTTAAAGAGCCGCCATCATCTACAGAAACTACTTTGTAGGCGGAGCCAATCTGGTCCAATAGTTTTTTTGAAAGCTTATTATTTCTTTTGAATAGTGTTTTAACTTTTTCCATAGCTTTTCTACGTTTGCCTTGTAGATTATATATGACCCCAAGATCATACTCAGCTTTTACCATTCTGCGGTCCATACTCAGGGCTTTTTCCAATTCCTGGACGGCCTCATCTAACAAATTAACGCGAGCAAAAGAAACGCCCCGATTATATCGAAGGCCGGGAGAGTCATATCCTAACCTTAATGCTTTTTCAAAAGAGAGCAATGCATCCTTGTGCATTTCATTATGGCTTAAGGCGACCCCAAGGTTTGCTTGAATTAGACTGTTTTCTGGGGTAAGTTCAGCCGCTTTCCTGAATTCAGTTACCGCTTGATCCCATAACTTTTTCTGGCTAAGTTTCAGTGCTTTCTGGTAGTGATTCTTTGCTTCATTAATCGTATTGGCAAAAGGCGAAGTAAATGTCAATAATAGTGCTGTGCAGAAGATTACAAAGCTTAGTAAGTAAATTTTGGGAAATTTAATGGTATTCACTTTGGCTGTATATTTTAATAGTTGAATCTCTACAATTAACAATACTTGGATAGAGTGTCAACTTCCAGTTTCAACATTTGAATATCTTAAGAATTAAAGCTCTTATTAGATACTCGTAAGTGTTCAAAACTTCCATTAAATTACACTCCAGTTGTCTTGAAGTTAGTAAAGGAGCGACCTTGAAATCAGCTAAATATATGGAGTCATTTGAAGCGCATTGGGCCGTTCCGGGAGGTATTTCCCAGACAATCATAGGCTCTCAACTCCGAGACCAGCATTTCCCTTGTCCTCCTCGAATTCGGCATGAACTGCATATAGGTAGTAAGGGTAGGGTAATTCTTTATGAAATTGAACCTAAAGATAAAACCACACCCATTGTTTTATTGGCTCATGGGATGGGAGGATGTTCTGAGTCCGGTTATATGAAACGAATTTCTACCAAGCTCTGGATGCGAGGTTATGGGGTGTTACTGATCAATCATTTGGGTTGTGGGCCAGGTATGGGGTTGAGTTCGCGACTATGGAATGGGGGCTCTAGCGATGACTTGGAAAAAATGATTGCATTTGTGATTCAAAGATACCCTGAGGCACTTCTTATCCCAATTGGTTTTTCTTTGAGTGGTAATGTCCTTTTAAAATATCTTGGAGAAGATCGAGAGACTCCAAAAAATATTTTAGGGGCTCTAGCGGTAAACCCTCCTGTTGACTTAAGGGTTGCAAGTAGAATCATTTCGAAGAAATGGAGTTGTGCCTTATTTAATAAATACTATATGAGGTTGATTCGAAATCAGGCGGTTGCTTTAGTGAATCACTTTCCATCCGCTTTAAGTCCACTAAAAAATTTGAAAACGATTTGGGATTTTGATGTAAGCTACACAGCTCCCGCAGGTGGGTTTAAAGATGTCGATGATTATTACGACCAGTCCAGCGCCAAGCATTTTTTAAAGGAAATCAAAACACCTACTTTTATTTTATCTGCTAAAGATGATCCTTTTGTTCCTGGTCATTTGTTTGATGAGGCTATGATGAGCGAGAAAGTGACGTTGTATCAACCCAAAAAGGGTGGCCATATGGGATATATTGCAAGACAGGTTACTCCTTATGGTGATCGACGTTGGATGGACTATGCTGTGCTGGAATGGGTTCAGGAATTGCATAAAGGTGTGTATTGTAAAGCTCTGTAGGATTGAACTGGCGTAAAATGGGCTTAAGATAATTAAAGAAAAATATGGTAATTCTATGCGGTAAAGCTCTTATAAATAGAATTTGCTAATCCAAGTGATTAATAATATAAATTTCCTATGAAATTGTTTCCGGACTATGAAATGCCTGCTGCTCCATTGGCGGATCGTTTGCGCCCTGAAAACTGGGCAGGGTTTATTGGGCAGGAGCATTTAATCGGGGAGGGTTTACCGCTTCGGAAACTCCTAGACTCGGGCGCAAATTTATCCTTTATTTTTTGGGGGCCGCCGGGTACGGGAAAAACAACCCTTGCGCGAATTGCCGCTCGATTAACCGAAAGTGAGTTTTATGAGATCAGCGCCGTGAATGCCGGAGTTGCTGATATACGGAAGGTAATTGAAAGTGCTCGTAAAGTGTGGAAGTCCTGTCAAAAGGGAACCGTACTATTCATAGATGAAATTCATCGATTTAACAAGGCTCAACAGGATGCTGTTTTACCTCACATCGAAAATGGAACAGTTCGTCTAATTGGAAGTACCACAGAGAATCCTTCTTTTGAGGTAATTCCTGCACTTCTATCGCGATGCCAAACTTTTCACCTGGAGCCTTTAGAGCGTGAACAAATAAGAGATATTTTGAACAGGACTTTATTAGATACGGAAAAGGGTTTGGGGGATTCCGGGCTTCAAATTTCTCCAGAGGCGATGGATGTAATTGTCAGTCATGCTAATGGGGATGCCCGCTGCGCTCTCAATTTATTGGAGGCGGTGGATAATGTGGTCAGCCAGCAGGACTCAAAGCAGGTTGATTTGGAAATTATTCAAGGGATTATACAACAGGCTTCAATTCTCTATGATAAAAAGGGAACTGAGCACCACGATCACGCCTCAGCGTTTCAGAAAAGTCTGCGTGGTTCGGATCCTGATGCGGCGATATACTGGCTGGCAAAAATGATTGCCGGAGGGGAAAACCCGCGTTTTATTGTTCGGCGCCTACTAGTCACGGCAGCCGAAGATGTTGGCAACGCAGATCCGCAAGCCTTTATACTAGTTCAGGCTGTAGCAAATGCAGTTGAAAATCTGGGGTTTCCAGAAGCCCGCATTCCTCTGGCTCAGGCAGTGATTTATGTGGCTCAAGCACCTAAAGATAACTCCGCAATTGTGGCCATCGACGAGGCTCTTGATGATATTCATAGCAAGGGGTTATCTTACCCAGTTCCTGACCATCTTAAAGATACGCATTATAAAGATGCCAAATCCAAGTATGGATTTGGTGTTGACTACAAATATCCGCATAGTTTTCCCGGTTCTATTGTGGAGCAGGTTTATCTACCAAAAGCTTTAAAAAACCGAAAATATATACCCGGTTTTGGTAAAAAATGAATTGGTAGGCTGTCACCTTCGTGATATAGAAAATAGTCTAGGATTTTGATGAAGGAAGAGCGATGAACGAGAATTGTAGGTTTAAAAAAGTTGAGGAGATTTTTGAAGGTCGGTTGCGTGGCAATCAATTGATGTTAAGTGGAAAAGGTCTTAGTTTAGAAGAAGCCCGCCTATTGTGGAAGGCACCCCGCATGCTGGAAATTAGTTGGCTGGATTTGGATGACAATAATCTGGGCGATCAAGGAGTTCATGAGTTAGTTGAATGTGCATTTTTAGAAAACGTTCAGTATTTGAACCTTAACCAGAACAATGTTAGCGATGAAGGCTTGAAGTTTCTTGCTAGTGCCAAATACTTGGGAAAACTTAAGCGCTTACATCTGAAAGAAAACTTGATAAATGGAGAAGGCCTTATTTCTTTGTTCAACTCTGAAATGCTGGTAAACTTGGCTACCTTTCAGGTTAATGAGGGATGGACCTGCAAAAAAAGGGATGGTTGGCGTTATAAGCCGCAGATCTAAACTATGTCTCTTTCTTCCGCTCAATTACATGTTCATATTGCAGCACAAGACCGGCCTGGAATTCTTGCTGAAGCTCTGACCTTCATTGTTCAGGCTGGCTGCAATGTGGTGGATATAAAACAATTCGTTTTCAATGGATTGCTTAATCTCTCCATTTTGCTTGACGGCTGCGATCAGAGCCGTATTCAAGCTCTTCGTGATGCATTATCTATCTATGCAGAGAATATGGATTTCAAGGCTACTGTCTATCCTTGGGAGACAGAAGTCAGGCCAGATGCCCCCTATAGTCATCGTTCAGTTGTGACTTTGCTATGTGACTCCATGCCATCTGCCGGCTTTTTGGAGATCACCCAAATTTTTGCTGAACTTGATATCAATATACTGCGTATTGAACAACTGGACTCAGGTGATGTTCACGCACTTGAGTTTCTGATCGGAACTCGCGAGGTTCACTCATCTGAGGAGGTTTTGAATGCTCTGGTGAAGTTCAAGGAAAAATATGGAGTCGATATTGCTGTACAGGAAGAAACTTTTTTCAGACGTAATAAGAGATTGATTGTGCTCGATGCTGATATGACTTTCCTGCAATGTGAGGTTATTGATGAGTTAGGAAAGTTAGCAGGGGTGGGTAAGGAAATGACAGAAATCACTCATAAAGCCATGGGTGGGGAAATCGACTTCGAATCGGCCTTGCGAAAAAGGGTAAAACTTTTAAAAGGCCTGCCTGAAGAAAGTTTGCACCAATTATCCAATTCTCTACCTCTGACTCCGGGGGCAGAATCTCTGGTTAATATCTTAAAACACTTGGGTTATAAAATTGCTCTAGTCAGTGGTGGATTTCAGTTTTTTATCGATAAAATTTGCGATAACTATGGTTTGGATTATGGTGTTGCCAACCAGTTAATGGTCGAAAATGGTAGAGTTTCGGGTGAGTTAGAAGGGCAGGTTATTGATGCTGAGGCTAAAGAGAGAACATTAGTCTCTTTAGCGGAAAAAGAAGGGTTTTCTCTTCGCCAAGTCGTAGCAGTTGGTGATGGAGCCAACGATATTAAGATGCTTGCAAGAGCTGGATTGGGGATCGCCTTCAATGCTAAACCGATTGTGCAACGCCAGGCACAGGCCAGCATAAATCAGTCAGATTTAAGGTTGATACTTTATTTTATAGGAATTAACGGAAAAGACCTTAACGAATTAAATGAGCTTGTTGGTGCAAGCGATGTTCAGTCTTGGCCCTAAAACTGATTGGAGACTATGAAATGGTTCAAACAAGAACTTCATCCAGAGGCGCATGAATATTTAAGAGATGAGTTTTATAACTTACGTTAAGTAGGTCATTAAAGTTTTTCTATCTATTAGAAACGACTATGGATAGAATGTTTTACTCTTTAGGGGAGCATCAATTTTCAGCTTAACTCTCCAATATAATCAAATTTTAATACTATTTTAATGGATTTAGCTGGTAACCAGCTAAAGTCTAATACAATTATAATAAATATTCTTTTAGGAAGTTTTAGATTTAACTCTTACCTAGATTAGCCTATTAGCCGTAGAGAGCGTTAAATGGTATGTTGAACTTCAATTACCCGGACGAGGTATGAAATGACCTTAACAGAACTCTATGTCGAGGATTTTGATGGATAAACCTAAAAAAGAACCCGTGATTTTAAATCAAACTCAGGATAGTAAATTATGTCTGAATTGTGGATTTCCCAATCGTAATACTGATAGTCAATGCATGTACTGTCGGACCAGCTTAACTACAGACAATGGATTATTTAATTGGATTTGTCAGACCTATTATATACTTCGCTGGCGTTGGGAACTCAAACAAGAACGTGACTCTCGAGAAAAAAAATTACTAATTTACCGTTCATTTGTTTTTTTTATCCTCGGTGTGACTCTAAGCGTAACAGGCATTTTTGTTTTCATTAGCTCCATAAGTCAGAACTCTTTTTCTAATGGTTTGATTGCTCTCCTGCTAATAGGTTATGGTTACGTCACCCTAAAAAAAATATTTAGTAGTGACTGATAGTAACTATCGTTAAAAATCTTTTAGCAAAATAAACTTTCTTAGTTACTCTATTATAGTTATTAGATTAACCTCCCAAAAATGTGTATCCTTATAAAGTAGTTTAGGTTTATAAAATTTAGCCTTAGTTAATCATGCTACATATTAAACTTTGAAATGAATAAAAGAATTACGTTTCCAGTTAAAGGAATGAGCTGTGCCAGTTGTTCGGCAAGGATCGAAAAAAAAATCAGTGAACTGATAGGTGTTATCTCTGTTCATGTCAATTTTGCCGCAGAAGCAGTGACCGTACAGTTTGATCAACTAAAAATAACCGGTAGAGAGTTTTCGAAAACAATCGAAAAAATGGGATTCGAGATTCCAAGGCAGAATAAGACATTTCCTGTTGAGGGAATGACCTGTGCCTCGTGTGTCTCTCGGGTTGAAAAAACAATTTCGTCTGTGGAAGGGGTTCATAGAGTTGACGTTAACCTTGCTACTCAGCAAGCGTTTGTCAGTTACATTT
>PAJA01000020.1 GCA_002705185.1 Nitrospina sp. | reverse complement strand
TGTCGCCAGGACCATTTGATGTAGTCTTACCACTTGATTGTGATTTCTCATAGTGGTGTATACCACCTGGTTCTGCGTACTTGTCGTTAACATACTCTTCGAATGCTTGAAATGATTTTGGCCAGTCATGGTTTCTGTTCACAACATTATTCAAGTTTATAATGATCTGATTCAGAACGATCCGGGTAATTCCCGCGATATTCATTTGAGTAATGCAGTCGAAGTGAACTTCGATGACTTCATCAATAATTATTGGCCTGATCTGGACTTTATGGTCTTTTCTCAGGCCGATTACCCTCATGCCCGTCACCAGGAAAGAAAAAATTTATTAGAAGAGGAAATTAAGGACATCATGTCAGAAGGCATAGAGCCTCTAGTCGCTCTAGAAAAGCTGGATCACCCATTTAAGCTTGACCAGGCTACTTTAAAACTTCTAAGGCGGGACCCCGTTGACACCCGACTACTGGAATTGAAAGGTATTCCTGACACTGGAAGCGAATTTGACAGCATCTACAATAAGTATGTCGAAGACCCTCAACACGGCAAGCTGAGAGTTATTGATGCGGAATATATTAAAACCTGCCTACGCCCAGTCGAAATATAGACTTAGCCCATCAAACAGTAAATATTGTTGCTAGCATTAGGTAAAATTCTTCTAAGCCTGCCGGAATTAAATAGAGTTATAACTCTCCAACTTTACGTCGAGAGGGAGAAGTGACCCCGAGATAACCCGATTTACTCGACTGGATTTGAGATTTCGGTGTTTTTCTGGTAGTGATAGAAGCCGTATCATCTAGTTTCTGAGCGGCTCGTTTCCTCCTCTTTGCGGTCCTCTGTCTAGAGCGGATCTTTTTATCTGAGGCCTTCGATTCAGCCACTTCTATAGTCGGTTGTTTTGGGCCTCCCCAAAAAGACTTACTCACTTCCATGCTATCAAACTTGGCTTCAGTTCCTGCAGCTAACTCAACCAGCTCAAACTTTTCACTGAAAAGATCTGCGGTGAACGGTCCATTTGATGAACTGGAAACATGATCTACCGGTGTCTTCTCGTAGAGATTTTGACCATCAAACTCGAAGTTATTAAATTTAAGCTGTTGAGTGGTTCCGTCAGCAAGCTGACTTAGAGTTTTTCCTGTGCCAGATATGAGTTTTTCTGTCATATCACGACTAATGAACAAACAAGATCCCTCAGTCACACAATTTGTTGTTCCTGTAATCGAGCCTTCAAATGAAATCTGGGCGCTCTCTCCAGCATTATTAATTTTAAAAATATCAAGGTCATTAAACTCAAAAATGTCAATTTCCCCCGTTGAAGAATTATCGATATCTAGAGATTTAACTTTCGTCTCAATAGCATTATCTTTCCCAAAACCGGTTACCAAGTCGGCTACTAGCCTACCATTTGCCGCATCAATATCGAGCCATGCACTAGTATCGCCCCCAGTTCTAGTTGAGTTTGGTGGTAATGCAGTATCGCCATCGACCAATCCACCGCTAGTTGAAGTCAGCGTCAAAGCAGTGTCCGAAGCACTATCGGTCTGAATCAGACCAAGAGTAATGTCTTCATCAGCCGAGAGAGCCAGAGTTCCAGAACCAGCATTAAATATCGTCCCATTTGCCATGGTCAAGGCTCCGCCAGAACTATTATTATCAAGGTCGTTGTCAGCTTTAATGGTAATTTCCCCGGTTGTTGTTGTCAAATCACCCGCAGCGGTAAAAATAATATCATCGTCTGCAAGGAGGCTAATAGAACCGCCGGCCGAGCCAGCACCGGTCACATTTAAGGAGTTATTTCCGCCCACCGTGACCGCTATATTTCCGCCAACGTTAGAAGTGGAAAGAGTCACTGCGTTATCACTCACCAGCGTAGCGTTGCCCGAGTTTCCTAATGTGTTCAAAGTCAACATACCAGTGAAGGTATTAGATGTGTTGTCCAGAGTGATCACCTGATTGGCAACATCGGTAGTGAAGCTCGATGACCCTGATATTGTCAAGGTTCCGGTATCAGTAATATTTCCTCCTGAAGTAACGCTCAAATTTCCGTTTGCAGAGACGTTTACTCCAAAGCCCACTCCTCCCGTTCCCGCATCTAGAGTCAAGTCATTGAATGAAGATGCTGTAGATGAGAAGTTCACCGCTTTTCCGCTGGCAGTAGCGATCAACGTCAGTGGTTTAGACGTAGAAGTTACTCCGTCTACTGTAATCGTACCATTGGTTGTATCACCGATGATGAGGCTTCCTGCAGTGATCAAAGCCAGGTCAGAATTTGTGAGCGAAAAATTACCTGAGGTGTTACCAAGTCCAATTGTGCCACTATCAGAAACTTTCAGAGTTGTACTTGCTGCACCGGAGGTGATTTTCCCGGTTGAGTTGAAAGACATACTATTAGAAGTAATAGTCAATGTATTGTTATTAGTGGTAAGAGTTTTACCGCTAGAGATTGAAAAATTGCCCGCGCCGTCACCATCCGAATCAGAAATGAGATTGGTTGTTCCATTTGTAGTCAAACTTGAAGAAAGTGTGATGCCGTTTTCTGAGTTAACTACTAAACCCTGAAAAGTGGAATCTGCAGTTCCAAAAGTTACTGAAGAGTTCGAAGCCGTAGCGTTTAAAGTAAGTCTTCCAAACTGATCGCTATTGTTTGAGGCTACTCCCGAAACAACAATATTCCCATTTGTTTCGCCGCCGATCGTAAGACTACCAGCCGTAATATTTCCAAGCTCTGTACTAGACAAAGTCATGTTACCCGTCGTGCCCAATCCTATAGTTGCTCCTGATAAAGAATTTAAAATCGTAGTCCCTGCCGTTCCGCTATTTAGGGTTCCGTTAAAGTCCAAGTCTCCGGCCGTTATGGAGAGGGTATTACTCCCAGTAGTCAATGCTTTGCTAGCAGCAACTGTAAAAGTTCCTGATCCGTCATTATCAGTGTCAGCATCGAAAGTCATGCTTCCCGCCGATGTCAAGCTATCATTCATGTTGATGCCACCTGTGGCATTGAAAGTCACCGCACCTGCACTTGATATGCCCCCCGTTGTCGCATTTAGAGTAATAGAGCCTGCAGATGCTGCGAGCGATGCTCCTGATGCGAAGGAAATACTATCATCAGAATCCGCCGAATTGTTGGAGTCACCTTCTAGGGATAAGTTACCAGCCGTTGACAGATTACTGCTGTTAATAGCCAGTCCTTTTGAGGCGGCTAAGGTCAAAGCACCTTGTCCAGTTATCGTTCCTCCGCTTTGCCCGATATTTAGTTTTCCAGAATGACTCAAACTGTTGCCTGCTGAAAAGGTAATGTTTCCATTCACTAGACTGAGATCGCCAGTACCAACCAGTTTTCCTTGCTCAGTGGTTGTGATATTCATCCCGAAACCAGAACTGAACCCGAGCCCCAAGGAACCACCATCCGAAACATTAATAGTAGTCGAACCCGAACCACTGTCCAGAGTACCTGACAAGATTAGATCATTGGCTGTCACCGTAAGTGCATTATTGGTAGTCGATAAAGAACCAGTAGAAATAGTTAAATCACCCGAACCATTGTTATCCGTGTCTGCATCGATATTCACCGCACCAGCAGTGGTTAATGAGTCCGCAATAGTAATACCATTTGAGGCATTCAATGTCAGCGATCCGACACTACTTATTCCGCCCGTGGTTGCTCCTAGGGCAATGGAACCCGCAGAAGAAGTTATGGTTGTACCACTTACCAAATTTAGTTGACCCGAACCGGAGTTAGTGGAGTCGGCTTCAAGAGAAATATTTCCTGCTGCAGTTAATGTATTGTTACTTAGAGTCAGTCCGCTTGCCGCAGTTACATTAATAGCGCCTGCAGAAACTAATGTATTATTTACGTTGATTGAAGAAGCTGTGGAAGTTAAGTTTAGGCCGCCCGATGAAGAGGTGCTACCAGCAGCAAGAGTCAAGGCTCCCGCTGAACTCAAAGTAATACCACTCGCCAACGACAAGGTTGACGAGTTTGCGTTTATGTTTAAAACACCGGATGAAGTTGAGATACTATTATTTAAAGTAATACCTGAATTTGCCGCCAGAGAAACTGCTCCGGCTGAAGTCATATTACCTGTTAAAGTAATACTTGATGGAGTTGTTAAGGTTATGGCTCCTGCTGCATTCATTCCTCCGTTGGCCGCACTTAATGAGATATCCGCTGCACTGCTCAAGGTGATCCCGCTGGCAAAGGTAATATAGTCCTGAGTATCTAAAGTGCTGTCGGAGTCCCCGTCCAGAGCCAAACCTCCAGTAGTGGTCGTCAAGTTAGAATTAAGTTCTATTCCATTCATTGCACCAGCAGTTAAAGCTGAGAATGAAGATGCCGTTCCTTCAAAGATAACACTTCCTTTCGAACCGGATACATGCGCATTCACATTCAGTGCAACTCCATTTGAGAAAGTTGATGAGGACTGGGTTACATCATTGACATAAACATCTCCGTTGGACGAACCTCCGATAATGAGTTGATTACCGGACATTTTACCAAGTTCAGTGTTATCGATCGTCATAGCACAGGTACCACCACAGGAGGTATCACCAAGCCCTATTTTTCCACTGTCAACATGGGTGATGCTAATATTTCCTGCACCGCTACTTAGCGTTCCGAATAATAAAAGGTCATTACCAGTTAGTGAAATATCTCCACCATTTGAGTTAAGGGTTCCTAGAGTTAAGTTCCCAGTAGCGCTAAAATTAATGCTTCCACCATTCGTGGATATTGTGTCAGAAGCGTTTGAAACACTTATGGTTCCATCTGTAACCTTGAAGGTGACCGAATTACCACTGACTTGTTGAAGGTCGAGACTACCCAAAACAATACTATCGGTGGCTTGAAGAGTGACATTGGTCGATGCCGACATCGATTCCAGAGTATTTTCATAAATGGTGGTGAAGCTTGAAGCACCACTAGCAGTCGTGCTGCCTGATCCATTCGCGACAGTAATAGTTTTCGGATCAAGAAGCAAGGTTCCGGTTTTGCCATTTGTTGCAGTTGTATCTACCGAACCATCAAAATATAACTCTTCTTTTCCAGAAACCTCTACCAACCCACCATCTCCAAAGTACTTTCCCCCTCGCCCTCTTACAATACCTTTAAACCGCATACGCCGATCGGCCCAGAAAATTATCTTGCCACCATTACCGCTATTTACCGCATCTGCAAATGTTTGCGTATTCGGCCCAACATATACATCCGTTGCGTTCTTAACTAAGCCTTTACCCTGATAGTCGCCACCAAAAAGAAGCGTTCCACCACCCAGGTCACCCGAAACATCAATAAAACCATTGGCTGAAAAATCAAGCATATCACCTAAGACATGAATGTTGCCTCCTGTTTCCCCTGCATCGTAGCCTGAGGCATTTAACGTACCCGATACACTTACCTCACCAGCATCACCACCCATTAGGATAATCGTTCCATTTTTTTCAGACACCGAATGCGCTTGGATAACTCCATCCATATTGATCACTCTATCCACAATATTCTGAGCTGCATTAACATCCAATCGAACTACTCCGCCATCGGCAAAAATGCTACCTCTATTAGTAACAAGATCAGGTAAAACTTCTCCATCCATTCCAGTCACCTGCCCCATCACCTTACTATCTACTGCCAGATTGATGAGCTGGTCACCATACAAATCCACAGTAAAAGTTTTTCCTGAAGCCAAGCTTACCTTCCCTAATCGTGCATTAATAATACCCATATTCTGCACTCCAGGTGCAACCAGAGCGATCAACCCAGCTTCCGCCACTGTAATAGAGCCTTGGTTGATCACTGTGGAATTCAAGCTAGAAGGAATGCTGAAGTTATAATTGTTGCTTAAAAAATCCGTATTAGAAATATTGCTAGTTGTCGCGAGCAAACCATGAACATCTACCTTTGCGCTATCACCAAAAAGAATTCCGTTAGGGTTGATCAGCCAAAGATTACCATTAGAAGTTAACTGACCAAAAATTTGCGACACATCGTTTCCAGTAACTCGATTCAGTGTGACTCCACCTTGAGGCAATTTAAAATCAACCTTTTCAGTACTGCCAACGTCAAACGCTTGCCAGTCGATGATGGCCTTTTCGGTAGTCTGATGAATAGTTATTTGCTTAGCAGAAGGTTGCATGATGGTAGCCGAACCAGCTTGAACTTTCCCTCCAGCGGGAAGAGCAAAGACTATCGAAGGAAAAATCCCAATAAGATATGACAAAAATGAAACCAGAAAAATAATAGAGTTGCTCGGCTTTTTCGGAATTCTAAAACTTCCTCGCCTTGACGGAGCAGAAGCCAAGCTTAACTTCACCACCTCATCTCCTAGCGCAGGTGGCGATGAGTAGCTGCTTGCTATGCCGCGAAACACTCTCTGGTTCAATTTAAAAATATTCATAAAATCCTAAAACTTTGCTGATAGACTAAAGAAAGCTCGTCCGTCTTTGTTGCCCTCTGAAGCCACCTTCTGATTAAGCGGCTTGTTCCATTCCATATACCCTGAGATCATATCTGTTATGTTAAACCTAATACCGATTCCTAAGGAATCAAGATCCTGAGTCTTGGAACCTGCAGTTGTCTCAATGCGATTCCAAACCTTTCCATAATCAAAAAAGGCATACGCCTGTAAATCTCTTAGATATTTTTTCTTTGGCTGGAAAGCTTTTTGGAGTTCTAGCTTAAATGCCAAACCTTGATCTCCGGTAATTTCAGAAGAATCATAAGCCCGACCAAACTTAGCTCCACCGACACCAAATTCTTCGGAAGCTAAAAGTTTATCAAAAGAATATTGCCAAGAAAGTTCTCCCAACAACATCCATGAAGGCGCTAGCTGTTGAAGTCGAAGCATCTCTCCAGTAACCTTGGTGAAGTCACTGTGACCTGCTAGGCGCGTAAGTTTTGCTGTTCCCGTTTTCGTCGAGTCAAAAATATCAAAGCCCTTACTTAAATTAAAACTAACCAGGTTAATTCCTCGATACTCGTCAACAAAATCATACGACATACCCAAGTTAACGATACGAAGACGATCTTCTGAATCCAGTTCTCCCAAAATCTCCGTTTCTGAATCCCGGTTCGTATAACCCAGGAATCCATTTAGGTTTTCAGATCTAGATCGAATGAAGGGATGCGTCAGCCTTAGCGTGAAAGTTTTACTTTCTCCTGCCACTTCAAAAGATTTAAGAGAGGAGCCAGGCTCGGATTCACTAAATGACCCCGAAAAAAATAGCTTAGTACCTTCCGAAGATATGGGCTGTTCATAGAAACCGCGAAAAAACTTTAGTTCATCCGTATTACTAGTCACCACACCCTGTAAGCCAATGCGCTCATAGTTTTTGAAGAGTGAGTTGGACGAAACCCCCGCATTAATCTGAATCGGCCCATTAAACTTAGTACCTCGGTTGTCGGCACCAACACTCCCTTCATAACCCTTGGTATCAAAAATAAGCGTAATGTTAGTGGCCCCTTGTTTAAATTTTGAGGGAGTCAAAACCGACTTCACTGAAACACCCGGTAAGTCATCCACCAAAAGCAAGTATCTCTCTAGATCTCTGGCTTTTAAAGGCCGAGATCTTAAAAGTGCTTTTCGATATTCGTTGAGAAGTTTTCGTGGACCGCGTACTTTTCCTTGAATAGTGATCCGATTAACAAAACCCTCAATCACATCGATTTGAACCACACCCTCTTCAATTTTCTGTGGAGGCACCACCGCCTTGGAAAGAATATAACCATCAGTGCGATACATATTTGTGATTTCCTGAGCAATTATATAAACCTGCTCGAGATTTACTCTCTTGTGTAGATATTTTCTGAATAACCGAGAAAACTTTCTCTTGTCATAAATTGTCGAACCTTTTATGACCATTCTTTGGAGAAGAAATTTCACTTTCCTCATCTCAGCTGGAAAAACGGGCTTCAAATTGTCTGGCTTTACAGGGACCACCTGCGATTGAGGTAGTTTCTTTTGTTTGAATCTCTCCTCAAATCGCCCTGGAGCAGCCTGTTTATAGGTCTGATCTCGTCCTTGAGGGGTAATTTGAGCGTAGGATTGTGATGACATAGAGTTCCACCAAAGAAGGGAAAAAAATCCTACTAGCAAAAATTTGTTAAAAATTTCGTTATTTTCCTGACCCCAATTCATAAACCTTAGCAACTCCCTAACGGCATAAATGGGCCTAAACTTAAGCATTTCTGAAATCGACCAGCACCCCTGAAACACCAAAAACAAAAGAGTTATATGTTTTCTACAAGAAGATAAATCTTCTCGCCAATTCTGCAACCCTATGTATTTAATACTCATAAATCAGCGTGTTTTTCCCGTTAGTCCATTACAGAAAGTCTGGAGCAGAAAACCCTTTGTTTTCATTAAATTTTAAAAAAAATTATTTTTCATTGCCCCTACAATTAGACGCAATTATTACTAAGAAACAAAGCAAGAGGTGTACCAAAGGGAGGAACTCGCACAAAAACATATAAGTCGCATGAAAATAATACTTTATATAAGTTACTAGAATGAAAACATGATGAGAAATTGGAGCTTTAAGGCAATAGTTGCACCAATACGTCAATAAATTGTTTGTCTTGCTAATTTAAAGAAAATGAGACAAAAGAATTGGGCAGGGGAATAAAAAAAGTAATTTGTTAGAATAATTTTTTCAGTTTTGAGCTGGTCTTGTTAACAAAAAACATGATTATATCGCCCCATTTCTTGATACGAATTTTTTTATCCTAGATAAAAAATAAGAAATGACCAGCAAACTGAGTGATTGCGTTAAAGACAGATAACCTGTTAGGCGCAATCCACCCCAATATAAAAAGACTGTCATTGTATCCTTCACCAAATTTATGAGAGAAACATAGACTTCAACGCAGCAAAAACCAATTTACAAAAAAAGCATGGCCTATATTAATAGAATTAAAAACTTCCGGGGCATCACTAAAATGAGTCTTACAAAACTTCAACGATTTGCTAAATCTGCTTATTAACAGAAATCAGAATTTCTATAAGTTACTATAGTGACCATAGAACTTCTCAGCGAGTAATTGAACTTTTTAAGTAACGAGTACGGTTTTGCAATATTATACTAGTAGTTAGAAAACTTGACCTTCTTCTTCTAAAAATATTATGAATTCCTCAAAAAACAGCCTTCCCGTAACTCTATTGTCTGGGTTTCTGGGTTCAGGAAAAACTACACTTCTGAACTATGTTTTAAAACAGAATCACGGAAAGAAGATCGCTGTCATCGAAAACGAATTTGGAGAAATTGGTATAGACTCCGAGTTCGTCATCGGAGCCGATCAGGATATATTTGAAATGAGTAATGGCTGTATATGTTGCTCAATTCGCGGCGACTTGATTGAAACTCTAAATCGACTTTTAGAACAACATAAAAAATTCGACCATATTTTAATTGAGAGCACGGGACTTGCCAGCTCAGGCCCGATTGCCCAAGCATTTTTAATTGAGGATGAAATTTCCAAATCCCTCTACCTCGATGGCATTATAACCATGGTTGACGCAAAACATATCAAGAACACTTTGAATGAGCAGGAAGTCGTTTGGGAACAAATTGCTTTCTCCAATGTCATAGTTTTGAATAAGGCTGACTTGGTCACTGAACCTGAAATGGAAGCGTTAAAAAAACAGATGCACCAAATCAACCCTACAGCGACAATTTGTAAAACCACTCATGCAGTAATTAGTTTGAATCAAGTATTAAATATTGGGGGGTTTGATTTAAACAACGCATTAGAACCAAACATACTCCATAACGAAACAGATAAAAATATATCTTCAGTCTCGCTTTCTTTTCCAGGTTATATCGATCCAGATCGTTTAAAAATTTGGTTACAAATGTTGCTGCTTAATGAAGGCATGGATGTCTTTCGAGCTAAAGGAGTTTTGAATATCAAAGGCTCTAAAGAAAGGTACTTGTTTCAAAGCGTTTATATGATGTTTGAAGGGCGGTTTGACAAACCTTGGGGATTAGATCTCCCTCTTAATAAAATGGTATTTATAGGTCAAGACCTCAATTTTCAGAGGTTAGAAGCAAGTCTGAAAAACTATGCAACCTTCTAATACTTGAAATCACTGGAACACTCTGTAATCTTCACATTTTTATACATATTTACCTCAGAAAAACACCGGACAAAAACTCCACCGTCTACTAGCCTCGGTCTTCTTCAAATACAACTTTTCCATCATCGCCTACTTCATACCTTATTGCTATCGGATGACAACAGACTTCACAGTCTTCTATGTATTCTTGATTCGCTACCGACAAATCTAATAAAACAGATATGTTCTCACCACAATGTGGACAGATAAAGAATTGTTCGAACTGCTCCATACTTAAACCAAATATTCCTTCATACTAAAGTTTTTAACACAATAGTTCCTCAGGTCTTCAATTGAGCATACACTCATTAAAAAAAATAATTAAAAAATAATTTAAAGAAACTATTGATTGATGTTGCTTGTGCTATAAAGGTTTAAACTTAATAATAAAATTCCAGACCCCTATGCCTCACGAAATAAATATAGTTTTAGTTGAACCAGAAATCCCTATGAATACAGGAACGATTGGGAGGTTATGCCTTGCTACAGCAAGCACGTTACATCTGATCGAACCACTCGGGTTTGAAATTAGTGATAGCAGGCTGAAACGAGCTGGTCTCGATTACTGGAAGCACATTGACCTTAAGACCTACCCAAGTCTTGAGATTTTTTTTCAGAGCATTCCCACTTCAGCCCAAAAAGTATTTTTTTCCACCAAAGGAGAGAAACATCTTTTTCAGCATTCATTTCAGCCAGGAGCCTATCTTTTTTTTGGAAGTGAAACTCGAGGACTCTCAAGTGACCTCATCCAGTCGCATAAAGATCAAACATATCACATTCCACAATATGACAAGCGTGTAAGATCTATCAATATTGCCAATGCTGTAAGCGTTGCCACCTATGAGGCCATCCGACAGTTGGGGGTATAAAAGTCTCAATAATTATTCGACTTATATATCAGAGTCCTGCTCAGGAAGATCTTCTGGTTGAATATTAAACTTTCGATAGTATTGCCGCAACAATCCTCTGGCTTCCATTTTATTAACCTGATCGTTTTTATTGCTAAAAAGATTACCTGACTTAAGAATATGCAGAGTAGCTTTTTTTCCTTCATTCATATTTTCATAAATAAGGGCTAGGTTATAATGAGCTTCGGCCGACATTGGATTATATTTTAAAGTTTTTTCAAACTCGCGAACTGCATCCTTATATCTACCTAATTTTTGATAGGCAGCACCCAGATTAAAGCACGCCCCCGGGTCATTAGGCATAGATTGGACAAGGGCCTTAAGTTGCTTGATTTCCTTATTATCGAAAAATTTATTAAACAAACTTTTTACTCCAAATTTTCATTTTCTTTTTCTTTCTATTCTTCAAAGTTCTACACGCTCAATCAAAGGCCTAAATCTCCCAACTCGTCTTCTTCAAACAAGTCTCTCAAGGAACTACTGGAGTCACCTTGTAATTGTTCCTCGTCTTTACGGTCAATATATAAGTTCAAATGTTTTAAATGCTCTGCCGATAAATTACACAAAACTAGTCGTTCCATGACAGTTTCTTTTTGGTACTCGCTCAGCAACTTACCGATACAATTGTGAAGGAAAGGCGTTAAAATAGACTCCACTCCTTCAAAATCTAACTCTACCGGCTCGCCCTTCTGAAATTCCGGAGCAAGTATATGATAAAGCTTCTGTCCATCGTCAATGGATGCGCAGTTTTTTCCTACATGCTCTGATATCCTAATTTTCATTATTAGTTTTCCCTAAGAATTAATGTCCACATAAAAATATTAAGCCGGGATGTACATAATACGCTGTTATAGCTTATAAGCTTTCGTAATAATCTTATATTTGTTTTTGTTTTTTCATAAAATATACTTAGCTAAAATAAATTAGCCTTAATTATAACGGTAAGTCACTATAATTAACATCTATCATATATTTTTGGTAATTCGTACCACCTTTGTAATCAGAAATTCCTTTATGCCTGACTGTGCTCTGCGTGAAAGCTTAAATTTTTTTCTCAGCATTCCTGACCACGGAGTTCTCTTTAGAACAACCTTTTCTACATTTAAAATATAGTCATTTTTTTGCAATCAAAACACTATAAACAAATCATTAATACAAACAGCTTCAAAAGTGGGAGGTTAGATTAAATAATAGTTCAAAAGAGTTATTAGCCTTAGAAACTCTTCTCCCTTTTGATTTTCTATTTATTTCTATTCTTGTAAAATGCATCCCTCTCACTCCCTGATCTAAGTTATAATTCACACAAGTCATGAAAACTGGAAATAAGATTCATACAAATACCAAAACCTCAAAACCAAAAGCCATATTGGTGGGGGTTAGCATGCCGGATACTATAACCTCTGATATTTCACTTGAAGAGTTAGAGGGCCTGGCGACTACTGCCAATTATGACCCCGTTGCTACTTTGACCCAGAATTTGGCCAAGATTAATCCCAAAACTTTTCTGGGTAGCGGAAAAGTAAATGAACTCAGGCTCGCTGTCGAACACCATGAACCCGAAGTAGTCATTTTTGATGAGGAGCTGTCACCCCGCCAAAACCGTGAACTAGAGGTTATTTTGAAATGTAGAGTCATGGACCGACCTTGGGTCATTCTGGAAATTTTCAACGACCATGCCCAAACGCGAGAGGCGAAAACGCAAGTTGAACTTGCAAGAATGAAATATTCGCTTCCTCGGCTTACTGGGATGTGGGGACACCTTTCTCGACAACGTGGTGGAATTGGCATGAAAGACGTTGGAGAAACACAGATTCAACTTGATAAGAGAATGATCCGTAATGAAATTCACAAGTTAGAAAAAAAGCTCATTCAAATCGATAAGGAAAAAAAGACTCAAAGAAAAAATAGGCAGGGAACTTATAAAGTAGCTTTGGTTGGTTATACTAATGCAGGTAAATCAACATTAATGAACTATCTAACAGGTGCCAACACTCTAGTCGAGGATAAACTCTTCGCTACTTTGGACGCAACCGTACGAAAAATAAAGAAAAATTTTCCTTACCCAGTAATACTATCAGACACCGTTGGACTAATCGCCAAATTACCTCATGATCTAGTCGCATCGTTTAAGAGTACTCTGGACGAAGTGCGTGATGCCGACCTTTTAATTCATTTAGTCGACCTTAGCCACCCTGAATATGATGAGCAGATGCGCACCGCCAATGATCTTCTTGATGAAATGGGTGTTACGGATATAGATATTCTGCTCGCATTTAATAAAATTGACAGCCTACCTAATTCAGAAGTTCTTGATCGAGTCCTTCATGATCATCCTTCCTCAATAGGAATTTCCTGCAAAACCAAACAAGGTATTGATTCACTTCGTCAAAAAATGGTCTCCCATTATGAAAAAAACATGTCCTCTTACCGTCTCGAACTTAAGCATTCTCAATCAATACTTATTCAGGAGATAAGAAAACATGCCCTAGTATTGAAGGAGGATTATACTTCAAACGGAATCATATTAAACTTGAGGCTTGCTGCGGGATCAAAAGCTAAACTGGAATCCATTTTAAAACAAGCTATAAAGCAAAACTAATGAGTGCTCTAATCGAATTAGACTTTAAAACTCTTTGTTCTTAAAGAATAATAAGTTTTGCGTGGCTAGCTGAGAGTTTCTTTTTTCCATGAGGAGCTTTGAAAAATACTTCTAAACCTAAATTCTCTTCATTACCTGAAAGATTAAGCACAATCCCTGAGCCAAACTTTGCATGCAAAACTTTTGTTCCGATTGAATAAGTTCCGTCTTTTGTTTCAATCGAATAAGCATCATCACTCTGCTTCTTGTAGGAAGGGGTTTTACTAAAACCTTCGCTAAGCTTCTTACCATTAAGCTCGATTCCAGTGTTGAATCCGCTGGCTTCGCGGGTCATGACTTCTTGTGGAATAGAAAGCAGAAAATCTGAAGGCTGATAATTAAATATATTGCCATAGATTCTCCTCTGCCTAGCATGGGTTACAAATAATTTTTTTCTGGCTCGGGTAAAACCTACATAGCACAACCGCCTCTCTTCTTCATATTCTTCCGGCTCTGACATTGAGCTTGCATGAGGGAGAAGCCCATTTTCCATACCCACCACAAATACTGAAGAAAATTCTAACCCTTTGCAGGTATGCAGAGTCATCAACGGAAGAACACCTCGCTTGTCATCGAGGCTATCCAAATCTGCAACAAGGGAAGCGGAATCTAAAAATTCCTGAAGAGAGTCTTCCCCATTCTCAATAGACTGCTCGACTGCAGAAAATAATTCATTCAGATTTTCTATACGCCCCTTACTCTCACGGGTATTCTCTTTTTTTAACATTTCCCCATACCCTGACCGATCTATCACCTCGGTCAAAAGCTCCAAGGGATTACCCTGCTGAAAGGTAGCACCTAATTCATCAATCATTTGCAGAAACTGAAAAATTTTCTTGCCTGCAGCGGAGGTGGTCAACCTTGCTTGTGCATTATCGCGAAGACCCTCTAGTAGAGTTACTCCTTTATCTCGACAATATCTCTCGACTTTTTCCAGTGAGGTCTTGCCAATTCCTCTAACAGGAACATTGATAATCCGTTTTAAAGAAACTGAATCTCTTGGATTCAGAACCACCCTCATGTATGCCAGTACATCCTTAATCTCTTTTCTTTCATAAAAACGCAATCCACCTATCACCTGATAAGGTAAACCGTATCTACGTAACACATCTTCCAGAACCCGGGACTGGGCATTGGTCCGATAAAGGACAGCCATATCATTAAGACTGAAACCTTCATCGCTGTTAAGCAATTGAATTTTTTGACAAACAAATTCTGATTCATCTATTTCATCTTTCGCTCGATAGCAAAGCACGCGAGAACCTGCTTCATTTTGCGTCCACAATGTTTTGTCTTTCCTGTTTCTATTCTCTTTCACCACACTTCCCGCTGCTTTTAAAATATTTTGCGTGGACCTGTAGTTCTCCTCTAGCTTTATAACCGTTGTGCCTGGATAGTCATTTTCAAATTTTAAAATATTTTCTATGTTGGCCCCTCGCCAACGGTAAATACTCTGGTCATCATCACCCACAACACATATATTTTTTTGCGATTCAGATAGCAGGCGCACCAGTTTATACTGAACAGCGTTGGTATCTTGAAACTCATCAACTAGAATATGTTGAAACTTTTCGTTATAGTAAGCTCTGAGGGAAGGCACCTCCTGAAACAACATTCCTGCTAAAACCAGCAAATCATCAAAATCTAAAGCATTATTCTTTTTCAAGGCCGCCTGATAAATCGGGTAAAGATTTGCTGCCTTCAGTTGATGCCCATAAGGCATCTCATCCGGCTTCAAGTCTTTAGGCATTAGAAAGTTATTTTTGAATCCACCGATGTGATTGAGAAGAGTTTTGGGTGGGAACGCATCAGAACTGGTTTCCGTTACCTTCATGCACTGCTTGATTAGAGTCAACTGATCCTGCGTATCGTAGATAGCAAAATCATTGGAAAACCCCAGTTCTGAAATATGTTTTCTCAGGATTCTCAGACAAAAAGAATGGAAGGTGCTAACCCAAGGAGAG
>PAJA01000019.1 GCA_002705185.1 Nitrospina sp. | reverse complement strand
CTATATACCATCCAGTTGATCAACATCCTCAGGGTATGGCGGTCGCAGATTTTAATGGAGATGGTTTGCTGGATATTGCCGTGTCCTGTCGAGATAAAAACCTTATAGACATCCTCAGTAAGAAAAATATGATCAACCCAAAACCTGATCTTCCTATAGATCCCACCAAACCATCTTAACTCACCCAAAAAAACTTTTAGGTTAGGCGATATAAAGCTTAAGCTTCATATTGTTGTCCTGCGAACCTAAAGCATAAGAGCAAAGAACATTCAATCGAGGACATCCGGTTCTTCTCAAATGACATAAATACTTTAACTCGAATTGGATATTTTTAGTTTCATAAAAGCCACACTAGTTTGCTTTGATTGCAGATAACTTTATTAGCTCGATATGTTCTGATTTCTTGGTGAGTTCTTCCGGCTATTAAATTTCTAGCATAAGCTCATAATACGTTAGTTGAATTTTAAGTCTTGATCTATAAAGACATATTTTGGATTTGTCGCAGAATCTGACCATTATTTTTCATCCAGTCGAAACGCCTTCTAGACATATAAACAATATGGTCGGTAGAAGCTAAAATTAAGCTATTTTCAGGATTAAGAACCGGTTTTTCACATGCTTTTCTTTTGATACCCAAAATCTGAAGCGAGAGATTAAGTTGAATAATCGCAGCTTTTAAATTTCCAAAGCTGAACTCCTGGTCATTACCTTCCCACGAACCTACAGTGGAATGGCTGATATAAATCTGGTTACCACCTGAGTTGGATGATAGTTCGCTATATACTTGATATAAACCAGGATCTTCCAATTCTTGAACTAAAAGGCCCATTTGCAAGTCTGTTGTACTGATACCACCATCAATACCAAAGGTGCTGAGGTTACCCAGAGTTTCTGCGCGACTACAGGTCATCACCGTGATTACTTGCGGCCAGTGTTTTTCAATCAGGCCAGCTGTAAGAGTATTCGTATCATCCATTGCCGGGTCGGAAGCGGAGGAAGTGAGAACACATGCTTTTGCCTGGCTTGCGTTGGCTCGGTTCAAAGTTTCTAAATCTGAAGGGAGGCCCAGTATAAATGAATCTATTTTTTTGGATAAAAAATGTGGGATCTCTTTATCCTGACTGGGTAAATGTGAGGTTACAAGTACGCGAGGGATATCCTTAAAATCAGGACTGTGATCCAGTTCTTTCAACAACTCTGTTGTCTCTGCATATGAAGGAACGTTAACAATGATTAAGTGTCCTTTGCCAATATATTTACCTTCACCTTTCATTTTTTGAATTCTCCTTTGCATAGCCCGTTCCAGAATAACTCCGGTCAAAATCCCGAAGCAACCGATACCCAACATGGAAGTCAAAACCGTAACCCACCTTCCTTGCGGAGTCGCTGCTGACACATCTCCGTATCCGATCGTGGTTAAAGTAATATAAGCGGTCCACAGGCCGTCTAGAAAAGTTACATTCTTTTCATAGGTCGAAAGAACGGACGCAAAAACCAAGATCATTATTAGAAAAACTAACCCTAAGCCCGAAAGTAGACGGATATCAGGTTGCCTTAGCTTTCTCCAAATACGCTTAAAAGAATAAAAAAACATATTATTAATTTCCTTCGACTTATAAAGATCTAATTATAGCGGTTTACTTTATAGAATAAAAACTCTCTTCCTAGACAAACGTATGTATATTCTAGCGGACCTGATATGTTAGACTATTTTTTATAGAGTATTGACCTGAAGAATTATTATTATTAGTTTAATTTTTTAAAAATGAATCAAAAAAAATCCATACTACCGCTTAGAGAAAGCTTTTCTCTTATCTTTTTTGTTTTGGTCACTTTGTTTTCCCAAGGTTGTGGGGTGGGGCAGAATCCGGTAGAGAGAATTCAGAAGGAACTTCAAAGCGAAAAAGAATATGCGATTATTCTTCATGATATGCGCGAAGAAGGTAACTTCTTTCCTTCTTACTATCATCAATACCGTGTTGACATTGGAGAGCAACAATCTATGCGTCCTCTAATTGAGGTCGATGAGTCTTATTATAAAAAAAATGCACCTTATCTTGGTATGGCCTTAGCTGCCAAAAAGGTTGATGGTTCTATCATCAATACGCCTTTCCCAAATGGTTATCAATATGTTGGGAATTCTCAGTACGGTCGTTGGCGGGAAAACGATAGTGGCGGTAGTATGTGGGAGTTTTATGGTAAATACATGTTGATGTCACAGGTTATGAACTGGGCGGGATTTGGGCTTGGACGTAACCATTATAACGACTACAACTCTTTTAACCGAAGCGGGCGACCTTATTATGGGCCAAAGAGGGAATATGGAACTTCGGGGACAGTAACAAAAAAACAAAAACCTGATTTCTTTAGAAGAAAAATGGCTAAAAATACTCGGTCTCGAACGAGGTTTCAGGATAAAGTTGGGCGACGTATGGGGCGAAGTAAAAATACCTTTAGAAGCCGTGGCTTTGGTTTCGGTAAATAACTATGGATCTAGATCACATATTATCTTCATTAATTTATTTGGGTGCTTGTTTTGCCGTATTTGTAGCAGGACATATGGTATTTGTTTTATTTAGGCGGAGCTATTCCATAAAAGTTGAGCTGGTAGAAAACGATAATGCAGCTTTTGCCTTGGTCTTGTGTGGTTATTATCTTGGTCTAACGTTTGCTATCGGTGGAGTTATAGCCGGGCCATCATTAGGCCTAGAGGATGACTTGATCGATATGCTTATCTACGGGTCGTTGGCAATTATTTTGCTCAACTTGTCAGCTTTGATCAATGATCGTTTTATTCTGTCTGAATTTAATATTAAAAAAGAAATTTTGCAGGATAAAAATTGCGGTACCGGAGTAGTAGAGTTTGCTGTTTTTGTAGCTACAGGTCTCAATATTTATGGGGCTCTATACGGCCAGGGTGGTTCAATTTTTACGGCGATTGTTTTCTGGTTAATGGGGCAGGCTGTTCTTGTTTTCATAGGCAAGTATTATAATTTAATAACACATTACAATATTCACGACCATATTGAGCAAGATAATGTTGCAGTGGGCGTTGGATTTGCGGGTGCACTAATTGCAATCGGTAATTTGTTGCGAGCGGCTTCTGCCGAAGATTTTGTCTCCTGGGGGGAAAATTTAACTACCTTTTCTCTTTTCATGTTAGTTGCAATCATTTTTCTTCCTGTTACTCGTATACTCACCGACCGTATTCTTTTACCTGGACGTAGTTTGGCTGATGAGCTGGTGAACCAGGTGAAGCCGAATCTTGGTGCGGCTTTTCTCGAAGCTTCCTCCTATATAGGTGCCTCCTTCCTTATCACTTGGTGCATTTGATTCCGGCACCGTTAATTCATGCCGACATCTGAGATAGACAACTCTGAAAGATATAAACTCCAGCGCTTGAGCTTTATTTTGAAGACCTGTGTCTTCGCTACTGGGTGTGCGGCCATCGTTACGGAATACACCTTAGCGACTTTAGCCAGCTATCTTTTGGGTGATTCGATTCTACAATGGACGATAGTGATTTCTCTTATGCTATTTTCTATGGGGCTGGGAAGTCGGTATAGTCGAAAATATGAAGCTAGACTTTTGGATCGTTTCGTCGGGATTGAATTTGGTCTGTCGTTTCTTTGCACCTTTTCCGCCATGTTCTGTTTTTGGATTTCGGCTTACACAATACATTTTGGGCTCGTGGTTTATGCTATCGCCTGTATGATTGGGTTTATGACTGGACTTGAGATTCCTTTGATCACACGGATCAATCAGAGTTATGAGTCATTAAGGGAAAATATATCTTCAGTCATGGAATATGATTATTACGGTGGTCTGTTAGGTGGTGCTCTATTTGCCTTTATTCTGCTTCCTTTTCTTGGTCTCACTTATACCCCCGTTCTTATAGGCAGTGTCAATCTACTTGTGGCCTCGCTGATATTATGGCAATTCCCTAACCGCTTGGAGCGGCCACGCATTCTTAACTTTCAATTTCTTATTCTTATTTTGATTTCAATTGCGGCATTCGCAGCTGCTAAGCCTATTGTTCTATATGGAGAACAACATAAGTATAAAGATAAAATTGTTTATCAGGAACAAACGCGGTATCAAAAAATTGTTGTCACTCAATGGAAAAATGATTTTTGGCTTTTCATAAATGGAAGCACACAATTCAGTACTTATGATGAGGAGAGATATCATGAGCCCCTCGTGCATCCTTTGATGGGCTTGATTGAAGAACGCAAGGATATTTTATTACTTGGTGGGGGAGATGGGTTGGCTGCCCGAGAGATTCTTAAGTATTCTGATGTAGAAAACCTTACTCTAGTGGATCTTGACCCTGCAATGACTCGGTTAGCCCAGCAGGATAAAATTTTTCTAAATATTAACCAAGGGTCAATGAATGACCCTCGTATTAGCGTGATCAATCAAGATGCCTATCATTACATTAGAGAGTCTGACGGTTTATACGATGCTATTATAATAGATCTACCCGACCCTAAATCAGTTTCCCTGTCTTTACTCTATTCACTAGGGTTTTATAAGATGATTGAAAAACATCTTAAGCCATTCGGAGCCATGATTACGCAAAGTACAAGTCCTCTGTATTCTCCCGAAGCCTTTCTGTGCATAAAAAAAACCATGCAGGCCGCTGGATTTTCGGTCTTACCTTACCAAAATTCTATTCCCAGTATGGGTCAATGGGGCTGGAATCTGGGCGTTAGAAGGAAAGCGATGTCTTCAAAAGTTCTCAAACAAAAAGCCGAGATGTACAAAAACCCAGATATTGAGACTCATTTTTTTAACAAAGATGCGATGATCTCAATGGTGCATTTTGGCAAGGGTTTGTTCGAAAAAGAGGAGAAAATTGAAATTAATACCCAATTCAATCACAATATACTGGAGTATTATCGGCAGGGTAGTTGGGATCTGTATTAGTGATTTGCTTTTAAGTTATTAAGTTAAATAAATCATTCTCCGGGAAGAATATTTGAGAATTGAAATTCCTCGACCTTAAAACCGACTTGCATGTCAAACTTAGTCTCGCCCCATTGTTCTATAGTTAGGAATTGCTCCTCATATTCATAATCCCAGGCAACAAAACTCAAGCCTTCGGTTGATCCCTCACGAAAATACTCTCCGATATCGTCTTCCTCAAACTCAAATTGCTGGCCTTGAAAGACGACTGTTTCAGGAGGATCTTCATTGCGAACTATTTCGCCGGCAATATCTCCGTCTAAATCGGAAATTGGTAGTTTGCGGCAAAAACTCCATTCGACATTGCCATCTTCTTGCGAACGCTCTAAAAACCATGTCTCATCGCCGGCCTTTAGTTCCCATTCGTCCGTAACACCACCTTCATGCCATTGGTATCTATTACATCCAATGACTTTGAATGTTTTCATATCGTAATCGACCAGAAAACCCGTTTTGAGTTTGCTGAGCACTAGATCTTCTATACGAAACTCTTCTTTTTGAAGTTCCGCTTTTTTCTTTTTGAAAAAGTTAAAGACCATGATTATTTAAGCTTCATTTTTTCTTTAAGTGCGGCTAGGCTGTCCGAGACCCCCGGTACTGAAGAACCTTCACCCAGTGCTTTGTTAATCTCATCGTCAACGCTTTGCCCCGAATCCGCCATATCTCCGTATGCTTGGGATAGGGACTCATCTTCCTCAACTTTGTCTCGCATTTTTTCAAGCATGGCGATGGTGCTATCAGACCCGACTCTAGCTATTTGGGCATTCAGTTTTTTCGTGGCTGCAGCTGTTTTTGAGCGGGCACGCAGGGTCACCAGATCATTTTCATAACGCTGAACTGTAGTGCGCAGCTTATCCACATTTCGTTGTAATTGGAGCGCCATGTTTTCCTGAGCTGAGACTTCCTTACTTAGCCGTAAAGCTTCTTTTCCCGCATCTTCTTTGCGTGAGAGAACTTCAGTTGCTAGCCTTTCAGCCTCCGACATTTCCAGAGAACCTTGCTCAGCCTTTTGCAACAAAGCCATTGCCTTACTTTCGTAATCAGCTGCAAGCTTTTTTTTGTTTTCCGCATCATTTCGCATACGAATCACTATACTTTTAACTTGCGCAAGGCTTTTCATAGATTCTTCTAAATCTTTTTTTAAGTCACGAATGCCCTGCTCGGTCATTTTAATAGGGTCTTCGAACTTATCGACTGCAGAATGCGCCTCGGCTTTACCCAGTCGCAAAATTCTTGTAAATAATCCGGCCATTTTCATCTCTCCATAACAAAATTTTTATTTAACTACGCGCGAATGAAACGAGTTCACCGGCATATTCTGCCAGAGCAAGACTTAATGCATCGATACTTCCTTCGAGTTCATTGCGGTCTAGATTTTCTATTTGCAAGGTATCGCGAAATAATAGTGTTGTACCTCCTTCATCGAGAACAAAAGCACCATGAACCAATGTGCGATTTATTTGTAGAAGGCGCTTGTAGGACTCCAATGAATCCTGGGTCATAGGTATAATGACCTGCTCAAGAATTAGAATTGGGTCTTCACAATCAATTACGAGATTTTTAATTCCTCGTTCATCGTCATCAATAACGACCAGCTCCTCCTTTAGGTCCTCATGGCTTATGACAAACCCCATATCCAATATAATATCTTTTACTTTTTCAAAATTGGTCATTATTTTCTCCTATTACTTTTTTGAAATTGCTGTATCCAGAGTTCGGTAAGCCTGATTCAATTGGCGGGTGAGCTCTTCTGCAATCTGTTTTTTTTCGGGATCAGAACTATGAAGGTCTGGGTGGTATTTTTTCATTTGTTTCTTCCAAGCATATTTTATCGTTTCACGATCTGAACCAACAGGTATTTCTAGGTTGGCATAGTATTTCGATAGCGGGTCTAAAATCGTATCTTCTTTAATCTGATCAAAAAGGTCAGACTCTGGCAATGGAGAATCTGCAGGTTTATTTTTCTGGGCTAAGTCGTTAAATTCGGCGCGAGCAATATTAAAAAGTCGTTTAATCATGTTGTTATCGATAAAACCGGCAAAACAATGACGGTTCGGCTAGTAATGGAAATACCCCTTTCGGGATAGGTGTGGACAGTATAAAAGGTGTTTGTGTCAGAGTTCAAGGCTAAACCAGTAAAAGGTACTGGTCCTCCAGAAGGCACCGGTTCACTGATAAACTCATGCGTTAATGTATCAGAAATTTCATCAAGAGAATCGGTAAACTCTTTCATATTACTAAAGACCTGCGAAATATTTTCGACGTTGACCCTGTATGACAGATTATTTGACCGGTATTCTCTTTCATGAACAATACCTGGTCGGAGAAATACTCTTGCTAGCGCTTGCTCAGGGAGGCTTTGATCAAAGCAAGTGATAAACTCGGTAAGACAGTCCTCTCCTAATCGACTGATCACTCGATGGCTTGTCCCTATAATATTGACTTCAAGGTTTACTCCATTACCAAGAATCCAGTGAGCACTTTGGAAAATGCGAACACAATAATCAGGCACCTTTTGATATAAGCTGAAGTAGATCTGTTCACTCATAGTTTAAAAATATATTTTGTATATAAATACAGTTCCCAATTATCTTATAAAAAAATACATTGGTTTCAAATGTTGATACTACCAATATAGATATCAATACTTCATGTTGTGTCTTATAATCAAAACTATCTAATTATACGCTCTCTATGTAACATCTTTAAAGTAATACTTAAAATGGAAATGTCACTTTGAAAATAAAAGCTTTTCTCTTATTAGGCGCTCTGTGTTTGGGGCTATACTTTTTATGGCCATTCGTAATGTGGATTGTGAAAAGTTATATCTATCAACTCATCATTGAGTACGGGTTCTATTTTCTTATTCTCTTTGCTGGATCCGTTTTCTATTTTTGGCGGCGACTTAAATCCTGACCCTGTAGCTACTATAACTTGCCTTATCATTGAAGCATTGATTGAGAATGTTTGGTATTAAATGTCGAGTTGGTGAGAGAGTGGCTATCTATAAATCCAACTTTTCTAACGATACCCCGTATTGGGGATTTTGGCTAACTCCTTGAGCTTAATTTCTCTTCCAGCCATTCCAAGTGTGTCTATATTTCAAGCTTTTGTTATGGAAACCCTACTTTCCTTTTTATTAATGTTTGTTATTTTAAATGTTGCTACTAGTATGCAGGAAAAGAATCTCATGACTGGTGTGGTGGTGGGGTCAACCATAGCGTTAGAGGCTTTGTTTGCCGGTCCGATTACTGGGGCCTCAATGAACCCAGCTCGTTCGTTCGGGCCAGCATTGGTCAGCGGACATTTGCAATATGTTTGGATATATTTAACAGCTCCAGTTCTAGCAGCTATTTTAGCCTGTCCCATTTGTAGACTCATTAAAGGAAAAGAATGCTGTCCAATAATTGAACAAGATTCATGGTCCCTAACCAATTTCTAATAATCCCTAAATATTTCCCTAACATTCAATTTTTAGACTGTGCTTGTTAAATTAAAGCTTAGTTAGTAAATAATGGAGAATCTTATGAAATGGAGCTTCCTATTTGTCGGACTAATTTGTTCATTGATGCTTTCTATTGGGATTAAAAAAGCATCTGCTATGTCTGACCAAGAATTAAGAATTCGAGCGCTGGAAGAAAAAATAGAAGCGTTGCAACCAAAACTATCAGATGCAGCGGCTTATAATGCTCATGGTGTTAAAAAGCAAAGTACAAAGAAACCGTACTTTTATAAAAAAGGTTTTCACTTTGAATCTGAAGATGGCTTGTTTTCTACACACCTACAGTGGAGAGCACAGATGAGGCTTGCTAATCCAGGTGATGGTGATCCTCTAGAGCCGGCCGATTTTCAAACTGATGTGGATACAACCAACTTTGAGTTGCGTCGTGTTCGTATGAAAATTGGTGGGCATGGCTATCAGCCTTGGGTTAGGTATTACTTTGAAATTGATTTGCAACCATCAAAAACTTTTAGTTCTGCTTCTGCTAACGCTTCAGCACGTGTAATTGACTGGAGGCTCGACGTCCAACCTTACTCGTGGTTTGGATTTCGTTTGGGTCAATGGAAGATTAATTTCAATAGAGAGCGCGTTGACTCATCTGGTAGGCAACAATTTGTAGAGCGCTCTATTGTGAATTCTATTTTTACTATAGATAGACAAGTTGGTGTAATGCTCAAGGGACGATTGAATAAAGGTACACTTTTTGATATGAGATACTATGCTGGACTTTTTAATGGCGAAGGACGGGCGAGTGACAATGCTAATTCGAACATGATGAAGATGGGAAGGCTTCAATGGAATTTTTTGGGTAGAGATTTAAAATGGAGACAGTCAGATGTCAAGCGACATAAAAAACCTACTGGGCAATTTGCTTTCGGCTATGCAAATGCTAAAAGTCCATGTACCAAGTGGAGCTCTTCTGGTTGTGGGGCCTTGAAAGGTTTTTCTGTGTCTAGCAATGGTTCCGAATTTGATGTTGAACAATATGTTGCTGAATTTGCTTACAAATATCAAGGGTTATCAATTCAGTCTGAATACCATTGGAAAGAAATTTATCAAAGTAGAGCTGGAACGGATTACGATTTTGAAGGTAGTTATGCGCAAGCGGGTTATTTCTTTAACGAATTGATTCCATCTGTTCCAGAAGAGTTAGAATTGGCTTTTAGATACGCATTTGTGGATGAGCCTGATTCAAGTAGTATAAGAGAGACCAATAATAGAGAAGAATATACAATAGCAGCCAATTATTTCATTGCCGGACATAGCAATAAAGTTACTTTGGATTACTCTTACCTGACTTTAGATGATGCCTCAGAAAAGCGTTCATATAACGATAATCGTGTACGCCTGCAATGGGATATTTCTTTCTAATTCTAAGAGGGAACTTTAGAAGGTAGGTGCAGCAAAGTTGCTTTGAGTCTAAGGGACATGGTCGCCCCTAAGACTCTAGCAAACTTTCTAGAACTTATTATCCAGCTTTATACCTCTTTCGGTCATAAGTTTTAATGAAGAGATATACATAAACTAGGTGCAGACTATAGACGCACCGGGCAATACATCAGCTAAGGTTATGGACAAATTAACTTGTCCACTCCTCTTCCTCCGCTAGATAAATTATCATTTCTAAGGTTACAACCCATACCCGAGCCAATAAATGCGCCTAGGTTTGAATCACTAGCCGCTACTCCAACATAAACACTTTTGACATCGCCTCCCACACAGACAATTGAGGAATCATTATCAAATTTTGAAAACTGTCGACCTGCGACTGAATCATTAAACCCAATTTGAAAATCAGCCTCTGACCTTACTTCAGTAACCGATTGCCAACCATCACCAGGGGTTTGAGAACAAGCATCTGAAGAACTTGACTCACCACCTGAATGCGTACCTGGAGCTATTTTTCCTGGGTGCATTCCTGGAACCATCGTACCTGGAGCTATTTTTCCTGGGTGCGTTCCCGGAGCCATCGTACCTGGAGCCATTTTTCCTGGGT
>PAJA01000018.1 GCA_002705185.1 Nitrospina sp. | reverse complement strand
GAGCTCGACATAAATTTTTCATTCAACGCTTGAATTACCATTTCTCAATATCAGATGTCTATATAGAGGAAAGTGACTATCCAAATCCCATACCAAACTCAGAAGAAGAGTCGATTGCCTGGGATTGGTTTTTCCAACGCAGGGACCATTATGAAAAGAAACTCGTAATGAAATCGAGCCATCTAACACAAAAAAGCACTCCTAGAATAACTTACCTTGAGAAAAAGACTCTCAACACCTCAAGTACAATTGCTAACATAAAAAAAGCGAATCCAGGTTTTATTGCTTTATTTGGAACCGGAATTTTAAAAAAACCTTTTCTAAATAAATTTCCAGGCTGCTTGTTTAACTTACATGTTGGTGACCCAGAATTTTACCGAGGATCGTCATGCAATTTTTGGCCTATTCATCAAGGAGAACTTCAGCATTTGTCAGCAACCATCCATCAAATTAATCAGGGCATTGATACAGGCGATATTCTTTTTAGACAAGCAGTTACACTGAGCAAAGATGATAATGAGCAAACATTACTTCTTAAGCCACTGAAACTGGGAATCACATTAATGGTGAAAACTATTAAAAACTGGCAAAATGGAGAACTTCAACCTATTACTCAAACCAGAACTGGAAAATTATTCAAAAAGAATGAATTCACACCTAAAGTAATATTAGATGTTAAACAAATGGTAGAATCAGGAAAGTTGAAAGATGATATAGAGAATCAGAACGCTTTGATTCGCAAACAGACTAAATCGAAAACCATTAAATAGAAAAGGAGTCCAAAATTAGTTTGAATTTACTTCCACACATAAAAAAAAATATTCTTTTGTTATCAAGTTTAAGTTTACTTAGTTCTATATTTTTTTCGGTTCAGGCTATAGCACAAGAAGATAGCAATGAAAAGTTTTTCAATATTGGGCCTATAAGTATCTCAGACCTATATACTATTCCATCTAAAAAAAATAACATCGTTTTCAGAATTAAAAATAATACCTCAAGGACAATCAGCCAGATATATGGGTGGGCCTATAAGTTTGATAAAGGGCCTGATGGAAAAGGAAAGAATTTCGTACTCCTCAACAACCCTCATAAAGGAGGTATTATTAGCAAGGGTAAACCACATCGCCCTGGAACTGTTTCAGAGTGGAGTTTTCCTTTAGTGAGCAAACCTTCCATCACCAGTCAGGATACTTCATATACATTAAGAGTTCATTCTCGCTCTATCTTTTTTGCTTCTATTGAACAGAAAAGAAAATCAACCACAGAGCCCTAAAGTTCTAAACAGATAAGAGAGCAACTTCGCTTTGCCTTATACTCAGTCCAACCCAACCTCCCGAGCCTGTTGATCTGCCATGTATGAACTTCTTACAAGAGGCCCTGCCTCAACATGAGCAATGCCTAATGACTCACCAATCTCCTTATACTCCAAAAAGCAATCGGGATGAACGAACTCAACAACTTCCATATGAGCAGGGGAAGGCCTGAGATATTGTCCGATTGAGAGTATCTGGCATCCCACTTCAACAAGCTCCTTCATCACTTGAATCACTTCTCCTTTTTTTTCACCAAGACCCAGCATAAGTCCACTCTTAACGATAGTCTTATTACTTTCTGCCGCTATTTTTAAGGTTTTCAAAGACCATTTATAGCGACATTGTGGACGCACACGCCTTTGTAAAGACTCAACTGTTTCCAAGTTATGAGCTAGTACATCCGGATAAGCGTCGCAAACTTTACGAATCAAACCCGTATCACCTTGAAAATCTGGAATCAACGTCTCGATTTTAATCTTCGGACAAAGATCTCTAATAGCTTTTATGGTTTTAACCCAGTGACCTGCTCCACCATCCGGCAGATCATCACGATCCACAGAAGTTATAACCGCAAACTTTAAGTTCAACCGAGAGAGAGATAAAGCAATTTTATCAGGTTCGTTAGGGTCAGGTGAATTGAGATTACCAGTCGGTACATCACAAAATTGACAAGCTCGAGTACAGGTGTCCCCCAATATCATAAAGGTCAGAGTGCCTGCATCCCAGCAGGTGCCTATATTTGGGCACGATGCTGACTCACAAACCGTATTTAATCCACTTTCTTTTAATAGAGATTTTAATTGAAAAAATTTTTGGGTCTCGGGAAGCTTGGTCTTTAACCATTGAGGCAATCTTTTATGCTGATATTTTGTAATCAAATTGTTCATTAAAGTTATAAATAAAATACCTACCAAGGAAATGTGTAAAGCAAAATTATACTTATAGTATAATTAAAACGTTTATAAAAAGAAACCACTCGTTTAATCATCTAATAGCTTCATCCGGACTCCACATAATTTAAACGCAACCTATGTTCATTAAGACTATTGACAGATATATATTCAGAGAATTAGTGAAAATATTCTTTATCAGTGTCTTCGCCATGACAATGATTCTCTATTTGGATAAGTTTTTGTTTATCGCAGAAATGATCGTAAATCGTGGAGTTTCGTTTATGGAAATGGTGATGATGATGATCTATATATCTCCAGCTTTTTTTGCTATCACCATTCCCATCGCTGTACTCATGGCCTCTGTGGTCACATTCAACCAGTTTTCTGCTCATAATGAGTGGGTTGCTATGAAGTCTTGCAACTGGAGCTTTATAGATCTAATGAAACCCGTTTTATTTTTTTCTTTATTCGCATATTTTCTTGCAAATATAGTAATGTTTTGGGCTCTGCCTTGGGGTAACCAGTCCTATAAAATCCTTGTTTATGACATCATTAAAAATCGAGCTAATATAAATATTCAGCCTAACGTCTTCAATCGAGACTTTAACAATCTAATTCTTCTGGTTAAGGAAAACAATCAAAATTCATTACTCAAAGGAGTGTTCATAGCTGACACTATAAATCCCCAAGCCCCAAAAATTATTACTTCTAAACAGGGAGTCATATATCCAAACCCAAAAACTCTAAAAATTCAACTTAAATTGAATAATGGAATTATTCATGAATTGAGTAAAGAAAGAGGAGAATATCAGACTTTAAATTTTGATCGTTATGACATTAACCTCAGCCTCCCTGACACAGAAAGACTGGAAAAAGAAGCTCTTGTTGGAAACAGAGAACTATCGATTTCAAAAATCAAAGAAAAAATAAAACATATGAAGGAAAAAGGACTTCCCACTTCTGGAGCAGAAGTAGAACTCAGCAAGAAGTTTTCCATACCATTCACTTGCCTACTCTTTGCATTTCTCGGGGCTCCACTTGGTATCAAATCAAGTAGATCTGGCAAATCAGGTAGTTTTGGAGTCACGATAGCAGTCATCCTCCTTTATTACTTAGGCCTCATTATGACTCAGAACTTAGGAAGAATAGGAAAAATTCATGCCTTCACCTCTGTATGGATATCAAATATAATACTGTTCGTAGTGGTAGTTTATGTGATCTATAAAATGCAAAAAGAGTTACCATTCAAATTCTTTGAAAACCTAATTAACGGCCTAATGAAAATTATTGTGATCTTTAAAAAAATATTTTCTAATACAAACAAAATAAGAACCGGAAAGGTTACTATCACAAGAAAGTCTACCTCATCCAGCAACACTCTAGAGGAAACAGATAATTTAAGGAAAGTATCTAATCTAAATAAGCGGGATTAAATATTATTTATTCGTCTTACTTATAATTATTATTTTTATATTTTAAAGATGAGGAAACGAAGTCCCTGAAAAGAGGATGAGGTATCATAGGAGAAGATTTGAACTCCGGATGAAACTGGCCAGCCAGGAACCAGGGATGGTCTGTCAATTCTATAATCTCTACAAGGTTGCCATTTGGCGACAAGCCACTAAATACCAAACCGGCCTCTTCCATTTGGATACGATACATATTGTTAAATTCATAACGATGCCGGTGCCTCTCTTCAATTTCTCTTTTTCCATATGCTTTATAAGCATTCGAATTTTTTCTTAACTGACATGGGTATTCGCCGAGCCGCATAGTTCCACCCTTGTCCCCTGTAGAGTCCTGATCAGGCAACAGATCAATAACTAAATAAGGTGATGTCTTTGAAAACTCAGAACTGTTTGCGTTTTTAAGATTTGCTACATGCCGCGCAAATTCAATTGCAGCGCAGTGCATACCAAGGCAAATTCCAAAAAAAGGAACTTTTTTTTCTCGTGAATACTGAACTGCATTGATCTTACCCTCGATACCTCTGTCGCCAAATCCACCGGGAACCAGAATTCCGTCAGACTTAGCAAGCAAAACCTGACCATTCTCTTTTTCTAGGTCTTCTGCATCTATCCAGTTAAAAATAACACGAGCATTATTACCAACACCACCATGAATCAATGCTTCCGTAAGACTTTTATAAGATTCTTTCAGGTCCACATATTTTCCCACAATACCTATCCTGACTTCTTTCTCTGGTTTGATCAAAATCTGATTGATCGTTTGCCATCTTTCCAAGTTTGGCTGCGTTGGTTTCATTCCCAATTTTTTCAGAATAATTTTACAGAGGCCTTCTTTTTCAAGGCTAAGCGGGACTTCATAAATAGACGCAACATCCATAGCAGTGATTACGGAGGTTTCCTCGACACTACAAAATAAAGCTATTTTCTCTTTGATCGAATTAGAAAGTTTTCTTTCAGTCCGACATAGTAGTACATCCGGTTGAATACCAATTTCTCTCAATTTTTGAACGCTATGCTGTGTAGGTTTGGTTTTCAATTCATCTGAGGTTTTAATGTAGGGAACGAGAGTTAAGTGAACATAAAGCACGTCTTTAGGTTTAACATCAAACCTAAACTGACGTATAGCCTCTAAAAATGGAAGGCTTTCAATATCACCGACCGTACCACCTATTTCACAAATCACAACATCCACTCCACTTTTACCAACCGAACGGATATGATTTTTGATCTCATCAGTAATATGAGGGATTACCTGAACCGTAGCGCCCAAATATTCACCTTTGCGCTCCTTTTGAATAACATTATGATAAATACGACCTGCAGTAATATTATTGGCCCTGCGCATTTTGGCATTAGTGAATCGTTCGTAATGTCCAAGGTCTAAGTCGGTTTCAGCGCCATCATCAGTCACATAAACCTCACCGTGCTGAAACGGATTCATCGTCCCTGGATCTACATTAATGTATGGATCCAGTTTGAGTATAGTTATTTTAAGATCTGAACACTCCAGCAAACTACCTATGGATGATGCCGCAATCCCCTTACCTAAAGATGATAAAACGCCACCTGTTACAAATATATATTTTACTTTTTTAACGATAGTCCGTTTTTTCACTTAATATCCTCAACAGTTTCAGGGTAAAAATGTCTAAACTGCCAGACGTTTTTCTAGCATCACAAGGTCCTCTTCACAATCCACACCAATTGAGTCCAGCTTCGTTTCAACTACTTTAATTTTGTAACCGTTATCAAGAATGCGCAATTGCTCTAATTTTTCTATTTGCTCAAGCCCTGAGATAGGTAAACTAGCAAACTTCATCAAGAAGTTTTTTCTATATGCATATAAACCAATATGTTTATACCAGAAAGGCTTTAAAGGATCGACTGGTGAATTTTGAATAGTATCATCCCTATCCCAAGGTATCATTGCTTTTGAGAAATACAGGGCTGAACTAGATTTATCGACCACAACTTTGGTGATATTACGGTCCAGCAAGTTATCGTATGATTTAATTAATATCCTTAACGTGACGGTCGACTCTGGAATTCCTTCCAACAAGGGTTGTACTACCAAATCAATATTCACGGGAGGAATCAATGGCTCGTCCCCTTGAACATTCACAACGATCTCACAATTTTTATTGCGAATCACCTCTGCAACACGATCGGTTCCAGATTCATGATTCGCCGAGGTCATTACAGCATTACCACCAAATTTATTAACAGCATCTAAAATACGAGAGTCATCTGTGGCTATAATAACTTCTGAAACACTTTTTGCCCTGCTTGTCTGTTCGAATACCCACTGAATCATTGGTTTGCCTTTGATGAGCGCAAGAGGTTTGCCAGGAAACCTTGAAGAACCCCATCTCGCAGGGATGACAGCTATAACTTTCGATTTAATAGCCATGAACAAATCGTATCGATAATTGAAAAAATGGACTATTTAAGAATAAACAGGAATAAAAAAATAATCGGATAGACAGACACCTCAGATCATCGAGGTTTTGAAAAATAAAAAGAAGGTATTATCGTATTGAGAATAACTCAAAACTCAATGGGCATCAACGGATAATTTGGGGAAGAACTATAAAAGTTTTAACAAATTTACTACTGAATCTGATTCAATTGAACAAGAATTTTTCCACGTACTTCGGATGGAGGATTATTCTTCAATGCACCCTCGAGAACTTCAACTGCGTGACTTGTTTCACCCTTTTTGGAATATATTATACCAAGCATATAACGGGAATCATGTACCTTATTCCCCCTAGGGTATTTGTTTAAAACTGTCTCAAACTGGAGAATTGCGTCATCATACATCTCCAATGCTAAGTAATTAGCACCAATCCAGAAGGCGACATTATCTCGCAGGTTTTTTGGAGGATTACTTAAGGCTAAGTTCTGGAACAATAAAATTGACTCGTCATAATTTTTATTACGATAATTACTAAGAGCTTTATCATATTCTGGAGGAGTCTTTGCTACTCTACGCATACGTCTTTTAGGAGTAGGCACATGCTGAGTTCTTTGCATTTTAATTCTAGATATCTCTTCATTAAGCCTTGCAACCTGCGCCTTCAAATCCTCAACCTCCGGCTCTAGAAAATCAGAAGAGTCGACTACCGAAGCGACATTATTATCTAGCCTTTCACTTGTAGCATTGATCTTGGGTTCAAGTGTTATCAAAACTTCCTCCAGTTCCCGAACTTTACTGATCAATGCCTCTTGCTGACTTTGCAAGCTTTCAACATCTCCTTTCAACTCTCCTTTATCCGTATCCTGATCTAAGCTAGCAAAACCATCTTCCTGCTCATTTTTATCTGATAAGTCACTATCCTCTGCAAAAAAATCATCCTCATTTGCATCCCCGCTTTCATCTTTTTCAGCATTTTCAGCATTTTCATCTTTAGCTACGGTTTCATCATCTTCAAAAGGAAAATCATCTTCAAATGCCAAGTCATCTTCCTCTTCACCTACCCAAGGAAGATAGCTACAACTTGTAAAAGTTAAAGATGAGAAAATAACCAGAACCAAGGTTAGGCGCATAAAAGTGTTGGTAGGTGGCATAAGTGACTCCATCAAATTCCTAAAAAAATATTCTAGCCCTTTATAAACAATGGATTATATGAGCTTGACTTGCTTATGTCAACTCTATATAGGGTTTACTTTAATAAGTATATCGACTTTTATCTGGTTTTCATTAAATTTTTATTATTTAAGAATATGTACCTGTTCTATTTAAAGACACCGTTCTCACTAAAATCTCTGCAGACTTTTCAACTTCACGCATGGTCGTGCTAAAACCCAAACTAAAGCGAATAGATGAATTGATTTTATTCGTGGGTATGCCCATCGCTGTCAGCACAGGGGAAGGAAGCCCTGCCCCAGAACTGCAGGCTGACCCTGTAGAAACAGCCAACCCAGCCATATCCAATGCAATAAGCAAGGTATCACCCTCAACCCCTTCGAAGCCAAGGTTCAAAGTATTTGGGAGCATATTCTCCAAATCACCAAAAACCTCCACCCCAGAAATGCGATCAAAAACTAGGTGAAGGAAATGATCACGCAAGGAGGAAAGAGATAAATCTCTCTGAGAAGATAAACGATTCTGAGCTAATTCACAAGCCTTACCAAAACCTACTATCCCAGCGACATTTTCTGTACCGCCTCTTCTTTTTTTTTCCTGTCCTCCACCACATACTAGAGAAAATAAATCAGGAGTTCCATTTCTCAAATAGAGAGCACCAACACCCTTTGGCCCATTCAACTTATGCGCTGATATGGATAACAAATCGACAGGCAATTCATGGACCCGCATTGGAATTTTACCTACACTTTGGACTGCATCAGTATGAAATAAGATCCTCTTTTTTCGAGCTATCTCTCCCACTCTTTCAATATCCTGCAAAACACCTGTTTCACTATTAGCATGTTGCATGGATACAAGAAGAGTCGATTCTGTTAGATAATCCTCAAATGAATCAATACAACCCAACCTATTGACTGTAACTCTATCAATCTCAAAACCTAGGCTTTCCAGTTGCAAGCATGGGTTTAAAATCGAAGGATGTTCCACTTGACTCGTAACAATATGCCCTCCAGCTTTACCTAACCCTAGAGCCACACCCAAAAGGGCTAAATTATTTGCTTCGGTTCCCCCGCTTGTGAAAATAATTTCTGAAGGGAATGCACCAATGAGAGAGGCAACTTGTTCTCGAGCTTCATCTAACAAAACCCGTGCTGACCTGCCCTGAGAATGCAAGCTTGATGGGTTACCAATCTGGTTTTGTAAAACAGATGTTACCCGTTCCAGTACTTCGGGAGCGATAGGCGTTGTTGCATTATGATCAAGATAAATTTTATCCAAACTCAACCTATAAAAAAATATAAAAAACAGATTGATTAGAAAAAATGAGGATTTTAAAAGATAGCAATGAAATTAGACTTATAAATGCTATTAAACCATGATTAAGACTGATTCCCTTTGACAGTCTCTTGATCTACAACAACTGTTTTCTTTTGATCTATACCATTCTGCTTCAAGGTTTCCTTTAGCATTCGGATTTCTTTTTCCATTTGTGGCAACCTGTCCAACATACACTCAATAGCTCGGGCTACAGGGTCCGGGAAAGACTCCAAACCATCACTATCCTCCATATCTGCAGAAATACCAGAATAAACCACTCTTCCCGGTACCCCAATAACAGTAGAATACTCAGGTACATCTTGAAGAACTACAGATCCAGAGCCAATTTTTGTATTACGTCCAACGTGAATAGGACCCAAAACTTGGGCTCCCGCACCAATTACAACATTATCTGCAATAGTCGGATGACGCTTAGCCTTTTTGGTTGCAAGGCCTCCTAATGTTACCCCGTGATAAATGAATACATTATCTCCGACCTCCGAAGTTTCTCCAATCACGACTCCCATACCATGGTCAATAAAAAATCGACTACCAATTTTCGCGGCAGGATGAATTTCTATACCCGTTATCCATCTAGAAAACTGGGATAAAGCTCTGGCTAAAAAATTAAACTCCATATTCCATAAACCATGAGCCATACGATAGCTGATCAAGGCATGCACACCGGGGTATAATAACAATACCTCAATAAAGTTCCTTGCTGCAGGATCCTTTTCCATAGCAATCCTTACATCATCTTTGATTTGACGAAGCATAGTTTCTAGAGTGGGGTGTAAACTATTGTTTATAACTATATTGTATCCCACCCAGAGCCAGACGGAAAGCCTTCTTTACCAAATAGTTTCAAAAGGTGGGCCGTGTAGTTTTACAACCTAGATATAATTGGATAATATAAAGTAAGTAACTAAAAAGGACCGAAATGCACCTCAAAGTTCTCAGGAATCAGAACCCATAGTCTGTTGATATTCCCGCATGATAGCGTCTTGAGCTTCCTGATCTGCGGCTTTATAAATTCTGATAGTTTCAAAATGGCGGGCTTGTTGAACACGTAATAATTTAAGGCGCATTAACTCTAAAATAGCAAGAAACGTCACAACAACCTCCTGTTTAGTATTTAAAACCGTAAATAAGGATTCAAATGTGACGCTTTCTGATGCATTGAGAATTTCTATGATATGTTGAATTTGATCTGTAACCGACATTTCGGTGATTTCAACTTCATAATCTTTCTCAAACAACTTGTTATCCAGGATTTTCTGGTAAGCTTTAAGTAAATCGAACACCGATGCATCCACTAACTCCCTCTCCTCTGTATTTCCATCAATTGCAATCTGCCCACCACGCACAAATACCTGTTGACGATCATGTTCTTTTAGTCTCAACTCAAATGCTGCGTCCCTATAACGCTGATATTCCTTCAACCTTCGCATTAATTCGGCACGCGGGTCTTCTCCGCTTCCCGCATCAAATTCCTCATTGGTTTCTGGGGCTGGAATTAAAATTTTTGATTTTATACGAGTCAACTCAGCGGCCATGACCAAATACTCTCCAACTAGTTCAAGGTTTAATTCCTGCATCACTCCCAAATACTCCATATACTGCCGAGTAATTTGAGCAATAGGTATATCGTAAACATCCATTTTTTGTTCTTTAATTAGATGAAGTAGCAGATCTAAAGGACCTTCAAAAATGTCAAGCTTGCATTGATAGCTCATGGTTAGATCATAGGTTTAAGGTTTTAAATAATGGACCACTAATAACAAACTTTATTACGAAACTTAATTTTTCACAAGTCTCCCCAAACCGATTGCAAAAGAGCTAATACCACAATAGGAGCCGTTTCCGCACGAATAATACGAGGCCCCACTTTCAAAGTCTGAAAACCATACTTCCTAGCTAGGTTGATTTCATCTAAACTAAATCCACCCTCCGGGCCAATTAAAACCGCGACAGAACAAGGCAATTGGTCAAACTTTAAATTTTTAAGAGAACTGTTAGCCTCATTTTCCCAAAAGACTAGTTTAATATCTCGATCATCATTATGACGACAAAATACTTCCAATGGTTCAATGTCATCGGTCATCACTGGAACTTTCGCGCGGCCACATTGTTTTGAACTTTCCAATATAATCTTCTTCCAGCGCTCGATTTTGGTTTTAGCGAGATTTTTTTTTATCACACATCTATCTGTAGTTAAAGGCGTTATAGAACTCACCCCTAGTTCCACCGAAGCTCTTAAAGTCGTATTAAACTTGCTACCTTTGGTCAATGCCAACCCTAAGTGAATTGCTAAGGGAGATTCCACATTGAACTTCTCTGAGGCAATAATTTCTCCCTGAATCTCTTTCACTTTGACTCTAACTAGTCGAACAGTGAGCAACTGACCCAAGCCATTTATAACCTGAATGGATGCTCCCGCCTTCAACCTTAATACTGTCCTAATATGTGAAACATCTGATCCGGTAAGCTTTACATTGTTAGCGATAATTTGTTCTGCGGGGACAAAAAACCTATGGCTCATGCCTCAACCCAATCAATCTGGAGCAGGCTTTCTAGGGAGGATAACTCATAATCCGGAACAATATCAGTTTCTTCATTTTTTCTGTTTATCCATGCGGTCTTCATCCCCACTCTATGAGCCCCCATCACATCGAACGAAAGACTATCCCCGACAAAAAGAATTTCGCAGGGTTCTAATTGAAATTGACTGATTGCAAGTTGAAAAATCGAAGGGTGTGGCTTGCGAAAGGGAACACAAGAGGAATAAATGGTAAAGTCAAAATAACTCTTTAAACCTGAGTCTTCCAGTTCCAATTCCTTCATAAAAATCGGGTTAGTAGTATTGGAAACAATCCCCATAGAAACACCCCATGTACTCAATTGATGGAGAACAGCATTCACCTCAGGAAAGGTCTCCCTTTTACTATAAACTTGTTTGTAGTAAACCTGTAAAAGCTCCTGAAGTGAACTCTTCCCTTCTAAGGAGATATTAAAGTAGTAAAGTAGATATTGTAAAACCTCCTCGTAACGGGCCTCTCGGTAAGTCGTTTGGGATTCCTCAATCATTGATCTAAATAGTTCTCGCGATTTACTAAGACAAGTTTCAAATTCAGGTAAGGCAACTTGTTTTGCCTGAAGGCAATCGAAAACTTTTTTCAATGGGGTACGATCGCATTCCTCTTTTAACTCTACTATAGTGTTTGCCCAATCAAAACCAATCGCTTTAAAGGGAAATTTCATTTCTCACCTGTTGTTACTATATTCAAGTCCGTAAAATTTGAGAGCATATCCGCTACCCATTAAAAACGACAAACCTTTAATAATCAAGGTTTAAAATGATGAACACAAGAGCTATTAACTTACGAAAAAATGTCATAAAAACACCTTGCAGTATGTTCTTGACCTTCAACTTCATCCGCTAAATAATACAGATCAAAATAACAACGTGTATACGGAATTAGAATAGATCATGCCATCTGAAATATAAAATCCTTGACTAAAAATATTCCTTCGAATCAGAAGTTGATTCAGGAGGCAATCCGATTAGGTTGTATCAATGCAAAAGTGATTTTCACAAAAACTATATCAATTGCTCATTGGGTAAAATTGCAATGCTAGTATGGTTGCTCTCATGATGGATCAGTACTTACCTGTCCTCCCTTCACTCCTGATGCGGGAGAAATATCAGAAGTCCTTGTGGAATATAAAAAGGCTCTTCTTATTAACGCTGGCCCTGAAAAAAATGTTAGAGAAATAGTTGTCCAGATGAAAAAAATTTTAAAGGTAAAAGGATTTAATAAAGCTTTAACTTTATCTGCTCAACCTTGCGACCTATGTGACCCCTGTACCACTGCAACCAATTGTAAGTTCCCAAAAAAAGCCAGACCAATTCTGCGAGGTTGTGGTATTGATATGAAAGAGACTATCCACAACAATGGGCAGGTTATCACTAATCAATTGCAGGAATAATCAGGCAGAGTATATATGTCAATTTATATCTAGCCAAAGTTTTGGTCTATCAATAATAATTCTTTTCGGTCTCAGTTAAGGGTATAAGTTTTAACGCCTAAAGAGGAAAGTAGATCTCTGCCCTGAGTAATTATGATCTATCCTGACTATCAAGTTTGATGATCGTAAAAATTTAGAACCTAATCTAACAAATTACTCCAATCTATTAATCTACTTTCAGATAAGCTGAAATATGAAGTCAATAGCCCTAAAAATTTTAAGTATAACTATTTTTGTTTTTTTTATAATTTCTTCGGGATGCTCAAAAAATCATCGGGTCTTCATTGACCCTTCCATACTCATTCATAATTCAACTATCGGTAAAGGGCTACCTGTGTCAGTAAAAGTTGTTGATAACCGCTCCAACAACATCATTTCGAAATGGGAGGACAGGTTTAAAGTTCGAAAGTTTACAATCATTTCCCAAGGAGACCTGAAGGAGATTTTTAGAACTCGAACTCTGCAGGGATTAACAAAGCTAGGTTTTATGCCTAAAAAATTAAATTTAAAATCCGATAGATCTTTGAAAATCGAAATATTAAATATAAACAGTCGCTACCAGGAAGATCCTCCAAAAATAAATATTAGAGTTAAAGCAAACATCAAAGCTACTTGTAAAAATCAAAAAAGAAAACTCAGCAAAAATTTTACAACAAGCAAAAATCGTTTTGGTATCAGCCCTGCTAGCTTCCCAAATGAGAGTTTCTTAAACGACAGTCTTTCCGAAGTTATGGGTAAAGTTTTGACTGACCCATCTCTTATGATCTGCCTGACCTACTAACCAAGCGGAACATAGCATTTCGAAATTAGATTACTCTATTGATTTATTTGAGTTTAGAAAAATAAATTAAGTGCTAAACATGAATTTATTTCTTGGAAACTCAAGACTCTGACTTTAATTCTGTTTATTTTGGTAGAGCAAGTAGATATAGTTTACCGGAATATGCTCACAATCAAAGTTTTTCCTTTTGCTCCGGAGCTTATTGGTCGATAAAACATTTGTTAATGTAATCCTGCTCCCCTTATAAGGAAAACATGATGGGCAACGAAACTCATAAATTCTGAAATGGGGAAAAGATAATGGAAAATGATATTAGTTCACTTGCAAGTAGTGGCGATGTTCTATTTATGATGCTTGGTGCAGTGATGGTTTTTGCTATGCACGGAGGATTTGCATTTCTTGAAGTGGGCACTGTGCGAAAGAAAAATCAGGTTAATGCACTTGTAAAAATCTTGGTCGACTTCGCTATTTCAACTCTGATATATTTTTCTATTGGCTATGGAGTTGCCTACGGAATTTTTATGTTTCAACCAGCCAGCGAATTACTAGCAAAAAATCAGGGGTATGAGCTTGTTCATTTTTTCTTTTTATTAACATTTGCGGCTGCTATTCCTGCAATAATATCCGGTGGTATTGCCGAACGAGCTAAGTTCTGGACTCAGGCTTTAGCTGCTGGTATTTTCGTCGGTATAACCTACCCCTTATTTGAAGGAATGGTATGGGGACAAATCAATTTTCTTGGACAGGAAGGTTCTTGGCTTGCGGAACTGACTGGCGGAATACCCTTTCATGATTATGCAGGGTCTGTGGTCGTCCATTCTATGGGTGGGTGGATCGCTTTGACAGCAGTAATTATACTTGGGCCTCGTTTTGGTAGATGGGACTCCGAGGGCCGAAGTCGTCCTATACCTATCAGCAGTGTTCCTTTCATGGCTCTTGGCAGTTGGATGCTTTGCGTAGGCTGGTTTGGTTTTAATGTTATGTCCGCGGCCACATTACAAGGAATTTCAGGCTTAGTGGCCATCAACTCTCTTTTTGCAATGGCTGGAGGAATTATTGCAGCTCTTATGATTTCTAAAAATGATCCCGGATTCATTCACAATGGTGCCTTAGCAGGTCTCGTTGCTATTTGCGCTGGTTCCGATCAAGTGCATCCATTTGGAGCTCTCGCTATTGGGGCAATAGCCGGAATTATTTTTGT
>PAJA01000017.1 GCA_002705185.1 Nitrospina sp. | reverse complement strand
GCTATTTTTCCTGGGTGCATTCCTGGAGCCATCGTACCTGGAGCTATTTTTCCTGGGTGCATTCCTGGAGCCATCGTACCTGGAGCCATTTTTCCTGGGTGCATTCCTGGAGCCATCGTACCTGGAGCCATTTTTCCTGGGTGTGTTCCCGGAGCCATTGTTCCAGCAGGCATTCGAGCAGGAGCACCTGCGGGGTGCCCGTCAGCCTTTCTTAAACTATCAGCGACTGAATTATTACCTCTAGTGCTTTCTAATCCAAAACCATCTTTCTTCATAGCTCGATCCGCTGCTTTATCAGCGTCGGCCGTGACCGGTAAAAATAGAACAGTAGCTAACCCGGCAACTAATACGTATGACTTGATGCTGTGTTTTCTTAACATAACCCCTCCGTTTTTTAATAATAATATAATGTAATGGAAGTGGAGCTTTATACCTACTATTAATGTCATAACAAACAAAGCAAGAGCCGAGCCAAAATAGATAAAATAAATTAATACTAATGTTTGCAATTAGTTATTGATGTAATCACAATCTGTTGGTTTCTTGGTAGTTATGATATTAGATAAAAGTGTTAATTTATTTGCACGCTATTATCGTTGATAATTCAACTCTTTTCATAACATTTACCTGTATCTCTCCATAGCATTCAACAAGTCTGATTCCCTTATCAAAATAAGCCTGAACTTAAAATGATAATAGTTTTTTGAAGAGCTGAGAGAGTAACTTTTGTTAGGACTGAAGTTAATATTTAGATAACTATATGTTGGCTAAAGGTAGTTACTTCAGAGTGCCCTCCGGTCTAAGAGACATTATCGTCTCAAAAGAATCTAGCAAACTTTCCAGAACGTATCGTGTAACTTTATGAACAAGGCTTTTGGTTTATTCATAAAGCGCAGAACACCAACTTCCGTGTCAAAAACCTAGCTATTTTTTACCCTGCCTCCCTCAGATGGCCTAATCAAATAAGCACCTTAAACTTATCCATTTAAAGGTGTTAGCAAGTCTTCTCTTTTATAGAGAAATATATGGAACACAATTTGCAATATTGGGTAACATCAAGATAAAAACTATTAAGGAATTGACGATGTTTTCTACACTAGAAACAGAACCAAAATTTACAACTTGTCCTCGTTGCGAATCAACCAATACATTTCTATCTGTATTTAGCGATAAGAGCTACTGTGTTAGTTGTCGAAAAATGTATGACAAGATAGATGGATCTCGTATAAGAAAGCAGTTGAGGACACTTTTGAAAGAAAAAGATGTTGAACTTCAAGAATTTGAATTAATTTTTAGTGAATATCAGGATCTTTTTTATAAAAAGTCCAGCGGATTGTTTAATCCATCGAACGCAGAGATTGCCAGAGGGAAGTTAATCCAACTAACTTAAATGTGTCTTTGTCTGGTAGAAGCAAAAGCAGAAAATAAGAACTAAGACAATAAAAGTAAATGGTCTGCACCTTGCTTTATGAGCAAGGTGCAGATTTTAGACCCATTGGGCAATACGTCAGGAACTCGTGGGGATGGGTGAGAACTAGGGTGGATATCAACAAAGTTTCTAATGCTTGTCATCTACACTCACCAATAGCCAAGTTCCACCCTGCCTGTAAAAGGATGGCCTCAATCAGCCGCAATGAGATTTAGCAGATGCCAAAAAAAACTAGAGATATTATCAAGTAAGCCAAAGCAATATATTACAAAAAAAAATGATTATTTGAAAAAGGCGTACTATGTCAGTTTTGTGTTAGCTTGATAATACAGTTTTTTCTTCACAACGAAAATCCGTTTCAGAAGTCCAATAAACTTTTAGATAATGAGGAAGTTTGGTTTCGCAGTCGATCTTCGCCGACTGTATCTGTGTAGAGGTCAGTTTGATAGAATAGCGCAGTATAGCCTTACTAAGGTTAGCCGATTGTAAGTCAGTACCTTGTAACCAAGAAGAAGATAGGTATGCCTCTCTGATATTGGCCTCAGCGAACAAAGCTTGGCGAAGATCTGCTCCAAACAGATTTACTTTTTCAAGATTAGACTTTCTTAGGTCTGCTTTTCTTAGATCGGCTTTACTGAAGTCTATACCACGAAGGTCAAAGTTTCTAAAATTTACTCTTCTCAAGATCGCTTTCTTAAATGAGCATCCGTATAAATCGGCGCCGTGGAACTTTGCTGCAGAACAATCGGTTTCGTTAAGGTTCGCACCCCTTAAATCCGAACCTGAAAAGAGAGCTTTAGTCAGATCAGCTCCCTCAAAATTAGTACTATTCAGTAAAGCCATATCAAAATTAGCCCTTCGAAGATTAGCATTCTTCAGGTTAAGACCATTAAAGTCGACACGATCAAATTCGGGTTCGATTTTTGGATAGCTTTCTCTCCAGATGTTCCATCTTTCTATTGAACTCTTTAACAGAGTGATATGTTCTCGGTTAGCCATGTCATTTAAATTTTATATTTTTAAAAGTATTGCTTCAGCGGATGAATCAACCTAGCATTTATTTACTATTGACTTCAACCTCAGCTCTTACCTATCTTCACCAGTTTCTGGCTTATTAGGCAATAGGTCAGGAAATGGTGAAAAAAATAAGATTAATCTTCTGGGTAAGCAGAAAGTGTTGTGAGGCGGGTGTCTTCTATTGGTCCACCAACGGTAAAATGATATAAGCTTTGATAGCTACTATCTTGGATACCAAAAATTTCGCGGACAGGATCATCGAAGAAGCAACCGATTCCTGTGCTACGAATACCGCTGACTTCTGATTGCAGGTAAAGCATTTGCCCTATGGCTCCACACTCCCAATAAAGACGTGGGTACATCCAAGGGCCGAAATTATTTGAGGTATTTTCAAAAGCACTGATCATACCCAGGCTAAAACAACCTTTTCCGGCGATATCTTGTCCACACGAAACGGAAGTAGCCACGCCTTGAAAGTTACCTTCTTGCAGTAAATATAAATTCAGATTTTCTGGGCAGGAGTTAGGTTTTGTCCAAGCAAAATCATTTTTCAACTTGGCTTTTAAATCACTTAGGTGGTTTTTATTGCGTACCAAAAAATACAAGCCTTCGGCAAGACCATCGATTCTATGGACAAAGACTCCTAAATGGATTTGCGAGTCCCACGGGAAAGTTTGAAATGGGAGGGGGGAAGCCTCTGGAACCGTTATTGCCATAAACTGAAAAAAGGTTTCAATTGAGATTCTCTTCTTGCCATCCATGGCAACGGCACTTCTTCGTTGATGAATAGCTTTTCTTATAGGGAAGGAGTCCTCTTGTAAAAGGATTGGTAATGTTGCCCTTGTAAAATCCGAGGAGTCCTCTGTGGATGGTTTTTGAGTTGCTTGTGATACTTCTGTAATACCGCCCCAGTCCATGTGTTCGCTGCTCAAAATGTTGGGTTCTCCTACCCACTTAAAACCAGACAAGTCTGCTAGAAAATTGCTACTTCTTATATGTTTAGAGTTTTCTGGAAGATTGATAGCGACCATACAGTTTGGAACTTCAATCTCTTCTTCATTTTTCTTATGTAAACCCATAATAACTTCTAACTCTTCACTACCAAAATGATCCATCAATTTAGTTTTCCATCCTAATACTGAGGAAGCTATGTTGATTGCGGCCAAAGCATGGCCCATATCATGATGGCAGTATCTGAAAGCTCTTAGTCCGTACTTCCATGCTTCTCTCCAATAAATAGAGCTTAATCCTATGAAGAATGTGTTTTCTGGGAGTCCCATTTTCTCCCATGTGTGACTTGAAAAGGTTGTTCGTATTTCTAGCCCATGAGTCTTTGGGCAGTAATGGGAGATAGAGGAAGAATTACTGAGCCCTTCTAGGGGACCACAGATTAAATAACCTTCTGTCGGATGCAGGTTCCCGCTTGAGGGATTAACCCTAAGAGCCCATTTTGAACCCTTAAAGCTCTTCCATGCTGAAATAGCAAGGCTATCAAAGAACAATTGCGAGAGAGTCGCAAAAGTAAAGGGAGAGGGTGAAATGTTTTCAGGTTGTAAAGCTTCGTGGAATAGAGGCCCCTGATTTATAGGAATCTTGTTTAATTCAATAATTTCTGCACCATCATACTGGCGGAAGGGCTTGGGTTGGTTTTCCCAATCCATATAACCTGGACCCGGAGCTGACCGATGATAATCGTGTCTAGAGTTTTGGTGGTATTGTTTAGCTATATTCCAGTTAGACATAATTTATTAACAAAACTTTTGTGTAGAAGAATAAACACCGTGAATAATAATGCTTTTAATAGATACCCGCGTTTCATGATTCTCCACTCTTACAAGATAAGTATAAATTTATCATGCAATACGTTCCAAAGACTATCCTTCATTTCTCACCCAACACTTGAACATACTTCGTAGAAATAATTTTATTTGCAATATTAGGAGTTATGTTCATTACACAGCAGACATCATCAAAATCCGAATTTCATTAATAACAAAAAATAGTAGTGAGTTGTTTTAATGAATATATTTAGTATTTGTCTGACTAAATGAATGTCTCTTGGGTCGATTCCACGAAAATCATTAATAAACGGCAGTAACCCTCACGCCAAAATGAAAATAAACTTTATGCCAACACCATTGCCATAAACAGTAATCACTTCTCATGCTTAGTCCTTCGTTCCTCTAAGTCCCGCAAGCACTCAAAAAGAATATCTCTCGTATTAATGAATCAAAATTAATATTAAATTATGTGTTTTTTGTTTCTTAGAGATTCATATTTATAAGGTTAGAAACTATTTTTTAAGGAGAAGGAGTAAAAGAAAAATAATATGGAGGGCTTGTATAATGTTTAAAAGTTTAAGCTTTAAACAATTACAGAACCTTATCGAAGAACTTGGTATGATTGCTGCTGATGAAGGTACATTTTCATCTGAGATTTACAGCAGGTCATCAGGATCGTATACAAGAATAACATGGCGATATAATAATGATTTATTTTCCGTTGAATATCCAAATTCTAATAAAGATAAGAGAGGACTTCATAAAGCATACATGAATACCCGTAAAAGCCTTAATACAATAAGCTTGTCCAGGGATGATATGAGTAGACTCTCTAAAGATTATATTGGGAAAAACGTTTATTTGTCAGAAAAGCTTTGTTATGTCTGGAAACTTCTTGAACAGGAAAGACTGGGGATATTTTGGTGGTTTACACAAAGATAATAATATTAGGTAATCTCCTGATTAGATAATTGAATAAGTTTCATGAAAATATAATTTATAGAGTTAAACATTTTTAATTTAAGAGTATTCACTGAATTGGACATTGATTGTTCCTAATGTTGTAGTAATTTCCATGAATAGAGAACTTATGGTGATGTGTATACGGTGAATATATTAATTGTGTGATACGGTTATGAGAAAACTTGTTTTAATAATTTATATTTCTTGTTGATACTTTTATATCTTCAGTAATTGCCTCATCTTAAAATTACTTTAGAGAAACTATGAAACTTAGACATACATTTTTACTCGCACTCACTTTTCTGTTTTTGGTGGGGATTCTTAAAGTTAAGAATATTTATGCAATAGATAAATGTACAACTATTGAGAAAAACTTTAATAACCAGATTGATGAAATCTTTAGAAATATTCAACTTTTAGAAACTTGTATTAAACCCGCGTCAAAGTATCGACTCAAATCCTGTGTAAAAAGAAAGCAAGAAGGGAGTAAAGGTTTTAACTGTTTTCCCGAGTTATCCAAGTCATTAAGTTCTAATAAAAGAAAAGAATGTGATGTTGGATTCCGTGACATCAAACGATCATTGCAAAACCTTGCTTCCTTAGATGAAGATAATGCAATTTGTCGAAAAGGTGTTTATTAGGGCAATTATATTTAAGGTTTATGTTATGAATTACGAAAACTATAAAAATGGAATGTTTAGAGTTTTTATTGTGTTATCTATTCCATTAGGGTTGGTAACGTATTTCGAGTATGACTTGTCATTTGCGAATAAATTCTTTTATAGCTTAGAGATATTGTCTCAAACATTAGTTATTTTTTGGTGCATTTATTTAATAAGTTTATTAATAGTAAAACCATTTATAGGTGAAAAGTAATATCTTTCATGGTTGTTATAAGTCTTTAGTAACTGATGTAATTGATCGTTAAAGTTAAGATATGTTGACCATTCTTTTGTGCCTGAAGTTCTAATCGTAGCAATATTTTTCAGCCTTATACTCATAGAACGCTGTCTTTCATCGCATTAACAAGGTTGTAAGCCGATGTGAATGCTCCTTCGACGCGTCCACCAAGGCACCAGTCACCACAGGCAGCAAGTTTTAGGTCTGGATCTAAAAATATATGGCAGTTTTTACGTTTGACATTATTCGCATATCGCCACCCATGAACGGTTTTATAATTAGCAATACTGACATCATGTCCGATAACATTACTTGTCTCATTCATGAGGTGTTGCATAACAGTTTCCCGGTCATCATCAATATGTGCTTCTGAATATTTCTCAGAGGAATGTACCATCAAAGTAAACGGATCAGCACGTCCAGGCTTATGGCTGTTCACCGCGATCCAGCTTAAGTCAGAATGTATAACATGTGCAGCCTCAAATTCGAGTGGAAGACTTTCAGAAAAACCCAACATAAGAGAAAAACAGGCATGCATTTTGACGTCTTTGATATCTTCATAATATATGAATCTTTTGGGAAGAAGCTCTGCCGCTTGTGGTGAAGGTGTAGTGGAGATAACCCAGTCAAAGTCACTATAAACCTGACCACTCTCATCTGTAAGTTGCCATAAATCGCCACGTTTTAACGATATAATCCTTGTGTTGATATGAACATTCAACTCCTTAGCAAGATGTTTGGCAATTTTATTCATGCCCGGCACACCAACATAACGGGGTTCGTCATTTATCCAGTTTTTACGTTCGATGATTTTACCGTTATCAAACTTCACGTAGCGGGCGTTCCAGCGTTCAATTAAACCTTGGTTGATGAGAGGCTGAATGAAATCGTTAAAAGCTTTTGTTCTGGCAGTAAAGTATTGAGCTCCATGATCAAAGAAGTAGGGCTCGGCTCGCCGTGTTGAAATTCGACCACTCACGCTACGCGCTTTCTCAAAAAGAGTTATCTCGGCACGATCTTTTAAAAAACGGGCAGCTGATAAACCGGATAAGCCCGCTCCAATAATGGCGATTTTTGTCATGTAACAATCCTTCAAATAATAAGTAGCAAAAGCTAAACCAAATAAACATAAAGTTAATACACAGGATATAACTTTAATTTTTGTGAAATTTTTTACTTTATAAATCTTGCCTGTTTGTATAAAAAACGATCTAAAATGGTGTGCATAGACAGATTTATCGAAAGGCTTGCATGTTTATTGTTAGTGTTTATCAAACTTAAAGTAACGGTTTAATAATGTCTAGTGATGATCGAATTGTTTACTCCACCGAAAAAGGTAGAATCTGCCCTGCCTGTAGTAACCCTATTAACCAATGTGCCTGTCGCAAAAAGAAACTATCATCCGGTGATGGTAACGTGCGAGTCTCTCGTGAGACCAAGGGCAGAAAAGGTAAAGGTATTACTTTAATTAAAGGGCTCAATTTGGATGCTGCTACTCTAGCATTGATGAGCAAGAAGCTCAAAGTGATGTGTGGTTCCGGTGGTACGGTTAAAGAAGGCAACATAGAGATTCAAGGCGACCATATTGCACGTATACTTGACTATTTAAAGACGCAAGGAATCAGAGCTAAACGGGCTGGCGGGTGAAGAGGTGATTAGTTTTAGGGTATCTTCTGATATAAAATCGGTCTAAAACATGATTTCTGCGTTCTATCATCAATTTAATTTTATTAATTCTAATATTCTTTCTGAAAAATAGGAGTGATGGAACTGCTATAGCATAATTTTTTTCCTCTAGGGTTACTAGAATAATGAACTCGGCAGATTATTTTATATTTAAGGTCATTTGGAAAATAAGAGAGTAGTCTTTCGGTTCCTATTCTCAAGGTCTCTGGATTTGATACTGAAAAAAACCGAAAGGCTTGCTCAATAAGATATTAAAAGGTAAACATTATAAAAAGTAATCTCCAGTCTAAATGGTGAATTATGAGTTAAAGATACTGTCTCGATAGCTTAGGCTTGCATAACGATAATTCGAAGAATCAACTCACCTCTCCCATCTCATAGAAACCTCAATGCTACTCAATCTAACAGTAAAAACCTAGAATTTAGTCCAGTATTTTTCAAAAACTCTTAGAAATATCTCATTTTTCTTGAGAAAAAACTTCTTTTAGTTCATTTATTTTTAAAATTAAACCATTTAAATTCAATTAATTACATAATATCTAGATATTATTCTAATTATTTTAATTTAAAACCTTGACAAATATACTATCTTTGTCTAAATTAGCAAAATGTTTGAAAGGTTACTTAAATGTTTAATTATAAAAATTAAAAAAAAGGAGAAGTCGAAATGAATTCAGCAAAAAAAACATTAAGTATTTTAGCAATGGCATGCTGTTTGGTCTTTGTTTCTTCCGCCGCAATGGCACACTCTGCTCACGACCACTCTACAATTCCTTATAAATGGGTACTATCTAAAAGCCTAAAAGCCAAGATTGATACTAGGTTGAACTCTTTAAATCCTACCTCCGTGATTGGTCTAAATTCTTTCGAACAGAAAAAATTAGCGCATTATGACATCAAGGTTGAAAACAAATTCAACACAGAAATCCGTGGAATTAACTTACTGGTAAAAAGAACTTCTGCAGGCATGAAGATTATTGACGCAACGCGGGTTAGTAGAGTTTCCTATACAGATCAGGTCCCTATAAAGAAAGCCAATATGTTTTCCAAAGCAACTACCAGTCACAGTAACCACGCTGGTCACGATCATTCATATTTACCCTATGAGTGGACTTTTAGTCTGGCCACACAAGATAAGATTGTCAGGGGAGTTACGAGAAATGAAAAGAGCATCTTGATTGGACTCAATGCATTCGAGCAATCAATTCTAAAAGAATATGGAATTAAATCTGGTAATACTTTTCATGCTACGGTTAAAGGTAAGCATTTCTTGATTGAAAAGACTTCTGCTGGAGCAAAGGTCATAAGTCAAGAGGAGATCCATAATGTAGCTATGGCTCCCCTAAATACAGAGAATATGTAGTAACTAAATAAACTAGGTGAATACCATGAATATTATAAAAGCTATAAATATAAAGGAGTTTGCAAATATAGAGGATGTAAGCATATTTTTTCTGATGATGTCCCCTTACTTTTCATACTTATGCTTCGGGATTATGTTCCTGTTATTTAGTTTGTATTTTTCTGTTAGGGAGAAAACCTATGCTAAAATACAGTGAATTTATTTTGAGCAAGAAACTTTATAGCTACAGTCTGATGGTTAACAAAAGCTCAAAGATGCCATTGTATAGACGATACTCTAAAAGAAAGAATCTAAATGACTATTGAAATGCATAAAAAGGAAGATTACCTGTCTATTGGTCAGCTTTCTACCATGACAGGGATAGGAGTCCATACGCTGAGGGTGTGGGAAAAAAGATACGGAGCACCACATTCTCAGCGTCTTCCTTCAGGTCATCGAAGGTATCCAAAGGAAGAAGTGCCTCGTTTAAAAGCTATAGCGAGTGCTCTAAACTCAGGGTACCGGGCAAGCAAGGTAGTATCAGCGACGATGGAGGAACTTCAAGGTTTGATGGGGTTGGCATCGCTCGTTGATCCCAAAAAAGATATTGTAGCAAAAGAGGTAAGTCAAACTGCTTCAGATAAAATGTTGATTGAGAGTTGGATCCAGTTTATTCATAACTCTAATGATGACTCCCTTCTTAGTGGATTTCATGATGAATGGGGTCGATATGGTGCGCTGGAATTTGTTTTGAGGTTTGCCTATCCACTAATGGAAAGAATTGGCAATGGATGGGAAACTGAGGAGTTAACCATTTCTCATGAGCATTTTGCGTCTGAGTGCTTGGTGAGCTTTTTAAGTGAGAAATGGAGGCAGTTAAACACAAGAAAACTCGGTCCTCTTGTTTTAATAACTACTTTACCTGGTGAAACATACAGTCTTGGCATACTACTTTGTGCTGCGGTGACTGCTGCAACTCAATCAAAAGTTTTGTTTATGGGTGTTAATAACCCAATAGAAGAAATTGTTGATGTGGTTGATAAAAATAATCCGAAATTAATTACGCTAAGCATTTCGCATAAATTCGATTTAGTAACAAGTGAGAAGTTACTCGTTGATTTGAGGAAGAAAATAGATCGAAAAATCTCAATAGCTATTGGTGGTAAAGGAAGCCCTTGTACCGTTCAAGGCATTTCTTATTTCCATGCTTTTGATAAATATTACGACTATTTGACAAATTTAAATAAAACTCCAGAAATCGAAAATAGTATTACAGGTGTCATATAAGTTCCTGGCCTAAAATATTTTCCCTCTAGCAAATCATTTATTTGAAATCCGACTTTTTCACGCTAACTCTAATTATTCCTAAAAAAAACTGTATTTTTAAAACCTTACTCAATAATTAATTCTAACCCCACTTTCTTCTTCCACTCCCGCATCAGACAAAAAATAACAGGTGTCAGTTGGTTTACATTTACCTGTTATTCTTAGATATGCCAAAAACATTTCAGCCGTAGTGTACTTTATAGACCTATGTGCTAAGTAGCCGGGTTGATGAATCATTGTTATTAAAGGACTTACGAGTGGTATAATATAGACCAATATTGTTGAAAAAATCACAGTGTCAAAACTACTCACTAATTAGGCACATAAAACTGACAATGGAAATAGTAAAAACTTTAGGTTTGTTTATACTCACTTCTCTTGCCGAGATTGTCGGCTGTTATTTACCTTATCTCTGGCTTAAAGAAGATAAATCAATTTGGTTGTTATTTCCCGCAGCGGTTAGTCTTGGTTTATTTGTTTGGCTACTCACTCTTCATCCTCATGCAGCGGGCCGTGTATATGCCGCATATGGAGGTGTCTATGTTAGCGTTGCTCTAATGTGGCTATGGGCGGTTGATTCTGTACGTCCTACAAGCACTGATTTTGTTGGTGCGGGGGTTTGTTTAATTGGAATGGCAATCATCATGTTCGGCCCGCATCGTATTTAACAATGCACAGCACTGGAACGACCGCTTCTGGCCAATTCTTGCCACTTCTTAACCCTTTAAAGTTCAATGATTGGATTGGCAGATGATCCTACATTTAGTTTGGATTGATCAAATTTCGTAACCTAATATCCAAACTCTAGCAGGCACAGACGATATCTTTTGCTTTCCCGGTTAGTTCTTGAGCTGTTTGAATACGTTCGATGAAAACTTCGGGAATTTTCTTTCTTTTCATGGCAGCCACTGTTTTCCCAACATCGTATTCTACATAGTGAATTTCGACTTTGTGGTTGGTTGAGAGCTAGGGTGGGTGCGGGATATTTGATGCGGTTCAAAATGAAAAACTAAAGTCGAAAAAGGATCGAAAGTTAGGAGATAGGAAGATGGATAGAGAATCTACTGCCTTTACCGAGAGTGCTGT
>PAJA01000016.1 GCA_002705185.1 Nitrospina sp. | reverse complement strand
CTTATCATTTTGAAAAAAGCGTCTCAAATATACCTATATTTATGACAAATCAATACAACCTCGAAAACTCAAAATTCTTTCTAAGAAAAAAAAATAAGTTCATAGAAAAAAGTGATAAAAAAATATTAAAATCCACGCGCTCTTTAAAAATTGAAGCCGAAGTCTTGGAGCCTCACTATAACCTTGCCACCGTTTATCTGGACCAAGGAAGACTTGACGAAGCAGAAAAAGAGTATAGGAAAGTTCAAGTAATTAGACCGGGTCACTTTCCATCAAAAATTGGGCTAAGTTCTGTTTATAATCAAAAAGGATTGTACGACCAGGCGCTTGCTTTATTAGAGCAAGCTGTTAAGGAAAACATATCGAACCAGAGCCTTATTTTTGCCTTAGCTAGGTCAAATCTAGGAGAGCTTTATGGAAAAACAGGTAGAATTGAAGATGCTATTATCGAATGGGAATCAGCTCTCAAAATAGACCCATCATTATTACCCGCACATTTTAATCTTGGGACCGCCTATATGATGTTAGAAAAACTAGACCCGGCAAAAAATGCCTTCAAACATTGCTTAAAACTAAATAGTCAGCACAAACCAGCATTGTTTAACCTTGCCAAAGTTTATCAAATGCAAAAACAATGGAGCGAGTCTACCCAACAGTTTAAACTCTTTCTAAAGATTTCAGGCCCCAGAGCTTCTGCGTATACTCAAATTGGTTTCAATTTTAACAAGCAGCTGGATTGGGGAAATGCTCAAACTTTTCTTGAAAAATCTATTGCACTTCAACCCTACAACGTGAATGCAAGGATCTATCTCGCAGAAGCTCTTATCGCCCTTGGCGAGAAAGAAAATGCTCGTAAAAATTTACAGGCAATATCTAGCGCAAACTCTACTCAAAAAACTATGATAAGTACAATGATGTTAAATTTAAACAATCCCGCAAATATGACCCCATGAATAAGAAAGCTACAGATGTCATCGGGTATCAGATCAAGTCTCTTATAGTTCTTATCTGCATGGGACTCCTTGCTTTCCTAGCCACTTTTCATTCTCCTTTTCATTATGATGATGCCCATGCCATTGTTGAGAACCCTTATATTCAAAAGTTGGATGGTTTTCAAAAGAGTGTTGGTATCGAAAATATTTTTAATCGTTCAGTTCTTTTACTTACATTCGCAGCCAATCGGGAAATAGGACAACTAAATGTATTTGGATACCACCTAACTAACATCCTTATCCATATTCTAACTGGAATTGTCTGGTATTTTCTCGTCAGTGAATTATTGCTTTTAGATCAAAATCGAAAACGGTTGAAACGTTTACCTCTGATTTGCGCTTCCATTCATCTACTAAGTCCTCTTACAGTCGAAACTGTCACTTATATTTCTAGCCGATCGTCAGGACTCGCAACATTTTTTTATCTATCCACCTTTTATATCTTTTGCCGTTTGGTTCGTCCTAGAAAGAAGCACTTGTCTTCGAATGAAAAACTAATTTTTATTATAGGAATTCTTGTCGTTTTCTTTCTCGGAATAGGAGCCAAGGAAATTGTAATCACTTTTCCTTTAATAGCAATCATCTATATCTGGCTAATCACACCAAGAGAAACCAGACACCTTTTAATTACAAAAATCATTGGCGCTTTCCTGCTACTTTTGTTCTTTTTTTGTTACCGCTACTTAGAGAGGGGCAGTATTTTTCGTTTTGAAATCGATCCTGTCTCCGGAAAATCAATTAACTTTTGGTACTTCATTAGTCAGATCAAGGTAGCAGTCAATTATTATCTTCTCAAACTGTTTTTACCTTTCAATCTAAACTTTGAACCAGACATACGTTTATTAACAACATTAATGGACGGACAATTTATTTTTTCTATTGGGATTTTTGTGATCGGAGCAGTTTTTGTTTGCCGGCATAAATCACCTCTTTTTCAATTTTCCATTCTCTGGCTTGTCATCACATTGCTTCCATCATCTAGCATTATACCTCTCAAGCAAATTGCCAATGAACATCGCACTTATTTGCCCGGACTGGGGTTCAGTCTTGCTTTAGGTTGGGTATTCCTGAATATTCAACATGCTAAGGTTTTTAAGGTCAGTTTTTTATTTATATTTTTATCTCTATACTTTTTGCTTACCGTAAACCGTTCACTCGATTATCGGACTGAAGTTTCGCTTTGGAAAGACACAGCAGAAAAATCACCAGAGAAAGATCTGGTTCATAACAATCTGGCAGCTGCATATATGGGAGCTAAAATGCTCAGAAAAGCAGAGCGCCAACTAATTGAGACTCTTCGGCTAAACCCTTCACAGCCAGATGCCTATGCAAACCTAGGACATATAAATTTTCAACGTAAAAATTGGAAGTACGCAATTGCAAATTTTTCAAAAGCCATTGCCCTAGGTAATCATAAACCAGATACTTATTATTTTTTTGGTCTAGCCTGGAGCATGCAAAAGGTTTATTTGAAAGCTATTCCTTTTTTGCAACAAGCCGTAAGCATGCGCCCTAATAAGGCTCATTATCATTTTGATTTAGGAGAAGCATACCGACAGACAAAATCTTTTGATGAAGCATTACTTGAGTTTAGAGAGACCCTACAAATACAACCATCTCATCCACAGGCACAAAACAATATAGGTTTTATATTTTGGAACTTAGGAGCTTATGAAAAAGCCGAAATTGAATTTAAAAAGGCTTTGACCATTAACAGTAAGCTGCCTGAAATTCATTATAATCTGGCAGCCATATATTTAAAAAAAAGTGATAATGCCAATGCAGTTTTTCATTTAAAACAAGTTCTCAAGCTACAACCTAAAAATACTACTGCTAAAAAATTATTGGACTATGCGCTTGGACAAGTGAGGCAAGGCTCATCATGAAACCCAGTAATTTAAATTCTTCACAGGCAGCGATTGGCTGCTGTCTAATAATCTCTTTTCTTGGGGTTTTGATTTATGCTAACCACCTCAATAATCCCTTTCAATTTGACAGTGTTCCCTACATCACTAATAACGCAAAATTAAAAAATCCCGAGATCCTTCTGACTCCTGGTTTTTTGCAAAAAGAGTTCATCCATCGTGGCCTCCTAAGAATTTCGATAGCTCTCAACGTTCATTTGAATGGTTTTAAACCTTTTGGATTTCATCTGCTTAGTTTAGCTTTGCATATTCTAAACGCTCTGCTTCTTTTTTTTATATTTGAAAAATCTTTTCAGCGTTTTCGTCTTAGTGCGCTGGGTTGGGGTAACAAAAAAATTCGTAGTATATCGTTTTTTGCAGCCCTTTTATTTCTTTGCCATCCGATTCAAACTGAATCTGTTATTTACATCATGAGTCGTTCTGAAGTTATGGCATCGACCTTTTACCTTATTGGGTTTCTATTGTTTCAACAATTATTGGAGAGAACGTCAACCTCTGGGCTGCAATATTTTTTTTATTTCCTAGTTATTATTTTAATTATTATTCTAGGTTTTAGTGTGAAACAGATTGTCGCGACCCTGCCCGCTTCAATGATTTTTTATTACTTTTTCAGTTGTCCAGATAATTCTTCCGGTTCGCAGTTCTTGAAAAAATGGAAGTTGCCGCTTGTTTTAATTTTTACTGCTAGCATCAGCTTTTTGTTTTATAGGCTTTTTACGGATGAGTCTTTTTTAATCGGTCCTTCTCAGGCCGATCAGATGGTCGGCAGAGTCAAGTATATGCTTAGCCAGCCGGGTGTTATTATATTTTATTATTTAAAAAAATTACTTTTTCCCATCAACCTCAATGTTGATCCCGATATCGAAGTTGTAATTAACTTTTTCTCCTCCAGTTTTTTAATCCCTGCACTGTGTATAGTTTTTTTGCTGGTTGGTTCCTTTCGGATCTTTAAAAGCCGAATTATTTTATTCTTTTTATGCTGGTTTTTTATAATCCTTTCTCCATCCTCTTCCATTGTCACTCTACACGATCTTGCAGCTGAACACCGAAGCTATCTAGCATCAGCTGGTATTTTTATTCTATTAGCTTATGGAGCCTCAGAAATATCATGTAAATGGGGTAAACCCAAATCACTCCAAATTCTTCTTATTTATTTCTTATTTTTGGGAATGCTAGGGGTTTTAACTATAAAGAGAAACACCGTATGGCAATCTGAACTATCCCTCTGGCAAGATACCTATCAAAAGTCCCCTTATAAATTGCGTCCACTTATTAACCTAGCGCGGGCTTATAGTCTTCTAGGAGACACAGATAAAGCCATAGAGTATTACCAGGAAGCCCTATATAAGGGGCCAATGATCTTTGCAGTCAATTATAATTTAGGCGATCTTTATATGGAAAAAGGGTTGGTACCGGATGCAGTTCAGCGTTTTCTTGTAGCTACCCAAATCAGCCCGGAAACTTTCGAAACCTTTGCTCGGCTCGGAGATATTTATTTATCACAAAATAATTTCAAGCTAGCCGAGTCCTATTTTAAAGAGGCAGTGGAGCTTAATCCTCATTTTTCCATAGGATTTAAAAACTTGGGAGTTTTGAATTTTTATCACCTGAACAATCCCAAGCAAGGTATTATTTATTTCACACGCTCACTTACTTTAGATCCAGATCAACCTGAGGCCGATAATATTCGTCTTTTATTATCAGAGTACTCAGTTCGTTAGCAATACGCGAATTTTAGTCTCAATATTATAAAAAAACTAGCCTAAGGTAAAAGAGCAAGATTACGTTGGAATAGTTTGTGATTATTTTGCCAACTTTATCTAGGGTATGCTATATTTTGGTTCAAATTTGATAACAAAATCATAATGCCGGAGTGGTGAAATTGGTAGACGCACAGGATTCAAAATCCCATTAAAACAACCCCTCATTTAACACCCACCCCTCCAAAACCCAGTATAGACAAGGGTTTTCCGATACATGGTGTTTCAATAATCGTTCAAAATAACTGGTAGTAAACTGGTAGTATCGCTGGTGGATTTTTGAAGGTGATATTTGAACTATAAATTACACGATTACAGAGTTACATTAAACTCTGGAACACTTGAAAATTTGGTGGTTTTTTTTGATTTTGAATTATCAGAAACGATAAAAGTTTTTCGTTGGTATGCCCTCATATTTCACCCCACACCCAATCCTATTTACTGTTATTCGGGATAATTCTTATCTAACTAGTATAAAAACGAACTATAGTTCGTTTTTATATATTCCGTTAAATCTTCAAAACCCGTATTTCACCTATTTATTTATATAAATTGAATTATATTGAGAGAAAATGATTTTTGTTATAAAAGGCTGATATAGTTTTTATAATATAAAAAAGTGGCTAATAACTTAACTCAAACCCCTTTAATGTGATTTATTTTGGATAAAACCTCAGAACAGATAAAACAACTAGAAAATAAACTCGTCGAAAGTGAAGAAAGGCTGAGAATTCTTGCGAGCTTATCTTATGACGTGCTATGGCAGTGGGACATAGTTAGTGGTGATCATAAATGGATTGGGGATATTGATACCTGTCTGGGCTACGAAAAAAATGAATTTCCAAGAACTATCGAGGCGTGGGAAAACATAATCCATCCAGATGACCGAGACCGGGTAGAAAAAAAACTACAGGAGCACCACAAAAGGCGAGTTAAATGGGACCAAAAGTATCGCGTTGTCAGAAAGGATGGGGAAATACGTTGGTGGGAAGATCGAGGTGTGACCCGTTGGGGCGAAGATGGAAATCCTCTCGTAATGACGGGGGTAATTCTGGACATTACTGAAAAGGTATTGCAGGAACAAGAGTTATTTGAGCTTCAAAAACAAACAAAAATCAAAAGTATGGAGAAAAATTTTTTCGATATGCTTGATAAACTGCCAGTCTGTTTTCATTTACAGAAAAATGACCACACTGTCCCCTTTGCTAATAAAATGTTCAAAGAACGGTTTGGGAATCCAGAAAAGGGCAAGTGTTATGAGTTGATGCACAACCGAGAAAAACCCTGTGAGCCTTGTCCTACTTTTAGATCCTTTGATACTCATAATACAGAAACATCTATTTGGACCTCTCCAGATGAAAAGACCTACTTAACAGTTACAACTCCCTTCCATGGTTCAAGTAAAGAATTACAGCTTATGGAAATGTCTATAGATATCTCCGAACAGAAGAAATTTGAAGAATACCTTGCAATAAGCGAAAAGCGTTTCAGGACAATATTTGAAGAATGTCCTTTAGGAGTTGCATTGATCGATTCTCTAAATGGTAATATTTTTGAAGTGAATAATAAGTTTGCTGATATTGCGGGAAGAAGTTTATCTGAAATTGAAAACATAGACTGGATGAGTATTACTCATCCAGATGATGTGCAGGAAGACTTGGATTATATGACCGCCTTAAATTCGGGCAAGATCAATGGCTTTAATATGGAGAAAAGATATATCAAGCCAGATGGCTCCTATGTATGGATTAACATGACCATCTCCCCTTTAACAGTTGAGAATAAAAACAAACCACGCCACCTGTGCATGATAGAAGACATCACCGAAAAGAAGAAAAATGAAAAGGATATTACTAGGTTTGGTAGGTTGTTGAATAGTTCCTCCAATGAAATATATATGTTTAACTCTGAAACACTTCAATTTACTCAAGTAAACTCAGGGGCCTGCGAAAATCTTGGATACAGTGCTGATGAGTTACTTCAAATGTCTCCTTTAGATATAGCCCACAACTACAATTTAGAAGCCTTCGAAAAGTTGATTGAACCACTGAAAGAAAAGAAAAAAATAGTAGTAAAAGTTGAAGGTGCTAATAAACGAAAAGATGGAACCCTATACCCAATTAATGTCAGGATACAGTTAATTCATGAAGAATCCCCGCCATTATTTATAGCCATAGTCGAAGATATTACTGATCGTAAAAAAGCAGAGAATGAATTAGATAATTATAAAAATCAACTTGAAGATAAAGTCAACAAACGTACCAAAGAGCTGAAGGCATCTCAAGAACGGTTATTACATTCAGAAAAACTCTCAAGCTTAGGAAAGTTTGCTGGCACCGTAGCTCATGAGTTTAACAACCCTCTTTTTGGGGTAATAAATTTAATAGAGCAAATGGGAAATGAGTTAGACGATGAAGAACGAAAAAGGTTTTCTTATTTAGCACAAAGCGAATGTTGGCGGATGGCTGACATGATAAAGAACCTTCAAAGCTTCTATAAACCATCCGAAAGCATTTTTACTAATAATTCCATGAGTCAATTGTTGGATGATGTTGTTTTGATTACAGCAAAGGCTGCCAAAAATAAAGGAATTATAATTAATAAAAACTATAAGAGTAACGCCTATTTTTTTGATGGAATTGAAGATCAGATTAAACAGGTTTTACTCAACATATTACAGAATGCTATAGATAGTATTTCAAGTGGAGGAAAGATCATCCTGAACACAGCACAAAATTCTAAAGAAGTTATTTTAGAAATTCAGGACACAGGCATTGGTATTAGTATAGAAGACCAAAAATCTATATTTGATCCTTTTTTTTCGACTAAGGGCAAAGACGGGACAGGGTTAGGTCTTTCGGTTAGTTACGGTATTATTAAAAAACATGGTGGTGATATATCTATTGAAAGTGAGCCCAATATCGGTTCAACAGTTACTGTAGTTTTACCATTAAAATCAAAAAAATAATGATAAAACCATTAACTTTAATTATCAGTTAATATATGTAATGATCCGCGTATCGGCAGCTTGCCCGTTTGCTGATGTTCAGTTCCTCAAGTATTTCCTGATGTATCTTGTATCTGCACCTCGTTCATAAATCTGTGTGATATAGTCAAGAAAGTTTCTTCTAAGTCAGAAAAAAATTTTCAGTTTTTTTATAGGCAATAATAAGTTATTACTGTAATATTCGAAAAAGTTTGTTACCAATTTCGGTAATATTACATGAGTTTAAGATGGGAGAAATCAAAAACTGGTAGTAAAACTGGTAGTACCATAAAAACGACTTACATAACAACCGTGTGAGTTGTTGAAAAATAAAGTGCCGGAGTGGTGAAACTGGTAGACGCACAGGATTCAAAATCCTGCGAGGGCAACCTCGTGTCGGTTCGATTCCGACCTCCGGCACCAGGTTTTAAACGGAGTTTGTATTTTTATGCAAACTCCGTTTTCTTTTAGGAATAAATTTGCTTTATAAACCAACTATGCACAAAATTCTGATGGTTGCCGAGCTCCATTATTTTAATTATTTTCTGCGAGGACCTCATCCTATTTCAATGTTGTTAAAAGTTCACTCTATTTGCTAGGCTTTAATCTTATAATTTAAAATCTTTATAAAAATTTTTAATGAACAATTCACATAGTCCTCAGGCTAAAACCTACTGGAAAGAAAATATTCGTCTTGTTTCTTTTCTTTTATTCCTTTGGTTCGTGGTTTCCTTTGGGATGGGAATCTTATTTGTAGACGTTTTAGACGGGTTTCGTTTTTTCGGATTTAAGTTCGGGTTCTGGATGGCTCAACAAGGTTCAATTTTTTGTTTCGTTATTATTATTTTTATTTATGTCTATAAAATGAATAAGCTCGATCAAAAATATGGAGTGGGTGAAGTTCAAGGTCGTTTTGCTCCTGATAATAAGAACTTCCATAATAAAGGTTCTAAAGAATAAGTATGGCTATCCAAACATTAACATTTATTTTTGTTGGGGTGACCTTTGTACTTTATATCGGCATCGCCATCTGGGCACGTGCTGGAACAACAAACGATTTTTATATTGCAGGCGGTGGAGTTCCCCCCATAGCTAATGGGATGGCAACCGCTGCTGATTGGATGTCTGCAGCTTCTTTCATCTCCATGGCAGGGATTATTTCTTTTATCGGCCGTGATGGCGCTGTCTATCTGATGGGATGGACAGGGGGTTATGTTTTACTCGCATTACTTCTGGCGCCCTATTTACGTAAATTCGGTAAATATACGGTTCCTGATTTTATTGGGGACCGTTATTATTCGGACTTTGCTCGACTGGTTGCCGTAGTATCTGTTTTGTTTGTATCGTTTACCTATGTAGCAGGTCAAATGCGCGGAGTTGGAATCGTTTTTTCACGTTTTCTCGAAGTTGAGATAACCACAGGAGTTCTAATTGGGATGGCTATTGTGTTTTTTTACGCTGTTCTTGGCGGCATGAAAGGAATAACCTATACTCAGGTTGCACAATATTGTGTTTTAATTTTCGCTTTTCTAGTTCCTGCGGTCTTCATATCAATATTGATGACAGGAAATCCTATTCCCCAACTCGGGTTTGGCAGTACTCTTGCCGATAACTCCAATATCTATCTTCTAGATAAGCTCGACCAACTGTCTATGGAGCTTGGGTTTACTGCTTATACGGTAGGAAATAAATCTACTATTGATATGTTTTTCATTACCGCAGCTCTTATGGTGGGTACTGCCGGGCTTCCCCATGTTATTGTAAGATTCTTTACGGTTCCCAAGGTTCGTGATGCTCGTATTTCAGCAGGTTATGCTCTGGTGTTTATTGCAATACTCTATACAACCGCTCCAGCTTTGGCCTCTTTTGCCAGGGTTAACCTAATCAATACTGTTAATAATGCAGTATATAAGGAAACCCCCTCATGGTTTAAGAACTGGGAGAATACTAACCTCATCGCTTGGGTCGATAAAAACCAAGATGGAAAAATTCAATATTCTTCAGGAAAAGCATTTAGCGGGAAGCCACAGTTTTTAGAAGTTCGTGGTTTAGAAGGGGAAAGAAAAATTTCTAACTTATCCACGTCTAATAAAAACGAACTTTATATTGATCGCGATATCATGGTTCTTGCTAATCCAGAAATTGCCAACCTACCAAACTGGGTAATTGCTTTGGTCGCTGCAGGTGGGCTTGCAGCTGCGCTTTCTACCGCAGCCGGATTACTGTTAGTTATTTCTACATCTATTTCTCATGACCTTTTAAAAAAAATTTTTTTGAAAGATATTACCGATAAACAGGAGCTGTTTTTTGCTCGAGTATCAGCAGGGTTTGCAATTGTCATTGCTGGATATTTTGGTATCCACCCACCTGGTTTTGTGGCCCAAGTTGTGGCATTTGCCTTTGGTCTTGCTGCGTCGTCTTTTTTTCCTGTTATTTTTATGGGGATTTTTTCAAAAAGTATGAACAGGGAAGGCGCCATTTCTGGAATGATAATCGGGCTCTCCTTCACGGCAAGCTATATCATTTATTTCAAGTTTATGAATCCGTCTGCCAACTCTATAGAAAACTGGTGGTTTGGTATTTCACCGGAAGGAATAGGAACTTTGGGAATGTTGTTTAATTTTATTGTCGCTATTCTAGTGAGCCGAGTTACTACTGCTCCTCCAGAAAAGATTAAGGATATGGTAGATGATATAAGAATTCCTCGAAGTGGAGATGCTTCTTAATAACATTTAAAAATTTCAAGGAAAGGATAATATTGCTAGTGCCAAAAAAGGGAATATATTTACCTAACTTAAATTCAAAAATTAGTTACTCTCTCTACTAGTTCTGGTCGGTCTATAAATGGATTTCTATTTCCCTGTATTACTTCAATCAAGTCATTACGTTTTTCTTCCCACTCATCGGGAGGGTCCTCAAAATGCCAGCTTCTCAATGAATTTTCTAATTTCTCTGTCAGAGGAATTTTATATTGAAATGACATATATAAATAAGCCCGAGAAGCATTGCCCCGTATCTCTTTCCTAAGGTTTCCTTCTTTCTTACAATATCGATATTCCCAGATTCCAAAAAAATCTTTTGCCATAATATTACTAGCCGGGTCTTCAATCATTGGAAAAATATTATGCATATCAGATTCTCTTGTTTTAAAGTTTGGCGAGACTTCAGAACAACATTGAGTTCTTTTGACTTTTTTTCCAGCCCTGCTGCCACACTGATTTTTATTCCAGCACGTTAACGATTTAGCAAAAATATTCGGAGGCATCAAGGATGCCCAAATCATTTTTTTAGACTTCCCTGTTTCCGATACCGGCCCATCACTACACAAATGTGGAAACACCTGATTTAACTTATCGAACACACAACCGCAATGGAAAGTTCTTCGTTTTCCGGAGCTCAGGTAAATTTTTTTGATTTGCTTACGTGCAATTTCACTGCTAATCATTGTGGATGGCTGAAACAGGTCAGAGTTTAGCCCCTGCGCCATCCCCGAAACTGGTGTTCCAAAAAATCCAAAAATCATTAAGCTTATTACTATAGTTTTTAATCCTATATAACGAGTCCTATATATAAAAAAAATGGTTAATGGTTTCATAATCTAATTGTTTTTTCGGGTTACTGTTTCTGACTAACATGAAACTAGTATGACTTAATCTTTAATAGACAACTATACATTAATCATTTCTCAATAATTATATTCATCTGTAATAACATAATTTCAATTAACAAGATATTAATTGCAATATTTAAGAACCAACTACTTAAGTTTTAAAGTCAGTAATATAAAATTTATAGTCATCACTGTATAACTGGAATTATTGTTCTTATAAGGAAAGTTTTGCCTACTTATGAGATAAAATATCCACACCCCTAGAACCTTCGAAGCCTATATATCTAAACCTTTTAAAAACACAGCATAGTGTTTGGCATTAGTTTTGCTCAAGAGATAGGTGCAGGACCTTGATTATAACTAGAATGGATATTTTAAATGCCCGCTAACACACTAGCCATATTTCCCGCTAAACCTCCAGTGGAGCCTACCTCACCAGACCAAGGTAGGATAAATGATGACGGATCAGACTTTAAGAGTTTTATGGATAATGCCACACATAAAACGGATAAAGCATATAAACCATCTAAAGAAAGTTCTTCACACAATCAGAACGATATCCAAACTCAAAAAAATAAATCCGACACAAGTAAGCCAAGCTCAAAAACTGAGGATAATTCAGACTACCGCGAAGTTTCTGGCTCAATCGATGGCAATCCTCAACCAACTCCTGAGCCTGCAACCAAAGCTTTACCCGAAAAAGATAATGAAGTTTTATCTTCACAATTGCAGGAACTGAATATTAATCAGAATCGATTTGAAGCTATTCTCGACCTTCTTAATTTGAATGGTGAAGCAGATACGGCTGCCTTTCTTCAATCATTATCTCAGGCATTAAATCTTTCCTCGAATAATACAAGTGAAAAAAATAATTCAGCAGACCTTCTTACTAAACTTCAGAAGAATAATGTTGAGGCTATTAATTTTCTTAAGCAGGCTGGTTTATCCGATACAGAAGCCAAAAACCTTATGAATCACTTACAGTCTCTTAAAACTCTCATCAATCAACAAGTACTAAATAACGATATCAACAATGAAGGACCAGATCTTTCAGATCAGTTTGATAAAAATAAAAAGGAATCTGAATCCACTGATTCTTTCTTAAAAGTAGCAGAGAAAACGGATCCTTCAGCAAAAGTAGCGGAAAAAACAGATCCTTTCGTAAACCTAACAGAAAATACGGATCCTCTTTCAAATAAAGATAAAAAAATCAATCGCTCTACCTCAGAAGAGAAGCTTAAAAAAGCTATCAATCAAAACGAGGCTCCAAGAATCACAGATCAGGAGCCAGTGACTGAAAAGCCTGGGGTCGTTTCCAAACTCGGCGAACTACTAACCGAAAAAAATGCTCAGGCAAGTATTGTTCAAACAGAAAATTTTTCCGATCGCAAAAGTTTTAATAAAGGTCTGGAAAATGTAAAGACAGCCCCTGATTTGCAGGTTCAACCTACAACCGTCACTACCAATACAGCTGTAAAAGCTGTGGAGTCTAGCAAACCAATTTTACCTGAGAACCTGTTAGCCCGAGGAGCTACCGAAGTAAAAATTATTAATCAGATTACTGAAAAGATGATTGTTCGCTCCAATGGGTCGGAAAATGAGGTTCATATCAAACTCGACCCACCTTCTCTTGGTAGG
>PAJA01000015.1 GCA_002705185.1 Nitrospina sp. | reverse complement strand
TTTGAGTTGGCTCTCAGAGAAATTATCGAAGGAAATATGGACTTGGAACAAGTTACTGAAGAAGAATAACTCCCTCCTCTCTTTATTATAATTTATTTAATTTCAATATAGTTTACTCACATATTTGAATGAGAAAACCAGTTGTGTCTCTGCTTAATTCAAGAGCAAACGAGCATCTATGATTCCCCCCTTTATTAATATCTGAATATTGCAATTAAAGATGGCAACGATAATTATTGCTAGCTCTTAAGGATTTTTTAAGACAAAAAAAAGCCCGCCGATTTCTCGGCGGGCTTTCTTATAGAGCTAATGATGACTATTTAGGAAGTTCGTCCCGCTTAACTTTCCCTTCGTCATACATTTTACGTGTTCGCTTGGTCATCCATACTAGCCAACCCTGAAAGGCTACAAAAATAACAGCCATGATAGGAGGCATATAGTAGAGAGACGCAGGTAGTGCAGGTTTGAGAATTGTGTAATACCACGTAGAGATGGCCATATGCTCATCCTTCTCTTTATCTCGACCTGACCATTGCAAAAAACTTACCGGAATGAACTGTTCCGTTGGTATCTGAACATCAAACTCACCATCCGTTTTCAAGTCTCTTTTAAACATGACTTTTACACGGCCTTGATGAAATATTGAGTCCACCACTTGTACTTTGGCTTCAGACTCTTTTGCCTTAATAGCATCAAATCCATAACCAACAGTTTCCTCAACATTTACTTCTAGTTTATAGCCTTCAGGTTTTGGTGCATTTGTAGCATTGTAATCCTGAGCTAAGAAACTAGCCTTCCATATATCTACCGGTTTTTTTGAATCACCGTTAATGAAATATGGTTTTTCAGCACCAAACAAATCTTGAAGCTTTGCTGGCCACTGAATGGCTACTGCATCAGGATACTCTGGATCTGAAGACATAAAGCGTTGGTCATATTCAACCAAGTAATAAACCGCATTCTCTTCAGCACTCCATCTAGAAGTTATCCAGAGATTGTCGGCCTTAGGATCAAAGTTTCTCTTACCTCGAGTAATCTGACCCGCCATGGCAATATGATGCCTTTTTGGATTTTCTTTTTGCTCCTCAGAAGCAGGTACAATTCTGTCATCTGTATCAGAGGAAGCCCAGCTTGGATCATCTATCTTTGGAACTACTGGACCCTCTGTATAGACAGATTGAATAAGAAAATCGGGTATTGGCTTGTTAGTCAATGGATCGATTTTCTTTCTAGGACAAAGCGAGTTTACAAATGCCGCAACTTGCCATCTTTCTGTCCCAGTCAACTGCTCCCTAAAGTTAGGCATTGGAGTACCGTTTAAGCCTGTAGATATTGTGCGTGCAATAACGAATGGGTTATATGCATCTCTACGAGCTCCACGAAAGTTCCAGCACTGTTGCCAGTTAGCTGCAACTATAGGAAAACCCCAATCATCTTTCATTGTTGGGTTACCATCACCACGACCCTCACCACCATGACACTCAAAGCATTTATTTTTAATAAATAGCTCTTTACCCGCATCAACATGTTCTTGAGGTATTCCTAGATGGTATGGCCCTTTAGTAGCTGCCCATGGAGCATCCCCTAATGGTCCTTTACCGTTATCAGCGGCTATACCGGTGATAACATTATTAACTTCTTCGTCCTCATCGCTAAAGTCTCGGTCTTGAACTAAGCTTTTTACGAATTGAACAACCGAAAGAATTTCATTTTCAGATAAAAATTCACCCCAAGCCGGCATCGCCGAACCTTGAAGTCCATTCTTTACTGTATTTATAAGATTTATATCCATTGGAAGTTCTCCAGAATCCGTTACACGGATCTTGAATGTTCCCTGGATAAAGTTTCTTGGCCGAGTGAACAAGCGATCAGCAGAAGGACCATCTCCTCCTCCCTCAACACCATGACACCAGACACATCTTTTGAAGTACACCTTTTTACCCGTTTCTAGCATGTCTTTTTTGATTGGATCCGGCATAGCCGCAAATGCCGACGTAGGGATCGCAATCAAAGCTACAGCCAGAAAGGAAAAAATCAGGCGCTTGATTTTGTTAGTGTTCTTTGTCATTTTCATTCCCATATGTTTTAGGTTAATTAATAACCGTAAGTTCATATTAATAAATCTCCACTTAACCTGCAGTGGACCCCTCTGTACCAAAAGTTCTTGGATGCCACCCTGTGTACCAATATTCAAACAGGATAACCTTCCAAATCTCGTCCGTCTTCAAATGTTCCTCCCAAGGAGGCATAGCTGAAGACCATGGGGTTGATTCATTTGGAAGACCCGGCCCACCTTTAGATACCCGCCAGAACAAGAAAGCTTCCTGCAACATGGCAATGGTACCCGGATCAATGAAGTTCGCCGGGGTAGGGTTGAAAACATGTGAGAACATGCCCAGTCCATTTAACTGGTCACCATGACAATAATGGCAGTTCTGAAAGAAAATTGTTCCGCCTTCAGTCACGTACTTCATGTACTCATTCTTATCAGCATCTAAGAACGGAAAACTATCTTTATAGTTATCCTGCTCGTCAACACGGAAAGGATTGTTAGTAGACTCCAGCGGATAGGTTTTGCCATGCACTTTCGTGGTGGCTGGCGGAGCGGGATGAACCGTCCTAAGTTCCACTGGCTCCTGATATGAAGGATAGATTGTATTGTAAGTTGCAAAACCCACAAGAATAGGCATTGCAGTCAAAACAACTATCTGAGCAAGCTTATATTCGCCAACAATAGTTTTGACTATTGGCCTTCTAAATTCCCTGAAAGTCTCTGGGTCCTGACTGATAAACAGAAAGGTACCGATAGACCACATCACCATATAAGTGATGAAAAGAGTCCAAGGAATTGGGGGATACAATACAAATTTATAAAAGTAGAACCCTAGTCCCCAAACAAATAAGGCCGTCATTGCTACCGGCGGCTTAAGCCTAAGAACTAGATTTGTAATAATTAAATAGGCTACGAATAGCAAAAAGTAAACGTATCTATTCAATATCCAGCCGATTTCTTTTGGTGTAAATATTGGAAATATGGCGTTATGAAAAACACCCAGGCCGACAACAAACACCAAAAAACTGATTAACGCTTTGTTCATTGTTCTCTCCTAGTTAACTAAGCCGGAGGCTCCGTCTGACTAATAAAATCTACTAATTTATCGAGCGCCTGAACTGATAGCATCTCTGAAAAAGTAGTAGGCATTAAACCATCTGGGTAAGATTCACCCGCCTCCTCGTTAAAGACCACATAAGCGCCAGGGTTCAAAATAGACTCCCTGACATATTCTTTAGTATTGGTCGCTTTGCCTTTATAATTGGCATCCTTGATACGCTTCGGAGCATTGATCTTCTCATGAAGCTTCGGACCCAACTCACCCACAGCACCTTCAACTCCTGGTATTGTGTGACAGAGCGGACAACCTAAAGTATTAATCATGGCCTGGATATCTTCCTTGCCAGTTACAAAAACAGGCCTATCTTCATCTTCCGCTGGGGCCTCAACCACTGCACCACCGGTATTACCAGCATCATCCTGAGGTAAGGGCACCGTAACTGATGCAAACTCACCTGGCGTATCCTTAGATTGCAAGTAAGCAACAACAGCATTCACCTCAGTACGACTCAAACTAATTGGCGGCTTAACAATTACGGGCATCGGACTCTTTGTATCATTATCTTTTCCGAATCCTTTAACCACGTAACAGGTCGGACACATCAATGACTCGCGAAGATAATCTTCACCTGTCAACTCATCAGGTCCGTGCTGCCTCTTATACTCCTCTGGAATTTCGGAAGGCTTACCCTTCACAATTCCTGAGGCTGGTTCCACCTCGCCAATGGCCATAGGGCTGCTGGCATAGCGATCCTCTTTAACGCGTTTATGACTTCTCTCCTCAACACCAAACAGATTCGGGCACCGACCCATATTATCACCCGGATCAAAGGTGTGACACAAAGGACACTGACCTTTACCGATTGACTTCTGACCGGCAACCTGTTTCGCACCAAAAATAATAACACGTCCCATTTCTGCGAACTCTTCCATAGTCAGATCACCGACCACTGCCGCCTCTTTTGGTGGCGGGTCACTACGTTGCTGAGGCAACCAATTGGTGTACCCAGCCAGCAACAGAGATACTGTCGTCCAGAAGAAAAATCCTCTAATAATTGGAGGTGATTGCGCTTCAATTTTATTACTCTTGAAGAATACACCCCAAGTTAACAATAAGGTTACTACAACCCAAAGATATGTTGAAAAGAAAAATTTTAATTGCTCTGCTTGAACAAGGTCAAACATGTGAACCGTCATCAAGAAACACGCAATCGCATAGGCGGCAAATATTCCGCCCCACAACTTTGAATTTAATCCCTCTCTTTCCCTACAAGCCTGAACCACGTTGCCAAAAACAAACACCCCAAAAACGGCAAACAGGATGGCTATAAACGAAAATAAAATATCATGTTGCTCTGGTAGCATCGCTCTCCCCTCTCTCCTTAACCCTCAGATTACATTGGAGGGGCTTCCCATTATCTATATAAAAAAGGAAACCCCTCCATAAAGTTAGCAGTTATTGTTGCTGTTGAGCCGGTACCGGAACACCTTCTGGTGCTTGAGTAACAACTTTTTTACCGGTCAAACTACCTACCCAAAACACTACTACAAACTGTGTCCACACAAAAAGCGTGTTAAAAGTAAGCATCTTACCCGCCTCACCAATCGTAAGCGTATAAGCATCCACAGAGTTATCACGAACTACCTCCGTTACATGCCAGAACAATCGGACAGCAGAACGAATGTAACCCATAAGACCCATTAACCAAGTAAAGGAAATAGCCAGCAGAAAAATGGCGTAAGTTCCAACCTTGGACTGGGTACCCCATTGAATATCCCCGTAAGACTCTGAGTCTTTAAACATGGAGATATTAATCGCCGTGCCTGCAAACAAGGTCGTCAATGTAGTGGTCACCTGAGGCACAGAGAGTCCAACCCGCTGGTTAGCAGGGAGGAAATATCCATAAACGCCCAGGAAGATGATATTAGCAGCCGCGCCAATAAAGATAGCCGTAATCCAACAGTTACCTACAGTGGCCCATGGCACATTAATTTTCTTATTCGCCCTCTGATACAGCAAGAAACAGAGAACAGTAGTAGTGATCATCAGGTTAACCGCTGTGTTCTTGGCCGACATAACACCAAAGTGACCAACAACTGGATGTTGTGCACCACCCATTGCCTTCAACTCAGCTGGAGTCATAACAATAGTGTGAGGGGTCATCCACATGGTGAAACAGCAGATCAACAAAAGGATCATATACTTACAATATTTCATATAACGATGCGACCCTTTTACTCGCGACATACCATTATGCAGGTATGAGTTTGCACCGAAAAATAGTAAACCAATCATTACAGCCTGAATGATGAACAACCAAGCCATGATTCCACCCATCAGGGTAATACCCATTTGCTGGCGGAACGCATAAACTTCTTTCATCAACCAATAACCCGCGAAAGGCAGTGGAATCAGACCGAAAATTGCGATAAACATTGCTACATAACAAACCCAGTCATAATGAGCCCGTTCCTCTTCCGTTTTAGCCGTAAGATAATGGTATGCAGCGTAAGCCCCAACGATTCCACCACCGAATACGATGTTACCCAGAATCCGATGAACACCAACTGGATTCCAAAGAGTGGAGTGAATAACATGCCAGATGTTACCTAGGAAACGACCATCCGCATCGATTCCACCAGGAGCCTGCATGAATGTGGCCCATGAATTAGCGAGATACATCAGAACCGTACCTATGAGGTTGAGCAACACCGAAAGACTACAATGAATCCATTTAAGGAACTTATCTTCTTTCATCTTGTCCCAACCGTAATAGTAAACGTAAAGCACGCCAGATTCAGCGAGGAACATCAGCGCGTAAACATGCATAACTGGGCGGAAAATTCCCGCCATATACTTAAAGAAACCCGGAAATAATGTGATGAATGTAAACAGAAGAACACCACCCAGGATGGCTGTCCAAGAATAAGCTGTCAAGCTGACCTTCATCAAGTCATGAGCCAAGCGATCATACTTGGCAGACATGACGGGATCCTCTTCCTTAGACCTTATACCGATAAATTCTATGAGCATACAGAAAATCGGAACCGCCAGAACAAAACTACCAAAATAAAGATGTTGCTGGTTGGCTACCCATAAGAGCATCCGACTTGGAGCAAACTCATAATTATTGTAGTCAGACTCGCCTAGCTCAGGAGCAGGAAAACCACTCACTGGACCTTTCAGCGGGTTACCTTCCCAGTCCTTATAGAAAACGTCCTGGCCCCACTCAATTTCAGCTTCGCCTTCGCCTTCAACAGCTTCTTCAGCCTGAACTTCTTTGGCAAATGCCTCTTCAGCAAAAACCTGCTCTGCAAACACTTCCTTGGCAATTGCATCACTGGTCATGCCCGGAACAAGATACATGGCCATAGCCAGAATCAGCCCCAGTGAAAATGTCGCTATGCTACGTTTGTTTTTCCCCAACATGGCTTAACCTCCTTTTGGATCTGATCAGGATCCGTTGCTAGTAATTACAAAACTTAAAAGGTACCTGATTATATAAAATCTAACTTCTTTAAATTTTAGCCAAATTCAAAATATTTTTTTAAACTCAGTTTTCTCAGTTTCAAGGACAACAAAAAACACATGTCCCGCGTTTCATTCGAGAATCCCGATAACCCACTAACCTATTATATTATATAGGGTTTTTCTCCCTATCCTACAATCATCTTTTGGGCGTATAAGTGCCCAAAATGATGGTGATTAGAACATAGCCTTTATTATGTGTCAAGTCAAAATCTAGGCCCGAAACCCTAAAAAAATGGTGTCTTTAAGATTTTATCTTACCTCCCTCAATGCGCATTGCGACCGAGTTTGCATGAGCTCCTAAATCCTCCATTTCAGCCAATAAGTTTAAATTTTTGCCACATTTTTCTAAAGCCGCTTGGGAATATGAAATCACACTGGTCCGTTTCACAAAATCGTACACTCCCAATGGTGACGAAAATCGTGCCGTTCCACTGGTGGGTAGCACATGATTAGGACCTGCCAAGTAATCGCCAACTGCTTCTGGCGTAAAGTGACCTAAGAAAACAGCTCCTGCATTTTGAATCTTTTCAACCCAATATTCAGGATCTTCCAGCGCCAACTCTAAATGCTCAGGGGCCAGTCGATTTGCCAGATCTATTGCCGCTTCTAGAGACTCTGTCACAAGAAGTCGACACTCTTTGCCAAGAGAAACTTCTATAATCCGTTGGCGACTGAGGCTTTTTTTCTGTTTCTCCAGTTCAACCATCACCTCTCTGGCCAAAGCTTCCTCTGGAGTCACCAAAATCGGCACAGCCTCTTCATCATGCTCGGCCTGTGAGAGCAAGTCTGCGGCCACATAAGCCGGGTTGGCGCTATGATCCGCAACAATCAGAATTTCACTGGGACCGGCTATCATATCGATATCGACAATTCCAAATACTTGGCGTTTGGCCAGAGCCACAAATATATTGCCCGGCCCGACGATCTTGTCAACTCTCGGCAAGGTTTCGGTTCCAAAAGCCATGGCGGCAACAGCCTGAGCGCCTCCAACTTTATAGATTTCTGTGACTCCGGCGATATCTGCGGCAACAAGAACATGTGGTCGGGTTTCTCCATCCGGAAACGGTGAGCACATGATCACTCGATCCACTCCTGCCACTTTTGCTGGAATCGCGTTCATCAAGACTGAGGATGGATAGGATGCTTTACCACCCGGAACATATATCCCCACCGTAGCAAGGGACCTCACCATCTGCCCTAAGCTTATACCATCCTCATCATAACGCCAGGACTCTTGTCTCTGGCGCTCGTGAAAACGGCGAATACGTTCTGCTGCCTCTTTTAATGCAGCGATCTCTTGTTCTTTCACACTGCTATAAGCAAGTCGAATCTCATCTGGAGTGACTCGCAACTGCTCTACCGAAAGATCATAACGATCAAAACGTTTTGTGTACTCCAATAAGGCAGTGTCTCCTTTTTCCTTTAAATCGAGCAATATCTTACGGACAACCTCATCATGAGTAAACAAATCCATATTTGAGCGATTTTCTAACGCCTCGGTTACCGCCTGGTAGTCGGAATCGGTAAACTTGCAAAGCTTCATATTAGATAGTCCGTTTAATCAAATTAAGAGGCATGCCTCAAATAAATTTTAGTGGGATGCTAAAATCGTATTCAACAGTTTAACCGTCTCACCAGCTACTTTTAACCCGGCCTGTTCAATTAGGTCCAAATGAGTTTTAAAAAATTTTAAATCATCTGGGCTATCTACATCATACCAGACTGGTAATAGCTCTAACTTCGCCCCTTTTTGAATCAAGCGCTGAAAGGTTTCATCTAGGACGGTCTGAGTTCCCCAATTTACCCCATCAAAAACCTCGATCATTTTTTCCCGCATACCTATAAGGTAATACCCACCATCCGTGCTTGGCCCCAGAAACAAATCCTTATCAGAGCTCAAGGCCTTATCTATATAGGAAGCTGGTAAAGAAGGGCTATCTGAACCAATAATAACTACACGCTTATATCCTTCGTCAAACCGATCTTGAATAGCTTGGCGCATTTTATCGCCCAACTGCTCTCCCTCCTGAACAAAAAGCTTGATATTGGGAGCAAGCATTCCAGCAAAAAAACCAGACTCGTTCGAGGGCGCAACACCCACAAAGCGATCTGTATTTTCCACTTGCCGTATAGTATCGAGACTGTCCTTAAGAAAGCAGGTATAAAGTTTGAGAATACTCTTGTCTTCAAGAAAGGGAGACAACCTAGTCTTCACTTTTCCCAAAACGGGATCACGGGCAAAGAGGATCAAAGCATTATCATGAACTTTTGTCATCATCGAATCCGATCAAGAGATGACATGGGTTATCCAGATATAATTATTTCGCAAAAACAGCTTCTCTTTCCCACGCCCCTCTCTAATCAACAGATGACAAATCAATTGACTCAAATCCACAAACTCCATAAAATTAGCTCTGTAATCATAATATCCGCAAAAGGGAATTACCATTCTACAAGATCTTGACGTTTCACTATTCTACTGGATCAACCAGCATTTTCAATCCCGAATAATGGGACAGTTCATGCTGTTTATCACTATTAAACAAAACTTCATCCATGTAGGCATTGCCTGTATGATCGCCATCCTAGCTGTATACAAACGTTATGGTTTCGCTTTTTTATTAGCTGTGGGCATGACCGTTGGGCTGACCGATGCAACCAGTCACTATATTCTCAAGGAAACAATAGCACGCCTAAGGCCATGCCATGTCCTACCAGACCTGATCAATGCCGTAAATTGCTCAAATAGTTTTTCTTTTCCTTCAAACCATGCGGGCAATACTTTTGCCGCCGCAACTCTTATCAGCCTTTGTTTCCGCAATACAACCTTTTTAGCTTTTACCTTTGCCTGTCTAGTCTGCTACTCAAGAGTTTATATGAAGGTACACTATCCATTTGATGTTGTTGCCGGCGCACTCTACGGTAGTTCAATAGGCTATATCGGACACCGCTTCATATACCTGCGAATTTCAAAACTTATTCAAGCCTGACAGGGAAGTATGAACGCACCCAAGATACTGATCCTTAAATTCAGCGCTTTAGGAGATGTGGTCCACACCCTCCCTTTTGCTGCCACAATAAGAAAGTCTCTACCCGATTCCCACATTACCTGGATGGTAGAAGAAAGATACCAAGATCTTTTAAGGGGCAACCCCGATATCGATGAGGTTCTTCCACTTCGTACTAAAGTTTGGCGTAAAAACTGGACTAGAAAATCACTTATAGAAATCTTGGGTACCATAAGAACCCTGCGCCAAGGCAATTTCGATATAGCCTTCGATCTTCACGGACTCCTCAAAAGCGGTATCATTGCAAAATTGACTGGCGCCCCAACTCGAGTTGGGTTTCACCAAAAAAACTGTAAAGAAAAAATCAGCTCCCTGTTCACTAATCATCAAGCTGCCTATATGCCAGGAGGACTTCATGTTGTAGACATGTACCTCAAACTTTTGCAATCCGCATTGGGTAAGGTTACGGAAAGAAAACTTTTTCCGCTCAATGTTCCTGATGAAGCAAATAAAAAAATAACAAGTTTTTTTGACCAACACCCGGATCTCACCTCCCGTCCAATTATTGCAATTAACCCTGGCGCAGGATTTGAAAGCAAACAATGGGAACTGGTTCGCTTCGCTGAATTGGCCGACCGCATTTCTAAGGAATTGAATTATTCCATCATGCTAACCTGGGGACCAGGTGAGGAGTTCAAGGTCAAAAAAATTTCCTCTTATATGAAACAGCAGAACTGGATAGCCCCCCCTACTTCAATTTTAGAATCTATTGTTCTGTACAAGCGGATGGAACTACTGGTAAGCTGTGACTCAGGTCCGCTTCATCTTAGCGCGGCAGAAAATATCCCTACAGTTTCCATCTTTGGCCCCACTGATCCGGTTCGAAATGGAGCCTACGGTATAAATCACAAAGTTGTTTATAAAGTTCTCTCGTGTAGTTTTTGTTGGAAAAAAACCTGCCCTTTGGGAACCAAAGAATGTATGGACCAAGTAACCGTTGATGAAGTGTTTCGTGCCGTAGAACAACAAACAAAAAATATACCATCCTGAAAACAAAATTATCGAAGGGAGAGTTGCCATGGGAATCGACAAGGAACTATTGGATATTCTGGTCTGCCCAAAGTGTAAGGGTGACCTTGAACTGACAGAAGAAGAGGACGGTCTCAAATGTAAAGCCTGCTCGTTGAAGTATCCTATCAAAGATGATATCCCAATCATGCTCATTGATGAAGCTCTTCCTCTATAAACAAAATATAAATAAAAATGGAT
>PAJA01000014.1 GCA_002705185.1 Nitrospina sp. | reverse complement strand
CAAATAGAAACCTTTTTATCTGTGTTTTCAGCGGAGCGCATAATATTTTTTAATGATCTTAGCACTGAGGGATGAAAGGGTTGGTATAGGTGTGCAACGCTATCATTAACTCGATCCACAGCCAGAAGATACTGGATTAAGTCATTGGTTCCGATACTTATATAGTCGACTTCATTAAGAATATGATCTATACAAATAGCTGCTGCAGGTGTCTCTATCATAGCACCAACTTCGATTTTTTCATTAAATGGGATCTGCTCCTTACATAACTGATTTTTTGCATCCTCTAGGATTTTATTGGCTTGAATAATTTCTGTTGCCGAAGATATCATTGGGTAAAGGATTTTTACATTTCCATATGAGCTAGCCCTCAATATACCTTTCAATTGATCTGTTAAAAGCTGCGGTTTAGCGAGTGATAAGCGAATGCCTCTTAAACCAAGAGCAGGATTGTCTTCCTCGTTGTTTTTGCTATCACTAAGTAGCTGTTTGTCCATACCTATGTCAAGTGTGCGTATGACAACAGGTTGATTACCCATTTCCTGCACAACTTGTTTAAAATTCTCGTAGAGCTCTCTTTCTCTCGGCAATGAAGCTGCTGCCATATAAAGAAACTCTGTACGGTAAAGTCCTACTCCTTCTACTCCAAACTTGTGAAGAGTTTTGATTTCATGGTTAGACTCAATATTAGCTAGTAGTTTAACCTGATACCCATCTAATGTCTCTGCCTGCTGGTGAATGTTTGTAAGTAAGTTCTCTTCATATATTCTATAGTTAGCTTGTTTATTTTCGTATTGTTGTATTGTTTTATTTGATGGGCTGATTATAACTTCGCCGTCTATGCCATCAACAATGATTTGATCTCCTGATTTAATTTTTGAGGTTACTTCTTTAACGCCTGTGATGGCTGGAATACCCAATGCTGCCGCAAATATTCCTACATGAGATGTTTTTCCACCAGTCTCAGTGACAAGACCTTTGACAAAATTTTTGGGCATCATTATGGTGTCCGAAGGGCTTAGAGAGTAAGTTGCTATAATTACTGGTTCACTAATGTCAGATATTGTCTCTTGAGAGTGACCAACTAGATTCTTAAGAATGGTCTGAACAAGTAGGTCGAGATCATCCTTTTTACCCTTAAGGTAGTCATCATTAATATTGTTAAAATGTTTTAAAAAATTATTTAAAGTTTGAGTGAGGCTCCATTCCGCGTTGGTCTTGTGTTTTTTGATGATTTCAATAGTATCATTAATCAGAATATCATCATCCAATAGCAGGCTATAAGTGTCCAAAATAACAGCGTATTTATCGGCAATTTTTTCAGCACGCTTTTTTATTTCAGCCATTTGAAGCTTGGTTTTTTCAATAGCTTGGCAAAAACGCACAACCTCTTTTTCTATATCTGCTTCAAGGATCCGATGCTTTATAACGCAGAAATTTGTTGAGTCAAGCCGATATGCTTTCCCGATTGCAACCCCTTTTGATACAGAAATACCTTTCATGGCCAATTAAATAAACTTAGAATCTTCTTCCAGAAGAAGTGAGTAGATTTGATTTGCGTCTTGCAATTTTAGTATTCCATCGCGCAAATTTTTGTTTTTAAAAATTCTTGATATTCTAGCTAATGCTTTTAAGTGTTGCCCTGTGGAATTAGATGGGGCAATAACCACACAAACAAAATGAACAGGTTTTTGATCAAGTGACTCAAAGTCTAATCCTTTTAATGAACGTGCGAATACCATGATAATCTTAGAAAGCTCATCTGATTTTCCGTGAGGTATAGCTACATTTTCACCAATTCCTGTGCTACCTAGTTTTTCTCTTTCAATCAATGTGTTGAGTAAGGTTTCCTTATCCTTGATAATGTCCATGTTTTGAAGGAAATCGGTTACTTCATTGAGGACTTCTTCTTTATTAGTTCCGACTAAATCGGAAATAATGGAATCTTTTTTTATAATATCAATAATTTTCATTTTAATTAGAGCTGGTTATGGATAAAGTTAGCTTAGTTTTGTGTTATCTCTTTTGACTGCGCACCTTTTTTGTTTCTAAGTGCTAGGGCTTTCTCTTTATGTTTTCTTAACTGTTTTTCAATTTTTACCAAAGCGTTATCGATCGAAGCATAGAGGTCGTCAGTCTCCTCATTGCTATGCACCGAAAATCCCTTCGCCTTTATCGTGACTTCAGCAAAATGACGATATTTTTCTGTAGATAGTGATACATGAACATCTGCCTCTTCACTCAATTCTTGGATAGTCTTTTCCATTTTACTTTGTAAATGCCCTCGGATTCCATCCGTGATCTCAATGTTGCGTCCTGCCACAGTTAATTTCATTGTGATCTCTCCAATAAAAAAACCTAAAATTTTTGGTGATTAAAGCATGTTATGAGATAAATAATCTACTAGAAGAAAAAGTATTAAAATAATTTTTTTCTCTTACTCGCAGGTGGAATATTTAGCTCTTTTCGGTATTTAGTGATTGTTCTCCTAGCTATTTTTGCATTTTTTATCATTAATGCTTGCACCATTTGATCATCTGTCAACGGACTACTTCCGTCCTCTTCATTGATAATCTCTTTGATCATATTTTTTACGCGAATAGAGGACATGGAATTTCCCATATACGACTTTATGCCGCTATGGAAGAAGAATTTTAGCTCAAAAACTCCCTGTGGTGTATCTATGTATTTGTTGGTAGTAATTCTGCTTACTGTCGATTCATGCATTTCAATATCCCTGGCCACATCTTTTAGTACCATAGGTTGTAAGTATGATAAACCGTCGTCCAAAAAGCTTTTTTGCAATTTTATGATACTTTTTCCAACTTTGTAGATAGTTTGCCTTCTCTGATCTATGCTTTTAATCAGCCATAAAGCCGACCGATATTTGTCTTCCAAGTATTCTTTGGTTTGACCTTCTTTAGTAGTTTTTAATAGGTTCTGATAATAAGAGTTAATCTTCAGGTTGGGAACACCTTCATCGTTTAAAACCACATCGTAACCTTCATCTGTTTTAACTACGACAAGGTCGGGAACTACATAGTCTACTCCCTCAGAGCTGAATAAAAGACCAGGTTTTGGACAAAAACTTTTTATAATTTCCAAGGCCTCTAAAACCTTTTCTAAATCGATCTTTAACTCAGATGCGATTTTTAGAAGAAACCTGTCTTCTAACCTTTCAAGATAGTTTTCAATGATTACCTCTACATATGAGTTTTTCTCTGATAAGGCATGAGCCTGAAGCATCAGGCATTCTTTCAGTGATCTGGAAGCAACACCAGTAGGTTCAAAGTTCTGTATGATTTTTAGAACTCTTTGTACACTTTCTTCATCGGACTGACTTATGTCAATGATTTCTTGAAGATCTGCGCAAAGGTAACCATCATTTTGGATATTTCCGATAATGCAGGATCCAATAAACTTATCTACCTCAGAGTCAACAGTCAAATCAAGTTGCCACATGAGGTGATCTGCTAAAGTAGCTTCTTTCTTATATGTAGCCTCTATCGAGGGTTTTTCTGCATAGCTTTCGATAGACATGCCTCGGTCAATATTGTCTTGAAAATAACTATCCCAGTCGACTTCTTGGTCTTGAGAGGTTGTATCATTCTCCGCATCCAAATTAGTATTTTCAATTGCTCCTGTTTCGTTCTCGTTATTATCTGGTTCACTTTCATCTTCAAGCATTTCTTCCAAAACCGGATTTTCTATAATCTCCTGTCTAACAAGCTGAGCCAATTCGAGACGCGCCAATGGAAGTAGTTTTATAGCCTGTTGAAGCATCGGCGTCATGACCAGCTTTTGGCCTAGCTTCAGGTTTAAATTCATCTTCATTTCCATTGCCATATCTGCTTATTTCCAGTTCAAAAAGAAAACTCGTTACCTAGATAAATCTGTTTTACTTTTTCATCTTGAGCAACATCTATCGGTTTACCTGACGTGATGATTTCTCCATCGTTTATAATGTAGGCACGGTCAGTAATGCTCAAGGTTTCCCGTACGCTATGATCGGTAATTAAAACGCCAATATCTTTTTTTTTCAACTGCGAAATGATGGATTGTATATCAGCAACTGCGATAGGGTCGATGCCAGCAAAAGGTTCGTCTAATAAAATAAATGTAGGAGATGTTGCTAAAGCCCTGCTGATTTCTACACGTCTACGTTCTCCACCTGAAAGGGAATACGCTTTAGAGTCTTTTATGTGTAGGATGTTGAGTTCTCGGAGTAGTGCGCGCGCCTTTTTTTTGCGATCGAAACTACTGAGTTTCTGAGATTCTAGCACCGCAATGATATTTTCCTCCACTGTCAATTTCCTGAAAATTGAAGACTCTTGGGGTAAATAACTGATCCCTTTTTTGGAGCGTGAATGCATAGGGTAATAGGTTATATCCTCATCGTTTAATAAAACTTTACCTTCATCAGGTCGAGTTAGCCCGACAACCATATAGAATGTAGTGGTTTTGCCAGCACCGTTTGGACCTAATAGGCCTACAATTTCACCCTGATTGACCTCAATACTTACCTTTTTGGCTACCTTTCGCGTCCGGTATGATTTAACAAGATTTTCAGTTCTTAGGCCAGCCAATTTTTTATTTGGGGTAGGAAGGTTGGTTTGTATTAGATAGTGTAGACCTTTTATTTGCTTTTTTGTCTTCGTTATCTTTTGGGTAGATTTTCATGCGCACTCTTTCATTAACCACAAAACGGTCTTTATCTAAAAGGAAAATCATTTCTCTACCCTCGATCATATTTTCTTCTTCCCATGCTATGGCTTTGGGAGTACCAGTTAAGATTATTTTTTGCAACTTATCTATATATACAGCGCGGTCTCCTTTAGCTTTTTTTAAACCACGCGTAATAAAAACATTGCCGAGAGCTACAACCTCATCCGTCTCCTTTGTGTCATCTGAGTTGTATACCTCCATAATGTCGGAAGTGATTTTTAAATCACCTTTGTAGCTCTCTACGTTTCCGGAAAAAATAATTTTTATTCCACCATTTTCAGATCGCATTCGGTCAGAGGTTATTTCTAAAGGTTCTTTACTCTTCTTTGGTTTTTGAGGATTTTGATCTTTGCCTATAGCAGATGTCGTAACTAATATTAAAGTCATAAAAATGATAAATGCGATTCTGAATATATTATTTTTCATGTTGTTGAATACGTATTTAGTCAATTTTTTTAGATGTGTTAGCCAATCGTTTTTTTAATCCATTGGCTGAGCCCAGAAGTTTTACATTCCCATCTAAACTGACATCTTCAGTTTTACTTTTATAGACACCAGAATCGGCGGAAATTATATACTGTCTGCCCTCTCCTTTATGCACAACCATTTCGACATTCTGCAGTTTTGTTAAGTCTTGCTTGTTATCAACTTGAGCTAAATCTGCTGTAAGCTCCCACTCCTTAACTCCCTTATTTTCGTGGGTAACCTTGAAGTTCTCAATTTCGACATCGACCCCTTCACTCATTGCTTTGATATTCACATTTCCTATGTCGATAGAAGTATCCAAATTTCTGAGAAAATAGAACCCTGCTAGTGCAATTACACCAAAGACTACTAATAGTAAAAATTTTCTGAACGCATTAATCATTTAAATAATTAATTTATAAGACATTAATGGTATATGCAAATGGCATACCACAAGGTCAATAATTGCATATGAAACCCTTAAAGTAAAGTAAAAATAGGGAGGGATCTTGCTTCTAGGGAAAACGTATTGAAGGTGAATTCACGTTCTGATTCGCTGATAATTTTTATGTAAATTTCAATTCTATCTTCGATGTTTAGGATGAGGTTATTAGAGTTTTTGGGAGAACGAAGCTTTTCTGCCCATTCAATGATGGTGATACCTTGGTTAAATAAAATTTCTTCGAGACCTAGAGAATAGATTTCTTCATGACTATCTATTCTGTACAAATCGATATGATAAATCGGAAGTCGTCCTTGATACTCATTGATTAGTGTGAAAGTCGGGCTACGAATATATGTATCTTTTTCTAAACCCAACCCGTTGCAAATGCCTTGAGTCAGGCGTGTTTTGCCAGCACCAAGATCTCCGAATAAAAGAATAATATCACCGGAAATTAACGAACTACCAATAGATTTTCCCAAGTGCAGAGTTTCTTCAGGACTATGTGAGTTTTTTTTCATTTCAAGGGACGATATGTTTAAGATTTTCAGGAAGGGATCTTAACAAATCTCCTGCTATCAGAGTAGTTTGGCTTTCACTTTTAGCAAAGTGGTCTCCGGCTTGGCCGTGTATATAGGTTCCGGCAATTGAAGCTTTCGATGACGACAGCCCTTGAGAAATTAGTCCTGCAATGATTCCAGTCAAAACGTCTCCTGATCCACCTGTCGCCATGCCGGGATTTCCTGTGGGATTTATTACGATAGATCCATCGGATAACCCAATCAAGCTTGGGGAACCTTTTAAAACTAGTGTGAGAGAATTGTCACGGGAAAACATAGAGGCAATTTGCAAACGGTTTCTTTGGATTTCCTCAGTTGATATTCCAATTAAGCGGGACATTTCTTTTGGATGTGGGGTGAGAACTGTTTCGGGCTGCAACTTTTTCAGTAAATCTTTATGCATAGATAATGCATTGAGGGCGTCTGCATCGAGAATCAGTGGGCATCGAATATGTGGTAGGATCTCACTTATCAAGGCAACTGTTTCAGAGTCAGTGGAGATACCTGGACCAATAGCAACAACTGACTTGCCATAAAGGAGATCAATAATAGGTTTCTTTGCATGAATGGATAGTGCTCCGTTGAAAGTTTCAGGCAGTGGAAGGGTCATCACTTCCATAGGATGCATTACCTTTTGACTAGATTTTGGAAGCGCGAGGGTGCATAACCCGGCCCCTGATCTAAGAACGGCAAGAGCGGTTAAACCCGCTGCACCCTCTTTGCCACTTGATCCAGCTAGTACCAAAACATGGCCATAATTGCCTTTATGTGAATTAGGATCTCTCTTTTGGAAATAGGATTTTATATCTTCGTTTGTAGACAAATTGACTTCAATTTTTTGTCCTTCAGCAGCTTTTTTCGGGATTCCAATATCAATTAGCTGGACTTCCTCCATGATTCCCGCTGAAGGGTGAATTAAGTGGCTTTGTTTTAAATAAGCTAGGGCAAGGGTCAAGTTAGACTTGACATGCGGTCCTATTAACTGGCCGCTATTGGAGTCCACTCCAGAATTGATATCCACCGAGATAACAAACTTCTTGAATCTTTCAAACTGGTTGATTTTGTCAATGACTTTTTCCATGAACCCGGAGACAGGTCTATTTAAACCTGTTCCGAGTAGGGCATCAATGATTATGCTACAATGTCGTATCTTATGATCGTGACTATTTAGATTTTCAATGTTTAGTTCATAAATCTGAGTGCCAATGTTTTGGGCAGAATTGGCGTTGATTTGAGTGTCTCCTTTCAACTCAGCCCGTTTTCCCGCTAACAGGACAATGACCTCAGACCCGAGATTGAAAAGGTGACGAGCAATCACAAATCCATCTCCTCCGTTGTTACCTGTCCCACAAAAAATAAAAATCTTTTTGTGGGATAGATCGGAAAAACGTTTTTGCATCTCTCGAAATACACTGGCACCAGCATTTTCCATCATAGTGATGCTAGGAATACCGAGATCATTAATTGCCCGCTGATCAATAGCACGCATTATTTTTGCTGTGACAACAGGGAACAACGAAGCTCTCCTTATATATCAAATTTGATAAAAAATATGTCTTAGTGAGTTAGATAAGAAACTTAAACTTTGTTTCTTGATTAATTAAGAGTAATTTTTTTGATTATTGATCAATTTTTATTTAGCAAGCCATGACCAATATCTCCAAAATTTTTATTGATGCTTAAATTAAATAATTAATGCTACACAAATACCGTGTAAGGATAATTCTTCGAATTTTTAAGGTCTATTTCTCCTTGTGTTGGAGTGAGACCGTTAATTACAGCAAATAGGTGAGGAACATCATACCCGAGTTTAATTTTATCATCACCTTCTAAAGAGTTGAAGTATTCAGGATCTATCAGAAATAATTTGTTAAAAAAATAATTATTGATAAAAACACCTAAGTATAAAGGCTTACCTTTTAACTCAGGGAGGTATGAAAGCTTTTCTTGCAAGTTATCGTGGTTGTAGTTAAAAGAAAAACGTACCAAAACATCATATAAAAAACAAAAATGAAAAATATTCATATGTTGCCAGCATGAATTCTCATTTAAACCGGATTGCAATATTTTTAGAATTTCTTTAAGGGCATAAAGAGAATTTGCTCTTCCTATATGAGGGTAAAATTGTCTAAAATCTTCTCTCCAGTATTCTTGGGGCTGGCGTTCGAGGAATGACAGGACATCCTCTTCCTGTTTTAAAGCTACTTCAACAAAGTGGTGTGGATCAAAATAGATGTCGTAGTCAGAGTCTGGATACTGGATCCGTTTGCCTGGAGAAGTGGTGTCGTAAATATTGTTTTTGAAAGTGAGCATGTGAGAAACTTTTGATTAGATACTTGGTTTTTATGTTTTCTGAACAATTTTATCTCAGTTTTATTTTAACTATTTTTATTATTATTTATTATACCTAAATTGTGTCTCTTAATTTAGTTTCTCGGGTTGAAATTTGAATATGAAATCTTTGGAAAAAAATATTTATACATTTGATGTGCGATCCATTGATGGGAAGTTACTTAGTCTTTCTAAGTTTGAGGGAAGAGTCGTGCTGGTTGTAAATGTCGCTTCAAATTGTGGGTATACTTCTCAATACTCGAGCTTACAGAAACTTTATGATGAATATAAAGACCAGGGTTTGAGTATTCTGGCCTTTCCATGTAACGATTTTGGTGCGCAGGAACCTGGAGCAAATAAGGATATTAAGTTTTTTTGCCATAATAGTTTTAATGTTACCTTTGATCTTTTCAGTAAGACGTCTGTTCTCGGTCCGCAAAAACTTGATCTTTATCAGTATTTATATGATTTTGGTTTGGAACCACAGGGTGTTGGTGGATTTGGTTCAAAAATATTTAGACTGGTGAAATGGTTGTTGTACCGGATAAAAGGAGTGTGGGTTCCCGAGAGAAATGAGGCACAATGGAATTTCCATAAATTTCTAATTGGAAGAAATGGTATTCCAGTGGCGAGTTTTTTGAGTGAGGTGTCTCCAAACTCCAACATTCTGATCCAGCAATTGCAAGAAGAGCTAAGGAAGTAGAATATCTCTTGTCTGACTAAAATTTGTTCTAGAGGGAATAGGGAGCTCCCATGTTTTTTTTGAGTACAACTTCTTCTCCCGCAGGGATCAACTTATTGATTACCCCAAAAAGACAAGGGTCTGTAAGTTTCAAGTCTTTCTTCTCTTTCGGGGACATATTGTTGAAACGTTCAGCATCCATTAAAAATGCTGTCCCAAAAAAATAATTGTCGAGGAAGTGGTCAAAGTT
>PAJA01000013.1 GCA_002705185.1 Nitrospina sp. | reverse complement strand
TCTCAGGTGGAGAGCAGCAACGTGTTGCAATCGCAAGGGCAATGGTAAATGCTCCTCCAATTATTTTGGCTGATGAGCCTACTGGTAATCTAGACCAAGAAATTTCTCTTGAGATATTGAAACTTTTTGAGGAATTGAATCGTAATGGAGTGACTATTATTTTTGCAACTCATAGTCAAGATATTTTGAAGCTGGGAAATCATAGAGTAATCGTTTTAAATCGCGGTAAAGTTGTCTCATCATGAATTCAGTATCTCAAGAATTTCTCATTGGTTTTCAGGCAACAATCGCGAATGTGCGTTCAAATATCCAGACTTTTATGATTTCAGTTATTACTATAGCTATTTCTATTTGTATTTTAGGGTTTTTTCTTATCATTTTTTTTAATTTGAATGGTTTTTTTTCTAGTTGGAATCAGAAGGTTCAATTGATTGTTTACTTAAAAGACGACATATCTCAATCAAATAAAAAAGATCTGAAGAATTTATTTAAACAAAATTCAAGGGTTCAATCGATAGAAAAAGTTACTAAGGATAAAGCTTGGAAGGAGTTCAGAGAAAATCAGGAGAAAAAGCTAGGTATGGATCTTGAATTTAGTTTTAATCCTTTGCCATCCTCATACAGAATAAGCTTTAAATTGTCAGATAATCGTCTTTTACATATCAGTGAATTTGCAAAGACAATTCAGAATAAACCGGGTGTTGAATCTATTGAATATGGTAAAAACTGGATTTCGCGTTTTGAAAAGTTTATGGTTTTCTGCCGTGTTTTTCTTATGGCTACAGGGGCTTTGCTGAGTTTTGGATTGATATTGATAGTATCTAATACTATTCGTCTTTCAATGTATTCCAGACAGGATGAAATTGAATTGATGTTGTTGATTGGAGCCACCCCTAGATTTGTTAAAATACCTTTCTTGCTCGAAGGAATACTGCAAGGATTATTCGGTTCATTGCTTTCGCTGGGGTTAACGCTGTTGGTTTATTATTATTTGAAAAGTAAATTTCAGGCTCCGATGGAATCCATCGCAAGTGGAATGGAATTTCATTTTATTCCCCAGCCCTTTTTATTGAGCCTTGTGGGGTTAAGTATGATGATCGGGTTTGTGGCGAGTTATGTTTCCACTTATCAATATATGCAAGTTTTAAATAACAAATGAGACATGTTTTTTTATTTTTTATGTGTTTTGTTTTAGTACTTTTGTTTTTTGCCTCAACTGGTTTCGCTTCAAAAAAAAGCACTAAAGAAATCAATGCTCTTTTAGATGATGAAAAAAAAGAGTTGATTATATTAAAGAAAAAAATAGCTGATCAGGACAAACTTATTTCTTCGGTAGGAAAAAAAGAGGGGCAACTGCTACGTAACTTAAGAAGGGTAGATAACCAAATAAAACTAAAGGCAAGAGAGCTTAAGGTATACCAGTGGAATTTCCTGATTAATAAAAAAAAACTAGCTAAACTTGAAAAGAAATTTAAAGCAAAGTCAAAGAACTTAATTACTCAAAAGAAGTTATTGGGAAAACGTTTCCGTCAGATTTATAAAGAAGGTCCTGTCTTTCCTCTGAAAATTATTTTTTCTTCTAATAATGCAAGTGAGTTTTTACAACACATCAAATATATGGAGTTGATTGCTCAACATGATGTAAATCTGATGTATGACTATAAGAGTCAGCTTGATGCAATGAAGGCTGAAAAGAAATCTCTTCTTGCTGTTAGGTCGAAACTTGTGAGGCTTGAAAAAAATGCTTTAAGTAAGCGATTAGAGTTTAAAAATTCTCGAAAAAATAAAAAAAGATTTTTAAAAAAGATTTTAAAGAAGAAAAAATTTAGAATTCAAACCCTTAAGGAGCTTAAAAATGCTTCTAGTAACTTAAATGACTTGATTACTAAACTATTGTCGAAACTTGTATCGGGTGAGGGGCTAGATATTTTGGATAAAAGAGGTAGGCTCCATCTGCCGGTTAAGGGCAAAATTCTTAATAAATTTGGCAGGCAAAAAGATAAACAGTATGATTCTTTTATTGTGCATAATGGCATTAACATCAAGGCCCAGACAGGGACATTGGTGCGTTCGATTTTTAATGGCAAAGTTCTTTATACTGGTGAGCTTGAGGGGTATGGAAACCTTGTGATTATTGGACATGGAAAGGATTATCACTCCCTCTATGGGCATCTAGATAAGATTAAGGTAGAGCCAAATCAAGTGGTTCAGATTGGGGATATTGTTGGGCTCACTGGAGAATCGGGTTCTCTTGTTGGTGAAACTCTTTATTTGGAGATACGTGAAAAAGGCAAGCCTGTTGAGCCGTTATCTTGGTTTAAGTCAGGCTAAAGCTAATAATTCTTTATTCTATTGATATAATGTTGTAGGTGCGTAAGTTCTATTATTGCTATATAATTATTTTTTTACATGTTAGGAGGTACAACTTTGAATTTGTCACCGGTAGGTAAAAAAATAAAGACGGTATTTTTTCGTTTTTTGATTATTGTTACAATTGGAATGATATCTTCGCAAGTACTTTATGCGGATGAAGATTTAGAAGAACCCAAACCGGATACTTATAACAAGCTCAAAGTATTTTCTGAGATACTTTCCCTTATTGAGTCTAATTATGTCGAGCCTCTAGCAAGCGACACTATGGTGGATGGAGCTATCAAAGGAATGGTTAAAGCGCTTGATCCACATACCAGCTATTTACCTCCTGTTTCCTATAAGGAAATGCAGGTGCAGACAACTGGAAAATTTGGTGGATTAGGAATTGAAATCAGTATACGCGATGGTGTATTAACAGTTGTTTCTCCAATTGAAGGAACTCCTGCTTTTAAAGTAGGAGTTAAACCCGGCGATAAAATTATCAAAATAGAAGATGAATCTACGCTTGATATGACACTTCAGGATGCTGTATCTCTGCTAAGGGGGGAAACAGGAGAACCTGTAGATATAACAATATTTAGGGAATCTTTCAAGGTACCTAAAAAGTTTACTATTGTCAGAGATATAATCAAGGTAAGAAGTGTTGTAAAAAAATTATATAAGAAAGATATTGGCTATATCAAGATCCGTAGTTTTTCAAAAAATACTAGTGTGGATCTGGATAAAGCTCTAGAAGAGCTTGGTCAAGAAGGTATAACTAAACTTATTCTTGACCTCAGGAACAATCCAGGCGGTTTGTTAAATCAGGCTGTTGAAGTAACGGATCGTTTTTTGAATAGAGAAAACCTAATTGTATATACCAAGGGCCGTTCAGAGGATCAAAATATGCGTTTTACCAGCCATGATAAGGTTGCTGGAGTTTCTTATCCTCTGATCATTATAGTCAATGGAGGAAGTGCAAGTGCTTCCGAAATTGTTGCAGGTGCTTTGCAGGATTTAAATCGAGCCGTTATTCTGGGTACGCAAACTTTCGGGAAAGGATCTGTTCAAACTATTATGCCGCTTAGTGATGGTTCTGCACTTAGACTAACTACTGCTCGTTACTATACCCCCAGTGGTAGAGTAATTCAGGAAAATGGAATTCAACCAGATATCATTATTGAAAGAACACTAGTTGATGAGTTGAAAAAAGAAGATGGTAAGCAAGAAGAATCAAAAGAAAAAACCAGACTGCGAAGATTTTTACGTGAAAAAGATTTAAAGAAACACCTTAAAGGTAAGACTAGTATTGGTGGTGTCGAGCAGAATAGCAAAACTGAAAATAATAATACAGATAAAGAAACTGCAGAAGTTGTTAATAATAAAGATCTTTTAAAGGATAACCAACTCCAACAGGCTGTTTCTCTTCTTTCAGGTTGGGAGGTTATGAAAAAAATGTTTAAAAATCTAAAGATAACCACACCAAGCTCTGATAGCCAAATTAGTATGAACTAGATTAGTTTTTTTATTATCAACGATTATATTTTTTAGAATATTAGCCAGCCTATGCTTGTCCTCGGCCTAGAAACATCCTGCGATGAAACTGCTGCCGCTATCTTAAAAGATGGGGATACTCTTTTATCCAACATAATTAACGATCAGATAGATATTCATTCTGAATATGGAGGAATTGTTCCCGAACTAGCCGGTAGATCTCATAACGAAAGAGTACATAGGGTTATTAAAGAATCCTTACAAAAGGCTGACTTGCAATTACGAGATATTGATCTTATTGCCGTTACAATGGGGCCTGGATTGATAGGCTCATTGTTAGTAGGTCTGAACACCGCAAAAGGTCTTTCATACGGTCTAAGAAAACCTATGATTGGAGTGAATCATTTAGAAGGCCATATTCTTGCGATTTATTTGCAAAAAAAAGTAAAGTTTCCCTTCATTGCACTGGTTGTTTCCGGTGGTCATACAGAACTATACAGGGTTTCAGGTTTTGGACAGTATAAGTTGTTAGGCAGGACTCGTGATGATGCCGCTGGAGAGTCTTTTGACAAAGTTGGAAAAATGCTTGGACTGCCTTACCCTGGTGGACCGGCTATTGAAAAATTGGCCCGCAATGGAAATGGTAATTCTCATAAATTTCCGAGGGCTCATTTAGAAAAAGGTTCTCTTGATTTTAGTTTCAGCGGACTGAAAACTTCGGTGCGTACTTTTTTAAATCACAGGCAACAGGACAGTACCATAACTGTGACAGATGAGGATATATCGGCAGGCTTTCAGGATGCTGTTCTTGAGGTACTTGTGGCTAAGCTTATCATGGCCTGTAAAAGAGAGAAGTTATCTAGAATCGTCGTTACCGGTGGGGTAGCTTCAAATGGTGCCTTACGCGAAGCGGTAAAAAAAGAAGCTCAATGCTGGGGCTTTGAATCTTTTTTTCCAGATCCTATATTTTGTACTGATAATGCAGCGATGATTGCTTGTGCCGGTTATTACAAGTTTGTTCGGGATCCAAGCTCATCGTCCTTATTTAAGGAATTAGATGCAAAGGCCAGCCTTTCGATAGAATAAGCAAACATAATATGCGAGTTCTGATTACAGGCGGAGGTGGATTTCTTGGTAGCGGAATTGCCAAACGCCTTCATGAAAAAAACTATGATGTATCTGTTTTGGGTCGGCATCACTATTCACACCTACCTAAGAATATTAAATCATTTCAGGGTGATATACGAGATTTTGATTTTCTGGTTAGAGTATTTGCTGATGTCGATACAGTTTTTCATACGGCCGCTTTTCCTGGCATTTGGGGTAGGAAAGAGGATTTCCACACAATAAATGTTAATGGAACTCGTAATGTTATAAAAGCATGCCTACTTGGTGGTGTAAAAAAGTTAGTGTTTACCAGTTCTCCCAGCGTTATCTATGGGGGGGTGAACCTTGAAGGAGTTGATGAAACCATTCCATATCCAGAGAACTTCATGTGTGAGTACTCTCGCAGCAAGGCTATTGCTGAAAAGCTTGTGATAGAAGCTAATGGTGAGAATTTAGCCACTGTTTCAATTAGGCCGCATCTTATATGGGGACCGGGGGATCCACATTTAGTTCCTCGAATTTTAGCAAAATCAGATAGTGGAAGGTTGATACGTGTGGGGCGAGGAGAAAACAAAGTAGATATAATTTATATCGACAATGCAGTATCTGCACATCTTAAAGCTTGTGATGCCCTGGGGATCGGAAAACCTTTGGCCGGCAAGGTTTACTTTGTTAGCGATGGTGAACCTGTAAAGTTGTGGGACTGGATTGATGAATTATTGATAAAAACAGGCCGGCCACCAGTCAGTCGTAGTATTTCATATAAAACAGCATCAAAAGTGGGTCATTTTTTGGAAGGCGTATATAGTTTTTGTAGAATCAAAGTAGAACCGCCGATGACAAGATTTATGGCATCTCAGCTGGCTACGTCACATTATTTTAATATTACTCGTGCTAGAAATGATTTTGGATATGAACCAGTGATAAGTCCTGATGAGGGACTTAGTCGTCTTATTCAGACGGTTCCTGTAAAGAGTTGATGCGGTGAGCTATACACCCGGCTCCAAACCCATTATCTATATTTACGACTGCTACTCCTGTTGTGCAACTATTTAGCATAGTAAGAAGAGCAGAAATACCACTAAAAGATGCTCCATAACCAATACTGGTAGGCACTGCGATGATCGGTTTATCTACTAAGCCACCAACCACGCTTGCCAAAGCTCCCTCCATTCCTGCCACAACAATAACAACCCTAGCCTTGCGAATTTGTTCAAGGTTATTGAATAGACGATGAATACCGGCGACACCAACATCATAAATTGTTTCTGTCTCACTTCCCAGTGTACGAGCAGTGACAAAAGCTTCTTCGGCGATTGGAATATCTGATGTTCCAGCGGTGATGATAGTAATAAGTCCATTTCTTTTTTGTTGCTTATTTTTTTCAATGACTAATGTTTTTGCTGTTTCGTTGTATTCGAAAATTTTTGGAAGAGAAGGTTTTAATTTAAGAAATGTTTCCTTAGGTAATCTAGTAGCCAAAATAGAATGGCCAGCGCGAAACATGCTCTTAACAATTTTTTTGATTTGCAGTACAGTTTTGCCCTGACAATAAATAACTTCAGGCATCCCATTTCGCAACCCACGATGATGATCGATTTTTGCGAAGTCCAAATTCTCAAAGGGAAGGGTTGCAAGCCTTTTCATAGCTTGCTTAGGTGTCATCTTCTGATTGTGGAGATTAGTCAATAATTTTTCTAAATCAGAGATATTCATTCCAAACCTTTAATTCCGGCAAATTCTGTTGATATTTCAACCTTCATTAAATCATCTAATGCTTGAACAGGTACCTTGTTCTCATGTAAAACAAGGTATGTCTCTTCCATGATTGCTGCTTGGATATTAAACTTTTTGATCAAAGAATAAGCCGACTTTACTGTTAAAACACCTTCGGCAACCATTTTCATGTTTTCAGTAATTTCTTTTAGATTTTTTCCTTTTCCCAACTGAATTCCTAGCTGGCGATTGCGACTTAACTCCCCAGTGCAAGTAAGCACTAAATCTCCCAGACCAGTCATTCCATAAAATGTTTCTGGCTTTGCTCCCAGTCTGGTTCCAATGCGACTAATTTCAACAAGTCCGCGGGTAATCAGAGCAGCCCGGGTGTTAAATCCCAAACCGAGCCCATCAGAAATTCCTGTGGCGATAGCAATTACATTTTTTAATGCTCCACCAATCTCGACTCCTACTAAATCGTTGCTTGCGAATACTTTCATATTTTCGTTAGTAAAAATTTTCTGAACCTCAATTGCAGTATCAAGGTTTTTTGCCGAGGCCAATAGTGCTGAGGGGACACCTTTGGCGACTTCCATTGCAAAAGTGGGGCCGGAAATAGTAGCTGCACTGATATCCAATATTTCTTGAATGATCTGGTGACCGGTAAGAAGTGTATCATTCTCTATTCCTTTGCTAGCATTGATAACAAGGCAATCTTTGGAAATATAAGGTTTGATTTTGAAAAGAGTTTGCCTTATTGCGTGCGTAGGAACTACGAGTAGGATTATAGGTTGACCTTTGACAGCATCTTGTAAAGACGAGATTGGGTGGATATTATCCGGTAAATGATGTCCGGGTAAGAACCATGGGTTTTCCCGAGTGCAGGTCATAGATTCGCATAATTGCTTTTCATAAACCCATAGAGATATTTGGCTGAAATTATCAGCTAAATGGATCGCTAATGCCGTTCCCCAACTTCCTGCACCAATGATTGAGATTTGTTTGTGCATATATAAACCTATTAAATAAGAAAATCATTATAGCGAATTCAACTTTGCATTGCTTAGAGAAATGGCTTGTTTGGTGTTTGCCTTTATGATTAAATAAATCAGCTTCCTACAAGACAACACAAACGTAATTTCTAATCATTTTTATTTTTTTAAGGTTTACCTATATGGCCAAACGTCTAAAAGTCAGTCGAAAAGATTTATTTAAGGAACCCGATCAGTTTTTATCTACTTCTGAAAAAACTATGCTTTTCTTTATGAATAATCGTTCAACTGCTATAACTGTTTTAGTAGCGATCTTTTTAGCAGGTTCTTCTTTTTTTGGTTTTAAATACTATCAGGAAACGCGGACACTAAGAGATGAGGCCTTCTATTTTGAAATAGCAAAGGTTTTTGATAATAATGATAATTTTGCCTCTGATGCAGAATCTATTTTGGCAAAAATGGGTGATGGGCTGCAGAAAGAACGAGCATCATTATTATTGGCTGATAGTCATTTTCAGAAACAGGAATATGAAAAAGCTGAAGTAATTTATTCGACCATTATGAACAACTCACTCCCCAAGGGAATAAATTACCAAATGGCACAGGTTGGATTGGCTTATAGCTATGAGTCTAGAGCCGATTATAAAAGAGCGATTGAAATATTCAAATTGGTCATCGATGCCAATACAGGATTTCCATTGTTTGAAGTATATTGGAGTCTTTCAAAATGCCATGAGTTGAACAATGATGTGTCTAACGCTTTGCTGATTTTAAGAGAAATGCAGATTAAGTTTTCGGAAAATCCTCAGTTGGAAAGAATCGAAAGTCGGATCAAAAAGCTTTCTGCTTGAACGTGTCTCGACCCATTGTCCTTGATATTATCAATAATCAAGAACATTTGGGTAAGAGTAAAAAGTTTCGGTTGTTAAAATCTATATTAATATGAGAATTTTCTCCGCTGCTTTTATGTTAGAAATAGATAAAAAGTTTATATTTATTTTGCAGTTTCTTTTATCGTTCCTTATTTTATTTCATCCTATTGAAGTTCACTCTGTACCATTCATTTCAGAAGAAAAAGAAATTTCTATGGGAAAAGGGGCTGATGTGATGATTACCAATAGATATGGAATCTATCAAGATAAGGAACTCCAACTATACGTCAATAAGATCGGTCAAAAACTTGTTTCTCAGCTTTCAGACAAGATATTTCCAAATTATTATTTTAGAATTGTAGATAGCTCGGACATAAATGCATTTGCTTTGCCCGGAGGTTATGTTTATGTGACGCTTGGCCTGATGTCTTTGGTGAATAGTGAGTCGGAACTTGCGGGGGTTTTAGGTCATGAAATCGGACATATTATCTTTCATCATGGAGCTAAACAGATGGTACGCAGTATAGGTGCTCAGGCATTAGCTGTCGGCGGGGCGATTGCAAGTCCTAAGAATGCACGTGAATGGCTTACTGTTAGTACAGCTATGTTTCAGCAAATAAATATGGGATATGGTCGGGAAGCGGAAATTGAGTCTGATGAACAAGGAATACTTAATAGTAAGGAAGCCGGTTATAGTCCTTTTGGGATGTCTGGGTTTTTGAAAAGTCTTAGACGTAAAGAGATTATGTCTGGTCAATCTTATCATTCTTTTCAAGCTAGCCACCCAGATACCCGTGATCGAATTGTTAAGGCTGGTCTCTTAGCAGAGAGGATGAATAATGGATCGGCAGGTGATAACAACTTCCGGGATCGATATTTGAATAAGATTCGTGGCTTGAAATATAAAGGACAAAAACACAGTGACGATAAAAAACGTCACGAGGCTAAATATATCGATATCTATGAAGTTCAAAAAGGGGACACATTCCAGAGCATCGCTTTAAATGAATTAGGAGATAAACGTAAAGATCTGGATATATCTGTGTTGAATGGGAGAAGGGAATCAAGCCAACCTAAACCCGGGGAGTTATTGAAGATTGTGAGAAAAGGAAAATTTAAAAAGAATAAAATACTACATATCAAGCCTGGTTTTCAAACTGAGTCTAAATAAAAATTTATTTTGGAAGAATTATTACTAGATAAATCGCATACCGTTCATCTGAAACCCAAAGGTGAAATCTGCAACTATCTTAAACAGGGAACTCGAGTAAAGATATACAAACGTAAAGGAATCTGGGTTCACATCACTTGGCGTAGTGGTAAAAAGAAAGGATGGATTTATTTGCAGTCTATAAGTTGATATTAGAAGTCTCGAAAAGAGTTCATAATATATTTAAAAACCCCCTGGCGATTCAACCGTCAGGGGGTTTTGTGTTTGCTAAAGATTAAACTACTTTTGCGATCCTACAAAATTGAGACAGGACCCATGTTTAAACCAATTAATCTCTTTATCATTGAGAGTGTGGTTCACCTGAATGGAATCGTTGGACCCGTCCTCATGCTTGATGCTCAGGGTTACCGGTTTGCCCGGTGCCAGTTGATCAAGACCTTCACAGGAGACCCGGTCTTTAGCCTGAATTTTTTCATAGTCTGATTTATCTGAAAAAGTGAAAGGCAGTACAGCCTGCTTTTTAAGGTTGGCTTCAAATATACGGGCGTATGAGTTCGCAACAAATGCCATACACCCCATATGCCTTGGTTCCATAGCTGCATGCTCACGGCTTGAGCCTTCACCTACATTTTCTCCGGCAAAGGCTACCCATCCTAATCCGGAGTCTTTGAGGTTACGGGCAATCTTATTGAGTTCTTGATTCTCCTCTCCTGTTACTGGATTATTTCCATGCCCAGTCTCAGAGTGAAAAGCATTGGTTGCCCCAAGGAACATATTATTACTGATATTGTCCAGATGCCCACGAAACTTGAGCCATGGGCCTGCCTGAGAGATATGGTCAGTAGTACATTTTCCACTCGCCTTAAACAAGACAGGCAGATCTTGATAATCCTTAACAGGATCCTGTTTTGGGAACGGATCTAGAAAAGAAAGCCGTTCACTACTTGGACTTATTTCAACCTCCCCTGACATAGTAGGTGCTTCATAGCCTGCATCCTGAGGTGTATAACCACTTGGAGGAAGAACCTCTCCCTCTGGTGGTTGGAAT
>PAJA01000012.1 GCA_002705185.1 Nitrospina sp. | reverse complement strand
TTAGAAGAAAAAAGGTTAAATTACGATCAAGGATTTTACTAGTATTTGTGAATTTGAGGTTAAACCATTATGGTTAAGTTAATATCTGAAAGGCATTATCTTTGATTTATAAATGCAAATCAAAAGGCTTCACTTTGCAAGGCAGGTTTTGTATTTTAAGGATAACTCCAAAAAGTACTTAAACCCAACATTCATATTCTCCAATTCACTTCCACAGTTATCACCACCCTGAGATCTTAAAGTTTTTCTTAGTTCACGGGAACAGTCAAACCCAAAGTTTCCTGATTGCACCATCCTGACACATTTTTTAAGTCTACTACTTCGATATTTTAAATTACTAAAGACTTTGTCTCGAAAACTCTCTGCAGGAACAGAACAAATTTCTACGGAATCAATTAAATCAAATAATCGACTAGCAATTTGGTTAATAGAATATTTTACTTCAGAACAGTAATCTTCTCGCCCAAACAAAATACTAGCATTCAATAGGTTACTAAATATGCAGATTAAAATAATAGTTATGTGTCTATTTAACAATATTCACCTATTATAAATATACAAATAGCTTTCGAAGAGTACCTATCCGGACAACTTTTTATTTTCTAATTGAAGAGATCGTTTTATTACTAGGTAGAACTTTAAACTAGTCAGAGCCTTTCTTTTCTCGGATATTATTTATTTCATTAAAGGTCATTTGAATTCTTTTCATCCGGCTTCGGTTTACACCCAGATCACTATGACCAATACGAGATGCTGATCGAAAGTGAATTACTCCTGGATCTGTAAAATAAAACTCTACATCATCAATAAATCTAAAGATATTTGAGGTAAATTCTACATGAACAAATTGATTTAGTTCTTTCTTAATTTTAGCAGAACTAAACCTTTTGATAGTTAAAAGCAAATCGTTCTTAGCATTTTCAAATGCACCTTTATAATAAATAGGCTCTATAGAATGCTCAACATCACTATTTTTAGAAGCGACACAATTAGGCTTGTCAGGACAACTTGCAAACTGACCTATAGTTAAAGGAATTTTTCCAGAACATGAAAACAGAAGAATACTAGTACCAACAAATAAAGTCACTTGATATATCTTATTCATAGTTTGGCCGTTTTAAAAATAGCTATAATTCGTTTGTATTTAACCTATTTTTACTCATATTTTTAGTAATTACTGAGGTCTAAGAAAAAAATATACCTATCTAATTTTGATAAAATATATTAACAAATAATAAGTCAATAATTAAGGTACTATTAGTATTTAGAACTTACAAAGTGACAGAAATGAAAGAATTAATACTATTCATTCAATATTTTTGCAATTGACATTTAGTCTATACTTATAATGAATAATAATTCAATATTTTAATATTTAAGACAACAGCAATTATGTATAAACGAATCATATTCTTTATTATTTTTCTTGTTTTCTTGGGCACAATTGTCTGGGAGACGTCTAATTTAAAAAAAATAAGGAGTGCTGAAGACTATCTAGAACTTGGTATTAAAAAAGGAAACCTCGGAGTTCATGAAGAAGCTATAGAGTTATTTAAGAAGGCTCTGGTGAAAAACCCTAATCTAGTACCAGCTTACTTAGCTCTAGGTAATGCTTATGGGAATACAAATAGGTATCCAGAAGCCTTAAATGCTTATAAAGAAGGTATACAATTAAACCGCAGCCATAAGGATGTACCCCAAATGGAAATGAATATTGCCTGGGTTTCACATAAATCTAATGACAATAAAACAGCTATTATTTTCACCAAAAGAGCAATCCAATCTTTTACTGATCGCAATGATTATGCTGGAGTGGCTAAAGCCGGACTTAGATTACGTATGCTTCAAAATAAAAAATAATTGCATTGTTATATGAAAATTTATTTATATTAATATTATTTATTTTAAAAAATTAATTACGGCCTATTTATAAATGAATATTAAGATGAGATAGACTCAGTATCTATAATTGATCAAGTAATATTATGATTTTTTTTATTACTTATTAAGATAATGCAAAAAATAAAAATGTTAGCTCTTAAACCTCAATTTGAGAATTAAAACTTTTTTCCATAAAAATCATATTCCAACCAAATTCATGTCAAAGTATTTGCTGCGGTTTTGACTTAATTTAACACTTCATAAAAAACCAGATTATTTCTATTTTTACTTTATAAAATTATGGCATCTGATTTAATAATTATTTTTAAATGATTAAGATACTTGGTTCGTTCATTCTTCTTGGATTTTTATTGATTTTCTTAACCCTTAATACTTCTTCGACTCGTCTTGGTTCAGGGTTCCTAATTGGTCAGGAATTACATGTTTTTACCTACTATAACCTAGTCAAAGAAGCTGAAATAATAAAGGTAAAGTTTCCTAACGAAGACGATATTGCAGCTGATATAGTATTCCATGATTCCACCCAAAATATTGCAATCTTGGAACTGCAAGAATCTCCAAAAGTAAAACGCGAACCTCTAGTATTAAGCCGAGAAGGTATAGGGCGTAGAACTGAGTCGGTTTTTACACTAGGTTACCCCTGGACCAACACAATGGAAGATAAACATAACCTATTGGAAGGATCCGCCAGCAATATCTCAGAATTAATAGAATTAAATTTGCTAATAGGTCCGGTTCATAGTGGCAGCCCATTATTCAACAACCACAATGAAGTGGTAGGAATGTTATTGTTTAATGCTCATGCCAAACTTACGATTCCAGAAAAACAATCTCATCATGTTGCTATTCCTAAAACCTTATTAGATAAAGCCTTAAAGGCAGCTAGAGTTAATATAATCGCACACGAAGTTAAAGGTCTTTCAAGAGAAGCATTTATAAATAAATCAAAGAATAATATTGTTCTTATTGAGGCAACATAAAATACTCTGCTTATAAAGAATATATTTCATAAACTTTTTATCAGCTATCTAGAGCACGTGAATATTCGAGAATTATTAAACACTTTAATTACGCCAACTTTTATATTGAAAGCGACAGAATTTAAGTCGTGATAATTAGAGTGTTATTAAATTTGAGGAATTTTATTTATCCAACTAAAAAACTAAAAAATTCATAGAATTGAAGTAAACAAACACAGTAGCCCCTGAATTATATGTTTTTTGGCCTTCTTAATTTTTTATGTGTTTGGTTGCCATGTTTCCATTCTGTAGGCTGAGTCCCAAAACATCCATTCTAATCTTGTGGAAAGCACAAACGTCTCTAACATCTTTTTTATCTGCTTTTTATTCAAGTCCTCCGCGACTCGATCCGTTAGTTTGATTGCACTCTGAACTATACCTTGAAAGTTTTCACCGGCGTACGTATCTATCCACTTTTGATAAGGATTATCCTTGATGGTAGTTTTGTAGACGTGCTGCGCAACCTTTTGATAAATCCAAAAACAAGGCAATAGAGCCGCAAGAGACTCTTCATAACTTGAGTTTGTTGCGGTAGAGATTAGAAAGTGAGTGTAGGTGAAACAACCCGGAGCTTTTTCTACATCAAGCTTAAGCCTATAAAAATCAAAATAAAATTCATGTAGTTCTCGTTCGGCAATTATTGCACCTTTCGAAAAATCTACTAAAAGTACCAGTTCATCAGGTCTAGACGCTCGAGAAGCCGCTACTGCAAGTGCTCGAGCAAAATCTACCAGATAGAGCGAGTCTTGTTTAATATAAAATTGGAATTTTTCTTTCGCTAAGGTTCCTTTTGCCAGTTCTAAATTGAAGGGGTGTTCTATAATTGACTGATATATTGGTTCTATTGTGGGCCAGGCCACCTTTGAAAAAGACATCGATTTCTCCCCTTAACTTTTCCAGGTTTTATAGAAATGCATAACAGGGCCTTTACCTAAACCCAGCTTCTTGTTAGATCCTGCTTTAATGGCTTTGGAAACGTATTTTTTAGCCTCTAGAACCGAGTCTTCCAAAGTAAAAGATTGTGCCAGAAACGCAGTAATAGCAGAAGAAAAAGTACAACCAGTACCATGAATATTTTGAGTATCTATTCTTTCTTGTTTGAGCCATTGCAATTGACCATTTTTAACAAACATACAGTCATCACTGGCACGATTTAATAAACTACCTCCTTTAATTACAACTCCTTGAGGACCAAGTGCGCATAATTCTACTGCCGCCTCTTGCATTGATTCAGGAGATTCAATAGGTCGGCCAAGTAAAGCAGAAGCTTCCGGAATATTTGGCGTCACCAAAGTTGCTAGAGGGAATAACTCATCTCTGATAGTATCGATTGCATCTTTTTTCAACAAACGATCCCCACTTTTAGCGAACATCACGGGGTCAAGCACCACAGGAAAACCTCTGTTCTCACGCATGCATTTTGCAACCTTCTTTATAATAGGGGTGTTAAACAACATACCTATCTTCACAGCATCAACCCCGATATCACCCAAAACAGAAGTTATTTGTTCTACTACAAACTCGGGTGAAATCTCCTGAATACCAAACACTCCTTGTGTATTCTGTGAGGTTAATACAGTAATGGCTGACATACCATAGCAACCAAGCGCTGAGAATGTTTTTATATCTGCTTGAATTCCAGCGCCACCACTACTGTCAGATCCTCCAATAGTTAAGGCACGAAAATAACTCTTTTTCTCAGCCAATTTATTTACCTATTTTAAATTATGAAAACTAATAATAGATTAATTAATAGGCTTTTATAATATGATCATTAAAAAGAAGAGTCATCATAAAAATAGTTTCATTACGGATACTAATTATTTGTAATAACTAATACTATATTAAATCAAATTTTAGCAGACAATAGAATGCATTCATTTAATAACCAATTAAATGAGATTATTCTTTCTATTTAAGGAAAAGATATAACCTTGCTTTATCAAATTATAAGAACTCTCACTATAAGAACCCAGTCTAATAAATTACAATTAACCTAACAAAGAGATAACCTTAAATGTTTTCAAAAAACAACATAACAAGATGTGCAAAGTCAATTAAGCAATTGATCCGCAGATGCGAGTCCTATGGTGATTTTGATAAAAATGATTACCTATTATTATCTGTAGAAAAAACTTCAAGAAGTTCTATAAAATTATCAAAAGCAGAACTAGAAGAATATGAAGAATCGGGAATGAATATTAATGAACTTCATAAGAGGCTAGAAAATAAAGCAAGCGAGTGTTCCTGGTCTGAAAGTTCTCTAGATATACAGGTTCCAAGTCCAAAGTTAAGAACAAAAATATTCTAGTTATTGTTATTTATTCACAGAAGGTTATTTATAATGGCGCTACTTTATTTCACATCCAACTCTACCAATGCAAACACTTATGCTCATAGAGTTTCACTTCATTGTAAATCTTTTCTAGAATGTGAATGTATTATTCCAGAAGGCAAAATTTCTAAAGAAGAAACTCTTACCAATTTAGAGACATGTGATGTTTTAATTGTTGTCATTTACAATAAACCAGTTTCATACTCGGTTTCTACATTTAACCTGATTGATAATAGTCGATTACGATCCGAAATTATTTTAGCAATAAATCGAGATATTTTAATCATCCCACTATTGATTGATGGCTCCAAACTACCAGGAAGAAATAACGTACCCGGTTCTTTAAAAAAGTTAGTCGAGTACAAATCGTTTAGCTTGCGAACACATTTTTGGGCAGAGGATATTGAATTTTTTCTTGAATATTTGGAAGCAGAGCTTGAATTTATAATCGAGGTAAATAAAAAGCTAGCACATTCAGTGCAGATCAATTATCAAAGGTTGGCTGATTTCGATGGTCACCGAAAAAAAGAGGGCGCGTTAGATCTAACTTCATTTACCGGAATGGAGTTACGTAAACTTGTAGATGCAGAGAAAGTTTTTTTACAAAAGGCGCGCGTAGTTGGAGATATTCTATCCGAAAAAAAGGCCTTATCTGCATTGGCTCTTGTTTATGCTCGGCTAGGTCAAACTTTGAAGTCCATTAAGTATTTCCAAGAGGAACTAAAAATAGCTCGAGATATCAGAGATTTCAAGGAGATTTGTGATCTTCTTGCAAGCTTAGGAGATGCTTATGCTATATCGGGAAATATAATCTTGGCTAATAAGTTTTATGAAGAACAGCGGGTATTGGCAGAGGATAAGAACTTCCCTAACTATATTAGCAGTGCCTATAATGGCCTAGGATATGTTTGTGTTCAACAAAAGAATATAAAAAAAGCAATTGAGTATTACTTTAAAGCCCTATCAGGTTATCGTAAATTGGAAAACCATGATAAACAACTTGAGCTGTTGGTAGGCATAGCACTCAACTACCAGAAGTTGGGGCAATGGCAAAAAACCACTGACAGCCTAAATCAAGCATTAGACATAGCTAAATATCTTGAAAATAGAAAAGAGGAATTACACATTCGGCTTGATTTAGTGGAATCTTATTTCGCGCAGAGTAAAAAAGACCTTGCCATTCATCAGCTTAACAAAGTCGAAGAATCTCTGAAAATTAGTGATAACAGATTACCGAGACCCTTAATACACCGAATAGACTTATTACGAAACCGCATTTAGGAACATAGTTACGTTTAACGGATAAAATCTATCTCATTTAATTACATTCTATAATGTTTAGGTTAAATATTTTCTTTCCTCTAATTAAAAAAGAAACCTTCCAAATAAATTAACCTTAAACTTTCCAGCTTAAATATCATCCCCTATATTTTCTTGTTAAATACAATTAAAACACCTTAAAAAAATAAATAAGTATTTGGAAATATTAAGACAAGGTATACCTCACTTAAATTAAAACTTTAATCAAGGAAGAGAAAATCTCCATAGCTTTGTATCTAAACAGTTAATCTGACAGAGTAAATTCATATTTATATAAGCAAAAAATATTAACACAACATTTACAAAGGTTAATTAGTTTTAAAGTTATATTTGTGTATGTCAATTTCATCAAAAGAGTGTAAATATTCGGAGTCATAGATAGCATGAAAATAGGACTTAACTCATTGAGCCTATGGTTTGATAACAATATAGAAAAGAATAAATTAGAAGATTCAGGTAAAGATAATATCGATTGGATAAGGTGCATCCCTTTTGTAGCACTTCATTTAGGGTGCTTAGCTGTATTTTTTGTTGGATGGAGTGTTCCTTCTATTATGGTAGCACTCATATTGTATATAGTTCGGATGTTTGCAATCACAGGCTTTTATCATCGATATTTCTCACATCGTTCTTTTAAAACTTCTCGTTTCATTCAATTTTTCTTTGCAGTTCTAGGGGCATCTGCTGTTCAAAGAGGACCGCTATGGTGGTCTTCTTATCACAGATACCATCATAAACACTCAGATACCGCAATGGATATCCACTCGCCCTCACAGGCTGGTTTTTGGAAGAGTCACATGTTTTGGTTCATGGGTAAATCAAACTTTAGAACTAAAAATGAATTAATTGGAGACTTTATTAAATATCCAGAGTTAAGAATATTAGATCGTTTTGATACTTTAGTACCAATTTTATTAGCGGTGGGAGTTACTTTTATTGGCTATATTCTAAATACTTATAAACCAGAATGGGGGACTAATGGCCCGCAATTATTTGTATGGGGTTTTATTATCTCCACAGTATTCTTGTTTCATGGAACCTGTTCAACTAATTCCATAGCTCATAGGTTTGGCACAAAAAGATATATAACAGGTGACGATAGCAGGAATAATTTATTCATATCTTTAATAACTTTAGGAGAAGGTTGGCATAACAATCATCACCATTATCCCAGCTCAATTAATCAAGGATTTTACTGGTGGGAAATAGATATAACTTATGCAGTTTTAAAGGTTTTATCTTTGTTTGGAATTATTTGGGACCTTAAAAAAGTACCTAAAAATATTTTAAGAACATCTTTAGTTACTTAATAATTAATGGACACAAATGAAAATCGCTATTATTGGAAGCGGAATATCTGGTTTAACTGTAGCCTACTTATTATCCAAAGATCATACAGTTCATATTTATGAAGCTCAAGATTATATCGGGGGTCACGTTCAAACAATCCCGGTTTCTTTAAATGGTATAAATTATGAAATTGATACTGGGTTTATAGTATTTAACGATAGAACTTATCCTAATTTTAACAAATTACTAAATCAAATAGATGTCTCGTCACAAACAACTAACATGAGCTTTAGTGTTAAGTGCGAAAGAACAGGATTAGAGTATAACGGAACTTCCTTTAATGGCTTATTTGCGCAACGATTAAATTTACTAAAACCATCTTTTCTTTTAATGGTTAAAGACATATTAAGGTTCAATCGTAATGCCAAGTCTTTTCTAAGAGATTCGAAAAAAGAATATACTTTCGGAGAGTTTTTAAACCGAGGTAAGTATTCCAGTTCTCTGAAGAACAATTATGCACTTCCTATGGCTTCGGCAATTTGGTCGGCTAAATCCAAAGTAATTGAAAATGCCAATTTTAGATTCTTCGCTCAGTTTTTTGAAAACCATGGAATGCTGAATATAAATGATAGGCCTCAGTGGCGAGTTATCAAGGGAGGGTCTAAACAATATATTTTAAAACTTATTAATTCTTTTAAAACTAATATCCGTATTAACTCCCCAGTCGATAAAATAAGACGACAACAAGAAGGCGTGGAGGTTTCTTACAATCAATATCAAAAAGAACTATACGATAGAGTGGTAATAGCAACTCATAGTGATCAAGCTTTGAAGATTATTCAAAGCCCAAGTAAGTTAGAAACACAAATATTAAGCGCAATCCCCTATCAAACTAATATCGCACATTTACATTCCGATTGTTCTGTTCTACCTAGAAGTAAGAACGCATGGGCAAGTTGGAATTATTTCAAACCAAATAAACCAAAGGAAGAAACAACGGTAACATATTATATGAATATGCTACAAAACCTTAATATGCCCAAGAATATATGTGTTTCTCTTAATATGCAGGAGCACATAGACCCTAAGAAAGTTTATAAAAGAATTTTATACCAACACCCTGTATTTACTTCTGATTCTATTATGGCGCAAAAAAGACATTCAGAAATTGACGGAGTAGATAGAATTCATTTTTGTGGTGCCTACTGGGGTTCCGGTTTTCATGAAGATGGTCTTAATAGTGCTTTATCAGTATGTAAATCTTTTGGAAAGTTTCTTTAATGAATAGCTTTCTATATGAAGGGAATATCTCTCATATTAGATACGCCCCAATTAATAAAAAGTTTGATTACTCTTTATTTATGTTGTTTTTAGATTTGGATGAGCTTCCTAAATTATTTGAGAAGTTTTGGTTTTGGTCTGCACAAAATTGGAATATTGCTTATTTTAGACGAAAAGATCACATGGGAAATGCTAATGAATCCCTTTCAGAATCAGTAAGAAATCGAGTTTTAAAGGAAACGGATAAAAGGTTAGATGGAAGAATATTTTTGATG
>PAJA01000011.1 GCA_002705185.1 Nitrospina sp. | reverse complement strand
GAGTGTGAATTCACTAGCTATCTCCTGAAAGTTGCTTAGCAGAAGTCATTACTTAGGTAATGAACTGTCAATTTTAAATCTACCCTCTAAGCTGATGATTACTGAGCCAGCGGCTGAAGTTTAAAATGCGAAAATGACTCAAGGGTTACCGTTAAAGAATAGCTTATACGATGTTTTAAATCCAAGTATTTTTGTGAAGTAATATTGAGTTAAGCCTTGATATAGCTTAGTTTTTTATGGATAACGCTATTTAGTACTCGCAGTTCTTGAAGACATGCTCAAATTAGTCTATTGATATTTTGATTCAACCTTAAAGAGTCAATCAATCTCATCTTCTTCAAGGAGGTCTTCAGAGATCCCACGTTCTATAATCTCATCGGCAATATCTCCATATCCTCCTGGATTATAGTCATTTACATTCTGTTCATCAAAGTCGTCAAAATAGACAGCATGATCTCCTTCGCACCATTCCCTCGTGGGATGGCTGAAGCGCAATACTTTCTGTACAGCCTCTAGTTTTTCCATAAGTTAAAACTTCCTAATTTATTCTATTAATAGATATGTAAGGAATAAAACTTTAGTTTAAGGCCAGCAGGATTTTTTTATCATTAGCTATTTTTTTAATCTGGTAAGGCTCTGTTGTGGAGGATTTCATTCCGTCTCTTAGCTGCAATACCTCTTTAAGCGAGAGAGGTCGTGCTCTGATTCGAGGATAACTATTATAGTGAAAAGTAAGCAGTTTCATTAGTTTTTTTAGTCTTTGTATATTTCACATAATTAGATGCTGAATATATCAGGAAGTCTCAAAAAAAACAGGGGAAAATAATTAAAGTATTAAAATTATATGGTTGATAGGGTAGGTGGTTGTATCCGCCACAAGTAAATAAATAATTTTACTCGTCCAATTAAAAAACTGAGAAGATAGAGAAATTTGGGGTGTTATTTGCTATGAAGCTACCAGGAAATTTTATGCTATTAGAAATAGAGGGGTTGTAGTCTGGAGTGGGAGTAATTCTTTATGATATTAATATAAGCTTTGCTAAAATCACAAGGTCATTTTTATATACAATATTTTAGAAAAAGATGACCTGTTCAAGTATCTAGTGGTTCAATTTTCTTTGATTAGAGCTACGCTTTGAATCCAATTGCTCCCTGAAATTGAGCATCTGTTGTATCGGCCGAGTCCATTTTGGCTTCTGTAAGATTAGCGTCTATGAACAGGCTTTCACTCATCTTAGCACCTGTGAAATTTGCAGAACTTAGGTTTGCCTTGGTGAAGTCAGCATGCTCTAAGTCGGCTCGCCGTAAATCTACTTTCTTTAAGTTTCCATTTTTTAGGTTGGCACTCCTAAGTTTTACTCCTGCCATATCCGCATTCTCCAGCATGACCTCTTCTAGGTCTGCTTTTTGCAAATTGGCACCAACTAGGAAAGCATTTTTCAGGTTTGTATTTGTCAAAATGGCTTCTGTCAGATTAGCCCGGCTCAAATCAGCCCCTTCAAGAGTTGCCTGGTTTAGCTCTGCTCCTGTTAGGTTGGCGCCACTCAAATCTGCCTTGGTCAAATCAACTTGAGTTAATTTGGCTTTGGTCATAAGAGCTCCACTTAATTGTACGTCATTTAGTTTGGCCTGATTTAATTTGATACGGTCTAAGTTAGCGCCAGACAATTTAGCTCCAACTAGGTTAGCGCCGGTCAGATCAGCAAGACTTAAGTCTGCTTCGGATAAATCCGAATCTTTAAGGTCGGATCTTCTTAGTATCGCGCCGTTTAACTTGGCGCGGCTGAAGTTTGCGCTATGAAATGTGGCGTCAGTGAGCTCTGCTCCAGTAATATCTGCTCGGACGAGATTAGCACTAGTAAAGTTTCCTCCAGCAAGTTTTGCTCCTTTGATCAATGCGCGGTTGAGATTTGCAGTTTGAAAGTTTGCCTCAAAAAAAACTCCCATGCTTAACCGAGAATCGGTTAAATCGGTTCTTTCAAAAATGGCATTATTAAACCGAGCCCGGCTTAGGTCACTTTCGGTAATCTTCGCTTCCTTCAGGTTTGCTCGTGAGAAGTCTGAATTACTAAAATCAGCATTGTTAAGATTACATTTAACAAGTTTGCTCTCCATGGCCTTAGATTTTCTGAAATTGGCTTTTTCTAGATTTGATTTGCTGAAATCGGTTCCTAGCAATTTGGCGCCTTGAAGGTTTGTGGCTTCCATGTTAGCGCCGGTCATCACCCCTTCAAGGCAACTTATATTTTCCATGTTCGTGTCGCTGAGGTTAGCCTTATCAAGGTTGGCTTGATTTAGATTTGATTCCGCGAGAGTGGAGTCAGACAGGTTAGTGCTTTTTAGGTTAGTTTTTTCCAGACTTATACCATGGAAATTAATTCCCGAGAGATCTAGTCCAGATAGATCTTTACCTTCAAAAATATTTTCCAAGCCAGGTTCTTCATCCTCAAGGGCTTCTTCTTTGCTCGATTCGGCAACTACTTCAGTCGCTTCATCATTATCGTCTGTAGGATTTTCTTCTTCTTCCCCTGCGGTTTCTTCAATATCCTCATCGGGTTCATCTATGAACTCGTCTTCCTCTTCTCGGGAAGCAAGCATTTCTGCGTATTCCTCTAACTTTTCTTCAATTTCTTCACGTGTAAAATCAGCCATTGAATCCTTCCTAAGCGATCAAGGGTGCTTTTTACGGCACCTCTAATAATTCCATATTTTGGATTTTCGTAATGGGTAAAGTAGAGAAACTATCCCAGCTTGGCTCGGAACGCAAGCCCGAACCACTTATTTAACAAGAAAAATGGTTTCCCTTATAGGGTTATAATGAATACAGAGTCAAAAACAGGTAATTTAATAGATTCTACAGTATATCCTATGAAAAATCATGCCCGATAAAAACAATAAACCAGTTTTGATTTATGATGATGATTGCGGATTTTGCCGTTTTTGGGTGTCTCGTTGGAAACCATTTACACAAGATACTGTGATTTATAAGCCATCTCAGGGCGTGGCTGAAAACTACCCACAAATTTCATCTCAACAGTTTAAAAACTCTGTTTATTTCGTTGCCTCTGATGGAAGTTTTTGTTCCGGGGCTCAAGCTGTCTTTAAGACCTTTGCTAATGCACCAAATGGAAAGTGGTTGCTCAGAGCTTATGAGAAGGTTCCGGGATTTGCCTCAGTATCAGAATGGGGCTACAGACAAGTTGCAGAAAACCGACAAATTTTCAGTACAGTTACCCGCTGGTTTTGGGGAAGCTCTATGCAAACTCCCACCTGGTTTCTAACTCGACGAGTGTTTCTTTTTCTACTCGGGTTGGTTTACATTCTGGCATTTGGTTCTCTATGGATTCAAATCGAAGGACTGGTGGGGGAAGCCGGTATTCTTCCGGCCGAGCTTTATTTAAAAGGTGCTGAAACGCATTGGGGCGCCCAACGCTTCTGGCAAGTGCCTACACTCTTCTGGCTCAACGCCGGGAATGAATTTTTATATACGGTTTGTCTCCTTGGCGCAGGGGCTTCTTTAATGGTCATGGTCAATTTCTTTACGGGCTGGGCATTATTGATGGCGTGGATTTTTTATCTTTCCATTTTCAATGTGGCTCAACCTTTTTTAGGTTTTCAATGGGATACGCTTCTTCTTGAAACGGGTTTTCTATCACTTTTTCTAGTCTCTTGGCGTGGAAATATAAATGAACCTGAGAGTTCGCCGTCATGGTTTATTATCTTTCTTCTTCGACTTCTGTTATTTCGTGTTGTTTTTTCTTCTGGTGTAGTCAAACTTTTAAGCCAGGATCCAACTTGGGCAGATTTAACAGCTCTCTATTACCATTATGAAACCCAGCCTCTTCCTACCTGGGTCGGGTGGTATACACACCAATTGCCCCAAGGGTTTCAGGAGTTTTCAGTAGTTTGTGTTTTTGTCATTCAACTCGGGGTGGTTTTTCTGATTTTTGGTCCTAGACGCATTCGTTATATTGGTTGTGCTGCTCTGGTTTTTTTTGATGTGTTAATTATTCTGACGGGCAATTATGGTTTTTTTAACTTGCTGACCATTGCTCTTTGTCTGCTTTTGTTGGATGACTCTGTGTTTTCGAGATGGCTATCAACTAAAGGGGAGAAAAGTAAAGTTTCGGTTTTTGTTATACAGAAAAAGTCTTTATTAAAAGTCGGATTATTAGGGGTTTGCATAATGCTTTATGCGGTTCCGCTTCTTACAACCAACCACCCATCAATTTATGTGTATATTTCTAAAGCTATACGTCCCTTTCATATTTTTAACTCCTATGGTTTGTTCGCGGTAATGACCACATCAAGACCGGAAATCATTATTTTGGGAAGTGATGATCGAGAAAACTGGTTTCCTTATGAGTTCAAATGGAAGCCAGGTAATGTGGAGAAAAAACCGAAATTTGTTGCTCCGCACCAACCCCGACTGGATTGGCAAATGTGGTTTGCAGCTCTCAGCAACTATGAAAGGAACCCTTGGCTGATCCAGTTTATGACTCGACTTCTGCAAGGTTCTCCTGTGGTTATAGCATTGCTAGAAAACAATCCTTTTCCTGATACCCCTCCAAGATACCTTCAGGCCGTTATATATGAATACCAATTTACAAACTCTGAAATTCGGAACCGAGATAACTCATGGTGGACCAGAAAACTTCTGCGTCCCTACACTCCCATATTAAGGTTGCCATAATAAATAGCTTTTTTATTAAAAAATAATGACTAATTATTGAGCATATTTATTCCTCTGTGATTGATTTTCGAGCAATTCTTTATCTGATAAAGCCTTCCTTATAGTTACGTAAGTTATTAAAAATTAACGTTTAATTGATTATTTTATTAAATGGTATGTAACTTGTAACCTCCTTAACTTTAATATTCAAAGCTTACTATTGAGGAATCATGAATAAAATTGAATTGATCAAAGCTGAACGAGATGGTTTGGAAATCAAAAATGAACTCCAACGTTTTGCTGAAGAAGGTTGGGAGTCTATCAGTGAAGATAATATCCAACGACTAAAATGGTATGGGTTATTTCTCAGAAATCCAACGCCGGGATTTTTTATGTTGCGGGTAAGGATTCCTAATGGATTTTCTTTTTCTTATCAGGTTAGAGTTCTTGGGTATATTGCGCAAACCTATGGCAATGGAGAGATCGACATCACCACTCGTCAGCAGGTGCAATTACGTAACTTAAAAATTGAAAACATCCCAAATATATTTAACCAGTTAGAAGAGGTAGGTCTAACAACTTCTCAGACTGGAATGGACAATGTACGCAATATCATGGGTTGTCCGGTGTCAGGTTTGAGTCCTAAGGAAAAAGTGGATTCTTACTTACTGGTCAAGATGTTAAACGAACATATTGTCGGTAACCCGGAGTTTTCTAATCTTCCAAGAAAATTTAACATTACCTTGAGCGGTTGCCCGGATGACTGTGTTCATGCCGAAACCCAAGACCTAGCACTAGTTCCAGCCGTTCAAGAAAAAAGCGGTAAATCGGTTTATGGTTTCAATATTTTGCTAGGAGGGAAGCTGGGTTCAGGTGGTTATCGTATTGCTACTCCCCTAGATGTTTTCCTTTGTCCAGAAGATGTCGTAGAAGTATGTTCGGCGCTGATTCTTTTGTATCGCGATCATGGTAGTCGCGATGTGAGAAATAAAAATCGTTTGGCTTTCCTAGTAGAAGACTGGGGAGAAAAAAAATTCCGTTCGGCGTTGGAAGAAAGAGTAGGAAGGCCACTGACCCCTGCGGGTGTAGATTTGAGGGGAAATGAAAAATCGGAGCATATTGGAGCCTACCGTCAGAAGCAGGCCTTCATGAATTATGTAGGATTGAAGATTCCTGTTGGACGTATTCGGGCAGAAAAGTTAAAAGGGCTAGCCCAGCTTGCAGAAAAATATGGAAACGGGGAAATACGCTTTTCTCATTCTAATTCTCTGGTGATTCCAAATGTTTCGGACCAGAAACTGGGCGATATGTTGGAAGAGTCGTTGATTAAAGAGTTCACTTACAATCCTTCGAGTATTCTTCGAGGCTTGGTCAGTTGTGTGGGAAGCGACTATTGCAATTTAGCAGCGATAGAAACGAAATCGATGGCTCTAAAGGTGGCCGAACAACTAGAAGGCAAACTCCCTGATACTATGCCGATTAACATGCATTGGTCTGGGTGTCCTGCCGGATGCGGTAATCATCTGGTGGCTGATATTGGACTGCTAGGAAAGAAAATGCGTCGTGGCAATAAAGTAATTGAAGCGGTGGATATTTATATGGGCGGAAGAACGGGGATTGATCCAAAATTAGCAGTGAAAGTTATGGAAGATGTGCCTTGTGATCAGTTGGCACAAGTTCTCGAGTTTGTAGTTCCCTATCATACTCGTGAAAAAATGCATCCCATTAAGGGAAAAAAATATTACAGAAGACGCGAGTCGCCTATGCCAGTGCAAACTCAAAAGCGAATACAAAATAATATATTGGAAGAAATAAAAACTTCTTATTAGGAATTGACTGATAGAAAGGAGGCTCAGAATGTTTGACAATGATCTCGAAAAACTTTCTTGTATGGCAGAAAAAAAAATTAATGATATGAACCGTTTCCCTTCTCGGTATATAGCTATGTCGGCTATGGCGGGGGCTTACCTGGGCTTTGGGATTGTTTTGATCTTCTCAGTAGGTGCGCCTCTCGTAGAAACACAGTTTGCGCCTTTCATGAAACTGATTATGGGAGCTAGCTTTGGTGTAGCTTTGAGCTTGGTTATTTTTTCAGGCTCAGAACTGTTTACCGGCAATAATATGATTTTTGCCGTTGGCAAACTAAAAAGCCGTGTAGGTTTTAACGATATATTGAAACTATTTGCACTTTGCTTTATCGGCAACCTTCTGGGTTCTGTGTTTTTTGCGTGGTTGGTGGTGCAGGGAGGAAGCCTTTCTGCAGAAGCTCAAGCCTTGGTAGTTAAAGTAGCAGGAGCGAAAATGGCTCTCGGTGCGAGAGAAGCTTTTTTTAGAGGGATTTTGTGTAACTGGCTAGTTTGTTTGGCGGTGTGGATTGCGAACCGAAATGGGGATGAGACTGCGAAACTGATAATGATATTTTGGTGTTTGTTTGCTTTTATAGGAAGCGGGTATGAACACAGTATTGCAAATCAGTCTTTGATGAGTTTGGCTTTATTCTTTCCGCATGGGCCAGACGTATCGCTTACAGGTTTCTTTCATAATCAGGTATTTGTGACTCTTGGAAATATAGTGGGTGGTGGAGTCATGGTGGGAATGGCTTATGTTTTTTGCTCTGATGGGCTAATTTCTCAAAATAAAAAAACTCAATGGCATAAGCTGAAGCGAGTTGAACAAGAAGAAAGTTAATAGAAGTGCCTGGTAAAAAAACTTAAATTATGGAGCGCCTAAAAAAAGGAGTGGTATGTCAGGAGCTTTAGAAGATGAGTTGGGAGATTTGCTGGAAAAGGCAAGAGACGGAAAAAACTGGACTCAGTCTGATATGGCTCGTGCTTCTGGAATCAGCTTGGATGACATTGCCCGGATGGAACGTTATGAATTTGTTCCTGATGAGAGTGTTTTAAAAAACCTTGCTGAGGTTTTGGGTCTAAATGCACCATCGTTAATAGCCGTCGCCCAAGGTACTTGGGCTCCAAAACCTATAGAACCCGACCCCGCGCCTTTTGATACTGTCTGTCTGGATTTATTTGTCGGAACCTATGCTGTTAAATGCTATTTAGTAATTTGTAGAGCTACCCAAACTTCTGCGTTGATTGATACGGCTGGAAATCCAGATGCTATAATTAAGAAAGCTAACGAACTTAATATTCAACCAGAAAAAATTCTTTTAACCCACGCACATTTTGACCATGCTGGTGGACTTGAGCTCTTGGATAAAACCTATAATTGCCCCGCATGGATTGACGAAAAAGAAACCCGCCCCTCAGGCAGTCGTGATTTTAGGTTTCTTAAAGATGGAGAGACTATAAAGCTGGGGAATTTAAATATAGAAGTGCTTTCCACACCGGGTCACACCGCTGGCGGAGTTTCTTATAAAATCCATGACTCTGTTTTCTCTGGTGATGCTATCTTCGCCGGCTCTATGGGTCGGGCTAACTCCTCCTGGTCCGGATTGTATTCGGCCATTACTAAAAGGCTTTTAACCTTGCCAGATCATACGCGCCTTTTCCCTGGCCATGGTCCTGCCACAACCGTTGGCGAAGAAAAGCGCCACAACCCTTTCTTCTCAAATCGCTAACCCACTTCCCTGTTAGAGAAAAAGATTGTTGGATATTTTGTGTTACTCCAAGAGGCGCGGCATCCTTTAAAACCAAATGATCTGACGATGTAATATTGTTTCCTTAAGTTGCCTGTGATAGGCTTCTTTTTTACCCGTAGAGTGCTATGAAAAAATATTATTTGATAATTACGCTCCTGATGATTTTTGCTCTGCTTGGTTGTCCTCCACCGCAGAAAGCCAGCAAAAAAATGCCTCGCATTTTTGCCCTGAGTTATTCTATGGATACGGGTAAAGAACCTTCTTTTCTCATAACCGATGATTTTAACCGCGATAAAATTCCGGACCTTGTGGTAGTAAATAGTGGAGACCATTCCTTTTCATTTTTTAAGGGACTCGGCGATGGAACTTTCAGAGACCAGCTTGTTTATCAGACGGGCAGAGATCCCATTTGTCTTGTTTCGGGCGATTTTAATAAAGATGGCTATACGGATATAGCTGAACTTAATTATGCCGATCAGACTATCCAGGTATTTCTGAATACTCGACTAGGAAGTTTTCAGAAAACAGCACAGCTACTTAAACCAGGTAAAATCCCGATTAACATGGCATCAGGAGATTTTAATGAGGATGGAAACCTTGATCTTGTTGTCACCCTACGTTTTTCAAATGTGGCTGTGATACTGGGAAAAGGTAATGGTTTTTTTTCAGAGCCTTATTCTATGAATGTTAAGGGGCAGCCAACTGCTGTTTTGGTTGGCGATTACGATAAGGATGGAAAGACCGATGTTGCCGTGGCCTTAGCGGGTAATGGCAATAAAGGAGTTCAGGTTCTATGGGGCAAGGGCGATGGAAAATTTGAAGGCTCAAAAGCATTTAT
>PAJA01000010.1 GCA_002705185.1 Nitrospina sp. | reverse complement strand
TAGAAACAAATCATTCACTCAATACCCACCAATAAATAATACTGTATTATAGCATTACAATATAGAGCATAAAAGCTCTAGAGATAAGCGATTTCATGGGCTCAGCTTGACAGTCATCCTAAAGCCTAAGTATTCTGGTATTAAGCTTGTCAGTAATAAGCTCCAATAAGTCGAAAACAATTTTCATCTAAAATTAAACATTCAGTAATTTAATCGCGGAAGGACTATACATTGAATAAGGTAACAAAAAAATCAACAGTTGTGGATGGAGTAACTCTCCACCTGGGAAAACCTGACTCAACCTGTCCAGAGTGGATTGGCCAGGATGAAGTTCTAAAGCAAATACAAGCCTGTTGGATGGTAGTTTCTGAAAAGGACTTCCCTCTATCACCAAGAATTACAGGAATGCCTGGAACAGGAAAAACCACACTAGCTATGGTTGCGGCATATCAAAGAAAGCAACCCTTATATATATTTCAGTGTACGAGTGATACTCGCCCTGAAGATCTTTTAATCACTCCCGTACTATCTGAACAAGGGAAAATTTCCTACCACGCATCTCCTCTGGTATGCGCCATGATTGAAGGAGGAATATGTATTCTTGATGAAGGAAACCGCATGAATGAGAAAAGTTGGGCCTCATTAGCCCCGCTTCTCGATCATCGCCGCTACGTAGAATCCATTATTGCAGGAATCCAAATTCAAGCCCATAGTGAGTTTAGAGCTTGTGTAACTATGAATAATGACGAGTCTACTTTCGAGATACCTGATTATATTCTGTCCCGTTTGCAACCTACATTGCAAATGACAATGCCTAGTTATAAAGATGAACTGGCTATACTCCGATATCACCTCCCTTTTTCAGAAGAAGAGCTTTTAATAATGACTACTGACTTCCTGCAAAAATCTCATCAATTGAACCTAGATTTTTCACCACGAGATGGAATTCATATCCTTCAATATGCGTTAAAACGTATAGCCCAGGAAAAAGATAACCCCATAGCTAAAGACATTATATGGCAAGAGGCTATCAGTAAAGTTCTCGGTGAAGAGGCCCTCGACTTAGATGAACTAGCCACTCGAAACCAACGAGCTTTAGGTGAAGAAAGACTACCAATGGGCTTAGGAGATTTCTTTTTTAATGATGATAGTCCCTTGCATCCTGACAGTGATCAATAGGAGTTTAAATCTATGAGTCAAGTCCTTAAGCTCAGTGATCGTATTCAATTTCTACCTGTAATCTATGGCAATGGAAGCTTTGCAAGGGAAATAAGCCAGCAACTTTTATCGCTTCCCTGCGATTGCCTTGCAGTTGCTCTTCCTCCGGAATTCCAGCAGACAGTTGAGGACGGAATTAAAATTCTTCCGACCATTTCACTGAGTTGTCAGGTTGAAAAAGATGGTGGAATGAATTATGTACCCATCGATCCAAGCCAACCACTAATAATGGGTTTGCGCATAGCAATGCAGGAAGGTATATCTCGTCACTTTATAGACTTGAGTACAGAAGATTATGTAAAAAGAAGCTCCGATTTTCCCGATAGTTTTGCCTTAAATAAGGTACCGTACGAGAAATTTATCAGTACTCTGCTTTTAACTCAAAAGCGCCCAAAGGATAAAAGCCAACACACAAAGCGAATACGCTGGATGGCCTATCAACTTCATCAACTAGAGATGGAATATTCTAATGTGATTTTCATATGTTCAATTATGGACTGGCCTTGGGTTAAGGAAGCATATGATGAGCGATTAAAAATAACTCCTCCCAAAAGATCTGAAGAACTACCAACATTATATGGTGTGGAGAAAAACACCTTATTCTTTGCTCTCACCGAATTACCTTACGTAACTTATTTGTATGAAAAAAAAAGGCAAGAACTAAGGTCTGACAATAACGCTCCGGTTGATGGAGTTAAAGAAATTCTTTTGCGAGCCCGCAAAATTTTCATTGATAAACATAAAGTTCGATATCACAATCTGACTTCCCAAACTTTTCAAATTCTTTTGCAATATATTCGCAATCTAACAGTGATGGAGTATCGGCTTCTACCTGATCTATATACACTGGTAAATTCAGCCAAACAATTCGGAGGAGACCCTTTTGCTATAGCAGTTTTAGAGGCAGCAAGAGAATACCCATTTGACTCTCCACATATATACCCGGAGAGTCTATCTCTGGGAATAGACCAGGCTTTACCAAATGAAGAAGATACCGCACCGATTAGCATGAAAAATCGCTTATCTGAATCCAATTTTGAATGGCGAACATTAAACTTAAAACCTGAGGCGGATATAAAGTCACAAGAGAAGTGGCAACACGACTGGGATCCCCATGGCCAATGTTCATGGCCCCCTGAAGATGAGAAGATAGAAAATCTCAATACTCATGTGCGTGAACAAACTAAGCTTTTATTGAGCCAAGATTTGGCTCGAACTGAAAAATTTACCTCCTCAGTAAAAGATGGAATAGATGTAAGAGATACTCTGCGTCATTGGCATGAAGGAGATGTTTATGTAAAAGAAATTCCTCCCTCAAGGGGCCAAGTCGAAATTATTGTTTTACTTTTTGATGTGAACCCCGAACCAAGCAAATATAATTGGTGCCAAACTTGGTACGCTGAACACAATGAAGAATCTACTCTATGTTTTTTTGCTACTCAATATATGGATGATATGGTTGGACCTGGTATCGCTCAAGCAACATATGGCGGTTGCATGATGATTTATCCCCCCCGCCCTATTTTAGATATTTGGCAGGATCCACGCATTCGTTTTTCAAACACGCTTGAAGAAAGGCTTCTTGAAGCAGCGTTCTTTCACTCCAAAGAAAAGCATGTCACCGTTGTTGCACCATGCGCACCAAGACTATCCTGGCGAAGGCTGGCTAATAAATACGGCAAAAAAATTATTCACATCCCCCTTAAAAGGTTTTCCAATCAGACTATTGAAAAAGTAAGACGGTTTCATGTGCTAAATGGTAAAAATATTCGTTCTTATGCACAACGCTTCATTCAAGATCTTTGAAAATGCCTATAAATATCCGTGAAGCAAATTTAAATGATCTAGCAATATTAGTGAATAATAATCAGGCTCTGGCACAAGAGACTGAAGCATTAGAGTTGAATAAAAATATTTTGCGTGAGGGAGTAAAGCAAGCTTTAAAACGCAAGGAATGTCACTATTTTGTTGCCATGATGGATGGAAATATTGTGGGTCAATCCATGATAACTTATGAATGGAGTGACTGGCGTAATGGTGTTATCTGGTGGATACAAAGTGTTTACGTCCTCGCGCCTTACCGTAAGCAAGGAGTATTTCGTAGTCTCTTTTTACATATCGAAAGTCTTGCACGAAGTAACCCACAGGTAAAGGCCATACGATTGTATGTTATGAATAATAACAGTATCGGACAACGCACATATAAAAACTTGGGGATGGATAATTCGGGCTATATTGTTTTTCAAAAAGAGAGTTTCAATTGAATGAACAGAGAGACTTAATTCAATTGACCAGGAGACTCAAGAGATAAAAATTTACTATGGGCTGGGGAATTACGATAGAAAGATTCCTGAACAGGATCAGGAAATGCCTTGTCACATTCACTTAGATACTTCATAACCCCTATCATCCAGTCCGATTCGTGAGGTGAGTGAATAACAGCAATATTCTGATTTTCATAGTCTCGACAGATTTGTTCCGTTGCTTTATTTGTTCCAGGGAAAGTGTCCTTGCTATTAATAGTTAGTGGGCGAAGAGGATCAACATGAATGATTTCTAATCCCTTATACTTTTCGGGAATATCTTCCTTAATAAACTCCTCAATGGCAATACCATTGACATTAGTAAGTCCTGGCTGTGCTAGCGAGGCAATATAAATTGGAACTCTCTTTATTGATGCTTGCTCGGCATAACCCTCGCGAATAACCGTTTCATTTTTATCTGTTGAACCAAAAACCACAAAGTCCCATCGACCGTAAGTTAACTGCTTCTGTTTTTGAATAATGACAGTTTTTTCATAAGCCTCAACAATTTTTTCGTAAACTTTTTGGTTATCTGTCCGGACTTTAATTTTTGGCATAAAAATATTACTAAATAATAAAATTTGAATTGTAGCACGTAATGAGTCAGGGAGCCAAAACATATCAAGTACTATTCATATTGATTTACGAGTTTAACCTGTAATTTGTTATAATTCGTTAGGATTCAATTGTTCGATAATTCCCACCTATACGACACCTTTAATGGAAAGCAATGAAAAGCTAAGTAAAGCAGCGGGAACTGTGAGTGGCATGACTCTGGTATCTAGAGTTTTCGGGTTTTTTCGCGATATGGTAATTGCTATGGCATTCGGTTCCTCTCCATCCGCAGATGCTTTTTTCGTCGCTTTTAGAATCCCAAATATGCAGCGCCGAATTTTAGCTGAAGGGGCAATGACTGCTGCCTTCATTCCTGTATTCACTGAAACTTTGACAAAAAAAGGAGAACCTGTCGCATGGAAATTAGCGGCAAATTTATTTAATATTCTGATCCTTGTCTTATCTTCAGCATCCTTACTAATCCTTATATTTTCACCCGCGGTAATAACAGTCTTTGCCCCAGGGTTCATTGATGAACCAGGAAAGTTTGAGCTGACAGTTAAACTGACACGCTGTATGGCACCTTATCTTTTTTTCATTGGTCTTGCAGCATTCTGTATGGGCATTTTAAATACCATGAAAGTTTTTGCTCTTCCAGCAGCCGCTCCCATTTCACAAAATATCAGCATGATTTTATCCATTCTATTTATTTCCCCTTTAATGGATGAGCCAATTATGGGACTAGCCATCGGTGTTGTCGTCGGAGGTGCCCTGCAACTCTTCATTCAGCTTCCTGCTGTATTAAAAAAAGGAATGCCCTTTGAGAAAACTCTTAACTTTAAACAGAAAGAAGTTTTTAAAATTGCTCGCCTAATGGGCCCGGTTATATTGGGTATAGCTGTTTACGAATTAAATATTATGATTGATACTCTTATTGCTTCTCTACTCCCGGGCGGGTCAATTTCATATCTTTATTATGGAAATCGACTAGTACAATTGCCTTTGGGAATATTCGCGGTAGCTTTAGGTGTGGCTCTTCTCCCTACATTATCAGGCCAAGCCGCAAAGGGTAACTTAAAGGAATTGGTTCAGACTTTAGGCTTTAGTATTCGCCTTATTCTTTTTATCACCATACCCGCTACAGTAGGACTGATTATTTTACGCGAACCTATCATAAATACCTTGTGGGAACGAGGTGAATTTCTAGCTTCCACCACCGATGGCACAGCGATTGCTTTACTATATTACTCTATTGGTCTTTGCGCTTATTCAGGGATTAAAATTATCGCCCCCGCATTTTATTCACTACAAGATACTAAAACTCCAGCCAAAATTGGTATTTATTCAATGATTTTAAATACGGTTTTAAACCTTTTATTAATGGGCCCCTTGCAGCATGGAGGCTTGGCTCTGGCAACTTCAATAGCTGCCTTATTTAATGTCGCTCTATTAATATACTATTTAAGGAAACGTCTTGGCCTGATGGGAGGAAGAAAAATACTGCGATCGACTCTTAAAATGGCTTTGGCCGCCTTAGCTATGGGAATCATTACCTACCTTGGGAGAGAAAACTTTTTTTATAATAGTGATCCTCTATTAATCCGACTGTTTGTCTTGACGGCTTGCATATCTATCGGAATGCTGGTATATGCCTTACTCTCTCATTTTATGAGAAACGAAGAATGGCGCTTTCTTCTGGGTTTGACAAAGAAAAAGTTTCAGCCTAACTAACATTAAAACCTTAAAAATATAAGGATACAACGCATATGATAGTAACCTGTTTGGATTTGGAAGGGGTTCTGGTTCCTGAAATCTGGATCGCTTTGGCTGAAAAAACTGGTATTGAGAAGCTGAAACTCACTACACGAGATATTCCTGATTATAATGAGCTCATGAAGGGGCGACTCAAAATACTTAATCAAAACAATCTCAAACTAGCAGACATAGAAAAAGTTATTGATGGTATTGTACCGCTTCCCGGTGCAAAAGAATTCTTATCTTGGTTAGAAAGTAAGTTTCAAGTAATTATTCTATCAGACACCTTTAATCAGTTTGCTGGGCCTTTGATGGCACAACTAGACTATCCTACTCTGTTTTGCCATGACTTGATTGTTAATGAAGATGGGCGAATAGCTAACTACTGTTTGCGGATTCCTGACGCAAAAACTAAGGCAGTGCAGGCATTGAAAGGACTAAACTTGAAAGTCATCGCTGCTGGTGATTCTTACAATGACACAGGAATGTTGAAAGAAGCAGGTGCCGGAATTTTATTTAGGGCTCCGGATAATGTTGTGAAAGAGTTTCCTCAGTTTCCTGTGACCCAGACTTATGAAGAGTTCAAGATAGAAATTATTAAAGCTAGCAATAAACTGGTTGGCTAAAGAAATTATTTGATTTCAGAATCAAGAAGTTTACTACCTACCCACCCGACCATGGCCTTCTCATTTTTCTTAGGCTTTGTCCTTATTTTTGACCATTTCTCTGTTTTATTAATAATTTCAACTTGAGTACCCTGAGTCAATGTAGATATGATTTTGCTTGTCTTTAAATTAGGCTTATCACGCAAATTAGCCAACTTTACTTTGATCAGAAAAATTATTTTAAAGTCTTCGTCCTCAACAACTTTAAGAGGAACTTCATTGACTACCTCCTGCGAAAAGTGGTCTTGCAGATTAATTTCTAGCTTGACTGCCACGACCACAATAAAAATCAACACTAATAAAGCAATGCGCAAAAAAGTCTGAAATGTATTTAAGCCCTTTTCAGGGTTAGATTCTGGAGGCTCAGGAGGTTCACATAGGATGCAAAAAAACCCCGGAGCGGGCAAAAGAGTTCCACAAACATCACAATATTGATGTTTGCGTTTCATTTGAGGATAAGTTGTACTATCAAGGCTCATCATTAACCTTTTAGTTAAGTCGATAAATTTGGCGATATTTATTTTTCAAATAATCAATAAAACTCTCAGGGTTTAATACATCTCCCGTGACCTGCTTTACCAAATCAGGAACCGACAACAGCTTTCCTCTTTGATGAATCTGTGAGCCTAGCCAACTTCTTATATGTTTGAAGTTACCTTTCTTAATTTGATTCTCCATATCAGAATTTACTTCAAATAATGATTGGTAAAACTGGCCCGCATAAATTGCACCTAAAGTATAAGAAGGGAAATAACCAAAAGCCCCTCCACTCCAATGTGTATCCTGCAAAACTCCAAGTGTATCTGTGGGCGGTTCAATTCCTAAATATTCTACCATTTTAGCATTCCACATCTCCGGTAAACTGTCGACTTGAATTGACCCTGCAAACAAACCCTTTTCTAATTCATAGCGCAGAATAACATGTAGAGGGTAAGTCACTTCATCAGCCTCCACCCTAATTAGAGAGGGCTGACTGACATTAACCGCTTCATAAAACTTTTCGGGAGTCACATCGTTGAAATTTTGTGGAAATGTTTCAGCCATCAACGGCAGGTAGTGTGCACAAAAAGCTTTTCCTTGCGCAATCATTCGCTCCCAGAATAACGATTGAGATTCATGAATAGCCATAGTTAGTGATTCAGAAACCGGCAAGTCACGTCCATCTTGCATACGCCCCTGTTCATAAAGTCCATGCCCTGTCTCATGAATAACTGCATATAATGATTCAACAAAATTATCTGATCGATAACGAGTGGTAATGCGCACATCTGTAGGGTGACTGCCACCACAAAATGGATGAACCGAAACATCCATTCTGCCTTTGTCAAACTGAAACCCCATCTCTTTGCTGATTTTTCGTCCAAGTGCTTCTTGTTTTTCAATTGGGAAATGACCGGATAAAAAAGTAGTATCAGGCTGGTATTCTGATTCATTAATAGATCTTATGAGTGGGATTAACTCAGCTTTAAGTTTATCAAAAACAGGAGATATGTCTTTCTGAGTTGTTCCTCTTTCATAAATATCAATATTGGCGTCATAAGCCTCCATTTGAGGATTAATATAATCGGCCCACTTCACTTTTAATTCTAATAAGCGTTTTAATACTGGAGAAAATTCTGAAAACTTGTTTTCAGCACGAGCTTTAACCCAAACTTGGTGCGCTCGAGAACACAATTCGGCTAATTCTGTTACAAGTGTTTTTGGAATTCGTGTTGCCATGTCAAAATCCCGCCGAGCCTCAAGAATATTACACCACTCAAAAGCAGTGAATTTATTTTTATCAATTTTCGAGAGACGATCTAGCAATTTTCCCATTTCAGGGTGAGTAGTTTTCTCGTGCAAGACACCGGCCAGAGCACCGAGCTGTTCGGCTCTCGACTCTGCAGCACCAGTTGGCATAATTACCTCCTGATCCCAATGCAGAATACCCATGACCCCACCTAGCCGGGTGTTTTCTTGTAAACGTTGAGTCAATAAAAAATAATCTTTTTTAAACCCTTCATTCATGCTGCTGCACCTCCTGGTTACAAGCCCTAAAATTTATTTAAATTCAGTGGTTGAAAAATTGGTATTTATTATTTGCTTTGGTCTCTAACAATACGCACCTTTCCAGAGTCCATAATTAAGATCCTTTCACCCTCTTTAAGTCCTTCATCATTAACTTGCACAATAGAGTATGGCTCACCTTCATCGGGTTGGATGATGAATTCTGATGCATCATCACTAGTGATAACGTGTTCAGTGGCATGACCCATTATTCCTCCAATTACTGCGCCTCCTATAGCACCTAGAGCGCGAGTTGCTGTGTTGTCGCCTAAAGTAGAACCAGCAAGCCCTCCGACAGTCGCTCCAGCAACTGCCCCAGCACCAGATTCTGTTCCCTTTATTTCCACATCCCTGACAGAAATAATCACGCCTTTATTAAAGTATACCGGTGAACCCATCTCATTTTGATCGTAGGTAGAACCAGAATGTAAGGAACAACTAGAAGTACCGGTAAGAAGGATCAACAGAAAAAAAATTGTTATTTTTCTATACATGGCACACTCCATATAGTTCTCTGTTAGAATAAAGAAAAAAGTTCATCATATAATCAGTAGAATACCTATCGATTCAATTCATTATCTTACTGCCTTTTAATAATATCAAATTTAGAGGTTCATATGGAATATGATGATGAGACCCCCGAAACAGTTAAAGCTCGATTGGAAGTTTTACGCAAAGGGATTATTAGTGAGGAAAACTCAGTTAATTATTACCAAACTCTTATTGATAAAACCCCAGAAGATTCGGATGCAAGTATTGGAATGCGAAGAATGTATTATGACCTTATGATGGAAGAGAAACTGCATGTAAAACGATTCCATGAGCTAATTTTAAAATGGGAAAACCGATATAAAACATTCTAGTTTTTTCTGATTCTCATTTTTTTATATTTGATGATATTTATCTGTGCATCCTTTGTTGTTTAACTCCTATTTTAATTATCTAAAAATATATTTTCGCCTTATTTAGTCATTTTTTCTAACTTGACAATGTAAATGCCTTACATCATTATTGATAATAGTTCTCATTGTTATTTTAAAAGCATAAACTTCTATGCGCCCTTGCAAATATCAACAATTTTAATGGTTTACCCAACATGCCCTTCGCAAAAACCGCAGTAACCCAGCAAACTGGTTTTAAAGTTACCTTATTAGCTATCTTATTTTTGAGTCAGATTATCTGGATCCCAAAAATCGCGCAAGCGACTAATCAGGAGACGATTGATAAAACTAGAAAGATAGTCATGATGCTTAATATAGCTGCTAAGGAATTTGAAGAGGGTGTGGTGGATGGAAAGATTGTTGTGCCACCTGAATATGAAGAAAGTAAGGTATTTTTAGAACAGGCTATTGAAAGATTTGAAAGAATCTCTGATCAAGTTACAGATAAAGAGAAAAAAAAGAGCATTAAAAGTCAACTTACGAGCATGATGACTATGGTCAATGATAAGGTGGATTCACAGAAAATATGGAAAAAGGTCAACAGTATTAACTCTGAGCTACTTGCAACTTTCAATATTCGGATTTATAAAACACCAATAACACCTGTGTCTCTGGCAAATGGAAAGATGTTATACGAACGTAACTGCTATGTTTGTCATGGAATGAAAGGTGACGGGGATGGCCCGCTTGCTATACACTTTGACCCTTCTCCTGCAGTTTTATCCAACCCAAAAATAACAGGAGACGCAAAAACTAATGCGTATGATAATTTTGAAGTAATTGTTGTTGGGATTGCTAACACAGCAATGATAAGTTGGGCGGGAATACTTTCCGATCAAGAGATTTGGGATGTTACTTATTATCTCAGAACTTTTTCTAATGCAGACTTAAAACTCCCACCAGTAAACCTTGAGTTGGCTGCTATTGAGTCATCAGGTGATGCCAGTAAGAATATAACAGACCAAGTTGTTGAAGAGGTAAGGAGGCTACTTGAAGAGAGCTTAAATACCTATAAAGCAAATAAAGTTGATGATGCCGCAGAATTGGCTTTTGATGCTTACTTAGCCTATGAAAAAATTGAGACCAACCTTATCACTAAGGACAAAGATCTTGGTAAGAGTCTTGAGTCAGCTTTTAGTCGTTATCGAGGGGAAATCAAACGTAATGCGCCTTTTGAACAGGTAGAGTCACTTTCCAAGGAAATCAATCTCAAACTTGCAAAGGGAGTGGAACTGCTTAAAAGTCAGGTTGGGTTTACCGGGATGTTCCTTCAATCCTTTTCTATCATCGTTCGTGAAGGTTTCGAAGCTATCCTCATTATAGCGGCGTTGATAGCATTTTTAGTTAAATCCCGTAATCAAAGTCGTGTGAAATCTGTTCATATTGGTGTAGTGGTTGGAATTCTAGCTAGCTTTGCAACCGCCTACATCGTCCATGAAATCTTAAACTTAAGTATGGCCAGCCAGGAGCTTCTTGAGGGTTGGATTATGCTCATTGCTGTTGCAGTATTATTTTCGGTTAGCTATTGGCTTGTTTCTAAAATAGATCATAAGCGGTGGCAGGAATACATTAACAAGCAAATGCGTGGTGCTCTTTCCAAAGGAAACACTCTTGCCCTTGGAGCCGTGGCTTTTATATCTGTCTACCGCGAAGGATTTGAAACCGTTCTTTTTTATAAAGCACTTTATTTGTATTCAGGTGATGCTAGCGATGGTGTTATACCAGGCTTTCTTGCAGGTTGTCTTGTTTTGGCTGGGGTGTTTTATTTGGTAAATACTTTGGGTATGAAAATTCCTCTTAAATGGTTTTTTGGTTTTACGAGTGTCTTTTTGTATTACATGGCCTTCACCTTTATGGGAAAAGGACTCCATGAGTTACAAATGGGAGAGCAAGTTTCCATGACTGCAGCAAATTTTCTACCTAGTATTACTTGGCTTGGTATGTATCCAACTTGGGAAACATTTATAGGACAGGGAATACTTTTTGTGGCGTTTGTTTTTGCACTAATTTATACATTTGTTATCAAAGCTGAGTTGGGTGCGTCTCAGCTAAAAGAGGAGACCTCTCAACTGCAAAGTAACATCACCCAAGTTCATGATCTAGTCGAGCATATATCTCACCATGCCAAACGTTGTGAAGTATTCCTTAAAGACACTCCAGACCAAGATTTGCAGGAGCTATCAGGTCATTTGAAAGAGATAGATGTCAAGATTCATAAGCTCGTGGGGCATGTCAAACATGTTGAAAATCAACTTCAGGATGACTATGAAAAGCGGGCTAAGCAGGGCTTCCATTCTCAATAAAGTTAGGCTTAAACTATAAGTGGGGCTGCTAATAGAATACTTTTGAAAACATGAACAAACTAGCTAATGTAAATATCTCTTTTCTTTGCCTGAAGCATGGGGAGAAAGCGACTGATCTCGGTTGATCATATCCATTTTTTTATACTCTTCCCAGTTATCTCTAAATAAATTAAATCCGACGTAATCAAGTGCTTGCATGACCTCAAGCTCAGAAACCTTACCTTCTCCTCCATCTATTTCACGGATCACATCCTCCAACTGTTCGCAAAGACCAGCAAAACGCTCTTCATCTTCAAACATCATAAAATCTTTCATAAAATCAAAAGCCATACTTGTCTTCTCCCTTAGTTGGATTGCTTAGCAACATCAGTCATTTCCATATTAGAATAAACTTTGTTTACTGCAAACATAAATTCCTCAATTTCTTTCTGTATTAAAGAAAACTCCTTCTCTGCCATACGCTTTAATGAAAATATTGATCCTCCCATTGCAACAGCAGATGCACCTGCAGAAAAATAATCAGAAATATTTTTAGGACTAATCCCGCCGACGGCCATCAGTTTAATATGGTCAAATGGCCCCTTTAAAAGTTTTATGTAATCGGGACCCATTTGAGAAGCAGGAAAAACTTTTACCATTGTTGCTCCAAAACTCCATGCATTTTCAATTTCTGTAGGAGTCAAAGCTCCAGGAAAATAGGCCCGGTTGTTCTTAATACAAACATCAGCAACGTGTTTATTTAGGTTTGGCGAAACAATAAACTGTGCACCACAATTAATAGCCTGCTGGGTAGCCTCGGCAGATAAAACCGTCCCAGCTCCTATGCAAATAGACGGAAATAGTTCAGCAGCTTTCTTTATTAAAAGAAGTGCACTAGGTGTATTGAGCGTAATCTCCAAAAAACGGAGCCCGCCTGAGTATGCCGCATGCAACAAACCTGGAAGAGAATCTTCCTCAATGCCACGGATGATTCCTAATACAGGTTCTTTCTCGAATAGAGTTAAATCAAAAACAGCCATGAAAGACTTAAACGTTGGCTTCTGAAGTGAGTTTCTCATAGAAACCCAGATAGTCATCCTTCTTTTCCGAACCTCTAAGTTTCATTGCCGCACGGGGGTGCAAATCTAAAATACCAGTAATCATATAGGGGATTGTGTATCCCCACTCAACACTTTCGCGTAACTCTACAAAATCACCTTCCAATACTTCAAGAATTGGTTTTATATTGAATTTTGGGTTTTTCAAGAAACCCAGTAATAACTCCAAAGGACAGTTTCCCGCAGCTCTCCCTATACCCCAAATAGTACCATCCAAATAGTTGATGTTTTGTATGATGGATTCAATAGTATTGGCGAATGCCAATTGTTGATTATTATGAGCATGGATACCAAGTTCTCTGGTTGGAAGAGCGGCCTTATATTTTTTTGCAAGATAGGCAATTTGTTCAGAATATAAAGCCCCGAAACTGTCGACCAGATAAACAACATCAACAGCACTTTCTTTTTCTACCTGCGCCAGAGCTTCATCCAACTCACGTTCTCTAGCATGGGACACAGCCATAATATTAATAGTCGTTTCATAACCTTTCGCATGAAGAGTATTTACAAGGTTAATAGCCTTATCAATATCCTTAGTATATGAAGCAACTCTCATCATATCCACAAGACTTTCTGATTTTGGGATCAGTGCACTGGGATCAAAACGTCCAATATCAGCCATCACAGAAAGCTTGCAATTTTTTTCCGTATCCCCGACAATGTTTTCCAAGTCTTGTTCAGAACAGAATTTCATAGGGCCATATTCACCCCGTTTAAACTGATTCTCATCAGCCTTATAACCTAGTTCAATATAATCAACTCCAGATTTATTAACAGCTTGAAAAACCCTACGAACCAGATCATCGCTGAATAGATGATTGTTCATCAATCCCCCATCACGAATGGTACAATCTAATACTTTAATCTCTTTACGGTACATGGCTTTAACTCTCCTAGAGAGGATCATTACTTCCTCTAAAAAATGATTTTGGGTAAAACTTTCAATAAATTGGAGGAGTTTATTATATTTATTAATTTGGTGGTGGTCAATGAGATAATTTTCAATAATTTGTTTAAAACCTTTATAGACAATAGTTTTATTAAATAAGATCCAAGTCATTATAAATTACTAAAGTAAATAATTAATAAAATACTTCTAAATATGAAAAATAAAAAGAATTTTTGGCTTGTTAAGCAAGAGCCTTCCCAGTATAGCTGGGATAACTTTGTTGCAGATGGGGAAACCCACTGGGATGGAGTTCGGAACTATCAGGCTCGCAATAACTTAAAAGCTATGACAAAAGACGACCTAGTTTTCTTTTACCACAGTATCACAGGCAAAGACATAAGAGGTATTGCAACAGTAACGCGTGAGGCATATCCAGATCCAACCACTGATGACCCGAGATGGGTTGTCGTCAACCTCAGACCTATTAAAGCTCTTATACGCCCTATTACTCTAGAAGAAATTAAAGCTCATAAAGATCTTCAAGATATAGCTTTAGTTAGGCAGTCTCGGTTATCTGTAATGCCCATAACAAAGAAGGAGAGCCAAATTATCTTAAAACTGAGTAAGACATCAATCTAACTTTAGATGCCTGTATTTAGATAAAAGAGATTCCCATTGACTTCAAAAATATTGAAGTATAAATTCAAACGAATATAATTTAGAGAGGATAAATTAATGAATGCACTTCTATCTTTCATTTTTATAGTGAGTTTATTAAGCTTATTAAGTTGCTCTGGAGATAAAGAGGATAAAAAGACTTCAAATTCTCCAACAACCTCCGTCCTAAATTCACCAAATACGCAAAATTCAAAATCAGATTTGCACCTAAGTGGCACTGCGAGCTCTCATATATCAGGAGAATCGTCACCATCCAAACACATAAGCGGTGAATAAACGAAAATATGAAGTCAATTGCTTATTTAACTTTATTTATTTTATGTACTTCTGTTACTTCATTATTAGCAAGCCCCTCAGAAATATCTTTATGCCATAAACAATTGGATCTTGTAAAAACTCCAAGAGAAGAGGTAGCAAGCTATGATGGGGTTTGGGGTCTGTTTCAAAAAAATAAAGAGCTTCAAAATAGCTCCGTTGAAGGAATTAATTTAGACAAGTCGATCAATTCAATGATTTTTAATTTAGAATTTTTATGCGACACCATTGATGGAATACCTTTTGACGAATTATCAGATTACGTAACAGTAAACCTAACAGAAAAAGGAGAGGAAAAATTCAGACAAGAACTGATCATTCTTGGGAAAAATGAAGAACAGATAAACGTTTGGTTTGAGTTTGCTAAGTTTGCTGTAGCAAAACGCTATAGAGTTTTAGACGCCAAAAAAATTCATGCCACCATCCAGTCGGCCGAACATTTTGTCAAGATATACTTAGAGCTTGCAAAAAGAATTGATAGAAAAATAAATTTAGCTTTAGTAATTCAGGAAACACAAGGTTTTACAAAACGTATTCAAAAATTCCTTGAATCGGACCCATACTTATCTCAAGCGATCCATGAAAACTCTCAAATCCCTTACGCTGACTGGGATGAAAACTACGGGGGCTCCTGACGTTTAGACCTATCATTAAATACTTTTTTCAAATCTTAAATTGGGGAAACAATGAGCAATTTTCTGGTCATAGGTGGAACAGGGGTTATGGGAAGTGCGGCTATCAAAGCCATTCGAAAAAAATTCGGGAATACTTCTAAGATTTTAGCTAATTGGTATGGTAAAGAAGAACCTGGCTTTACTATTAACGAAGCTGACAAAACTCTGTTTGGTGACATAAATGATCCAGACGTTCTCAATAAAATCAAAGCGTTTGACAATGGGCGGTTTGAAACATTATTTTATGCCACTGCTCTTGGCGAAGTTGGTGTCCCTATTGCAGAGGCGACTTCCGAATCTATTAAGCAATCTAACTTGCTTTCATTTGACCCCATATTAAAACTGGAAGAAGAGCTTAACGTAGAAAATATTGTTGCTTACTCTACCTTTTATATCATCAAGCATCAGCTTTCCACTTATGGAGCAATGGGTCATTCAAAAGAGGCCATTGAAAAATGGACTGTGGAGAAAGGTAAAGCCAGTCATACTTGTATTCGAGCTGGCCTGTTTGAGTCACAATCATCTCGAGGCATAAAATTACTTTTAAGAAAATCTGCAAAAAATCCTGAAAATTTGAGAGACCCTCTGCTCCGCTCTTATTTTGAGGGTAAAAGTTCAAAAGAAGGTATCTTGAAGTTTGAAGAAGGTATTTTTAATGAAGAGAAAGAAGCTTATGGCGATTGCAGAACAACTTCAGACGATCTCTATGAATCACATTTAACATTATTTGACGCCAAGGAACCTAAATTTGTTAACGTTTGTGGAAAACGAATCTGGCTTTCTGACACCCCATTACTACTTAAGGACTATATTTAACCTTTATTTTCTTGATAAAAAGCAGTTATATAAAAGATTACCCAATAAAACTATCGATCTATATCAAAAATGATTCATTTCAATTGATTTCACCGCATTTTTATTTGATAATTGAGTTTATATATGGATATTGAAAGTGCATCAAATAAAACGGAGATTTCAGATACTCTCCGATTTTCAAATGATGAAAACCTCAACACGCTCCTTAAGAGTGTGGTTGGTGAAGTAACCGCCCACGCTGAACGCCTTTTTGAACAAATAAAAAAACTATCCGATATTGGACGTGCCCTATCCGGTGTTTATGATTTAAACACACTCCTTGAAATGATTGTTGATCAGGCAAGAAATTTCACTAATGCCGATGCAGGAACTTTGTACATTGTTGAAGAAAACACCCTTCGCTTTAAAATAGTTCAAAACGATAGTTTAAAAATTCGCATGGGTGGAAAAGATGGGGAATCAATTCCTTTTGCACCAGTTGAATTAAATGAATCCAATGTCTCAGCATACGTTGCCTTGAAAGGTGTGTCTGTAAATATACCCGATGTTTATAATACAGACCTCTTCGATTTTACCGGCCCTAAAAAGTTTGATCAATCAACTGGGTATCGATCCCAATCTATGTTGGTCGTCCCTATGCGAGACCACTATGGAGATGTGATTGGTGTATTACAACTATTGAATGCTACTAACTTTACTACAGGGGATGTGACTACATTTTCACAAGACTATGAAAGTCTTACTGAATCGTTGGCGTCACAGGCAGCTGTCTCTATAACCAACGCAAAACTAATTTCTAACATGGCCGAATTGTTCGAGGCTTTTGTTAAGGTAATGGCTACGGCTATTGATGAAAAGTCTCCTGTTACTGGTGGCCATATTCGCAGAGTAGCGGATCTAACACTGACCATGGCAGATGTCATTCATAATACAAAAGAAGGTCCCTATAAAGATATAACATTCACACAGGATCAAATTTATGAATTAAGAATTGCTGCCTATATGCACGATATAGGAAAAGTCACATCTCCTGTTGAAATTGTTGAAAAAGCTAAAAAGCTCCAAACTATTTTTGATCGTATTCAATACATTCGCTTAAGAATGACTTATATCAGTCAGAAAATAAGACTTGATGGTCAGAATGCTCAGATAGAGTTATTGAAAAATGGTTCTGATCCTAAAAAGATAAACGATCTTGAAAAAGAAACTCAGGTCAAGTTGAAAGAGGTAACAGAGATACGGGAATTCATTAACAAATGTAATGAACCAGGAGAGTTTCTTGACGATGATGTCATAGATAGATTGAAAGAGATATCTCAAATGACCTACACTGATGACGAGGGCATACAACAACCTTTTCTGACTGAAGATGAACTGTTAAATTTATCAATTCGACGAGGAAGTATAACAGAAACAGAAAGAAAGAAAATGCAGGATCATGCAGCAGTAACATTAAAAATGTTAAAGCAAATACCCTTTACCAAAAAGCTAAAAAACATACCTGATTTTGCTGGGGCTCACCATGAATTCATCAATGGTAAAGGCTATCCTCTTGGACTGAAGGGTGATGAAATTCCCTTTGAAGGAAAATTAATGGCTGTAACAGATATTGCTGAGGCTCTTACTGCATCAGATAGACCCTATAAAAAAGCAATGCCATTAGAAACAGTATATCGAATACTTAGATCCATGGCAGAAAAAGAAGAACTAGATAATACCCTTGTTGAATTATTTATCGAAAAAGAAGTTTATAAAATTTATCAGCAAAAATATGAAAATGGTAATTCCAAAGATAATTAGCCCGCCTCAATCTATCACCCTCAATACCCCCTTTATTTATATTTTTTAGAGAATCCTTATTTACTTTTGGGCTTATATGGACCTGTACGAAGGTAATTATCATTCATCTTAACATGAGCATCTATTTGAGGTGCATCTTGCTCCTTTCCTTCGGGATGCCCAGCATCAAATTTTTTTGATAGAAGGTCTTTAGTTTTATCTGATAAGATTAAAGATCTCTTTTTACGAACTTGCGTCTTCTTTTTGCCAAACGTTTTCTGATACCTTTTTTTGTCCTCATGGGACATATTTAGAATCATATTACCTCACTAAATAATAACGTTTCAGGGTTCAGAATTATCCCTATACTTTTAAGAATACGACAATTTTAACTAATTTTATAATCATTTTATGTCTTTTGAAAAAATAAAAGAAGCCTTCAAAGATGAAAATTATCAAAAATCATCTTTTTGTTCTCTCATTATCGACTTCGATCATTATGAAATTGCCCGAAGGCTTCACGAATTAAGTGAAGAGCAAAAAATACAAATTTTTCACCTTCTTAATGATGACGTAAAAAGACAAGAACTACTTTATGAGACCGATATAGATAGCCGTCTGGAGATCCAGAAGTCTCTAGATCAAAATTACTTGGCCACTCTTCTTGACAATATGCCCGAGGACGAAGCTACAGATATTATCCAGGAACTTCCAGATAATACCCAGGAAGAGATTCTGAGTAAAATGGAGACTCAGGATGCTGAGGTGATCAAAGACCTAATTCGGTATCAAGAGGAAACTGCTGGGGGATTGATGAATCCGGAGTTTAATAAAGTCTGTTTTGATAGTAGTGCTGCGGATATATTTGCCAAGATTAGAAGGGAGTCAAATAAGGAATCTATTCCTTATTTTTATGTCGTGAATAAGAAGGAGCAGCTCATAGGCTTTTTTAAGTTGAGAGATTTGTTAAATATTCAAACATCCGCTCTAGCAAAAGATTTTGCCATCACTGAAACTCCTAAAGTATATCTAGATGACCCTTGTGAAAAAGTAGCCCAATTAATGGGCCAGGAGCATCTAAGTAGTTTACCTGTTGTAGATAGAGGTAATATGATTCATGGAATCATTACTTTTGATGATGTCATTCGATCTATGCAGGATAGTGCCAGTGAAGACATATATACCATGGTCGGAACTGCCAAAGTTGACCCTTTTGCAAAAAGAATACGTAATAAAATTATCGCTCGAGCACCCTGGTTATTTACAACTTTTATAGGGGGACTGATTAGCGCTTGGATACTTGGATCATATCAGACAACACTTATTGATTTTACCGCAGTCATATTTTTTATTCCTTTTGTAATAGGATTGGCAGGTAATGTAGGAATACAGGGAGCTACGGTTATAGTTAGAGGATTGGCAACAGGAGATATTCAAAAAAACAATCTCGCTATGGTAGTAAGGAGTGAGCTTTCGGTTGGAGCATTAAACGGATTAATTTTTGGGTTGCTTTGCGGAAGTTTGGTTTATTTAGCTTCAGAGTCAATTTTAAATACAAATCCGATACTAGGTATAGTCGTGGGCACGGGAATTATCCTCGCAATTTCTGTAGCTTCTTTTGTGGGTTCACTGGCACCGATTCTTCTCATAAACCTGGATATTGATCCAGCCATCAGTACTGGCCCTATCATCACAGTAATTAATGATATTCTTGGGCTGGCTATTTACCTTGCAACAGCTGTATATTTTTTCTCAATCTTGTGAGTAGTTATTCCTCTTCAGCTAACTTGATCTCTATTAGTGCGGTATCTACTTCAACATAATCCCCTTCCATCACATAAAATTCTTTCACTCTTCCTGCCACTTCAGATAATAAAGTAAAATATCCTTCAGAAATAATTTCAGCCACGGCGGTACCGGGAGCAACTTTATCTCCTATTCGAACCAAGAATTTATCCACCTTACCCGAAGTCATAGTGGGATACATAGCCGCCATGACAATATAATCTTCCATTATGCTTACTCCAACTCAGAGATTTTTGTTTAGGTTGTACCTATAAAATAATTTATTACCAAGATATTAAACAGTATAATGAAGGAATATTTAACCACATCGCAAATAAACCTAATCGCAAACATGAAACTAAGAACAGGCGATAACCTCTATGAACCATTTTCCAGGAATACTGGAGAGATCACTTCAATCATAGAGCATCCAGCCGGAAAGATCGTCAAGGTTCGTTGGCGTATACCGGGTGAATTACCTCATGACACCGAATTATTTTACAAAAAGATTCAACGGGCTGTTCGAGATGGATACTATGAGCATACTCCCAAACAAGACCCCGTATAATGAACCTTAATGCTTATAAACAGTATGAGAAGGACGACCTGCCAGAATATTTTCCTTACCCCAGTTCACTACATTTTTAAACTTATCAGATTGTATAAACTCATTGAACGCATCCTCAGCGTTCCATTCAGATACTATTAGATACGACTGTGCATCGTTCACATCCTTGTATAAAAAAGATTTTGAATGCCCTTCCATCTCATTCATCACTTTAATGACTGCATCAAAAGCATCTTCAAAAACTTTTTCTTTTCCCGGTATCATTTTATAATTCATTCCTATCGTTACCACTTCTTTCTCCTTTGTGAAAAACTAATAATCAAATGTATGAAGCAACAAGCTCAAGATGATCCTTTATTGCATCCTGTTGTAAACTAATCGAATCCAAACCAAAAATAGATTTAATGATGGAAAGATTTTCTTTCTTGTGCCCAAGGTAAAGAGACACTCTTCTGGTGGGTACTCTGAAAGTAACCGATAAAGGGACCTGCTTCAAGGACCGGATCATATTTATCATTCGTTCTCTCATAATACGACTATCCACCAGATAGCGGAATGAAGGGTGAAAAGGTCCAGCAACATAACTTTCCATTAGAGATGGATCTGGATGCAAACCCACTCTTATAACTTTGATACCAGCTTGTTCAAACTTAACAACAGCTTCTTTAACCGCCTCAATCATTCTTTCCAAGCTCCAGGGAGTATAAGTTCCCTGCTGATACATATCAAATATACCCGTATTCTTAATAACAAGAGTGGGGTAGATTCTGACAAAGCTTGGTTTAAGGCTTATAACATTATCTACCGACTTTTGAAATTTTTGTTCATTATCACCGGGAAGTCCGGGCATTAATTGCAAACCCAAACGAAACCTCGTCTTGTGAATCTTATCGACAGCAGACTGAATTACATCTAATGGACATTCACGTCCTGCTAATTTTAATACTTCCTCATCTGTAGATTGGATTCCTAATTCCACTGTTTCAACGTGATTTTTTCTCAGCAGTGATAATTTCATGTCATCAATGAACAAAGCGTGCGTTGAAACTCTGACGGATTGAATCTCTCCCGATAAAACCCATGGCTGAACTGCGGATAATAAATATTTCTGGCGTTCCAGCGGAATACCGGTAAAACTTCCACCAAAAAAAGCCAACTCCCTTCTACTGGGAAGGTTATCCCTGTCTAAATCCTCTAAGTGAGTACGCAGGATATCCTTCAGCATCTTCCTGTCTGTTTTCTTTTCTGTGCCCGTTATATTATTCTGATTACAAAATGAGCACCGGTAAGGGCAACCCTCATGCGAAACAAAAACAGGAATAATTAAATAATTTTTCTTTTTCAATGGATAGGAAGTTAATAAAAAAAACTAAAAAAATTTGGACAGTTGACTGAGAAACTACATAAAGGATTGCCAAGTACATATAAAAGAGTCAAAAAAGT
>PAJA01000009.1 GCA_002705185.1 Nitrospina sp. | reverse complement strand
TGCCGGTAAACATATTGGTCAACAGGGTGCTCTTTCAGAGCGCTCTTAGCATCATGGCCATTATTTAAATAAGTTTTGAAAAAAGCCTGCGTATTCCGATCTCCCCGCGATAAATATGTTTGCAGGTAAGCTTCGTTGGGTGAACCAAAACTCATTTTAAGGTACGGCATTTTTCCCAAAGCCTTTCGAACCCGGGCAAATTTTTTCTTTAAGCTCTTCACTGACTCCATCGGGTGCCATTGAAACGGAGTTCCGGGTTTAGGCACCAAGGGGCTAAGACCAATCGTTAGATTGCCAATACGCCCAAGCTTCCGGCATTCCTCGACATAACCTTCTTGCACTCTTTCAACCAGTCTAATGAATTGGTCAATATCATCTTCTGTTTCAAGCGGGAGTCCGATAATCGAGTAAATCTTTAAATGAAGAATACCCTTCCTGGTGAGGAACCTGCACTTCTCAACGATGTAGTCATCAGTCGCGGCCTTATTGATGACATCGCGCATCCTTTCAGAGGGAGCATCCACAGCCACAGTGAGAGTTTTTTGACCACTTTGCAGAATTAGGTCCACCAACTCATCGGTAAGAGTTTCCATCCGCAGTGAAGAGAACGAAAGTTTCTTTCCCTGTTCGGTAATTTTCCGCGCTAACGCCGGGAGGTCTGGGTGATCTGTCACAGAAGGCCCAACAAGCCCAATAGTCTGCGCCGATTTCCCAAGGTCAGTGAGCAGAGTGCCCATAGAATTATAAGTTTTTTCCAAATCGGGGAGGCGTGGAGGGCGGTATATGAAACCGGCTGTGCAGAACCGGCATGCCCAAATGCATCCTCTTGTAACCTCCATTAATGCCATATCTTTGAAAGTAGAATCTTCGTCATGCAGAACCGAGTGTGTGCAAAGCGATTCTTCTTGCACCACCCAATGTCGCACCACTCGGGCAGGAGCCCCCTCAAAAGGCGAAACTCCAACTTGCAGATCCTGCTCCATTCGAGGAGAATAATTTTGCGGCAAATAAATTCCTGGAATGGAAACTGCGCGTTTAAAAAACTTTTCCCTGTCTTCAATTTCATGCATCAGTCCGAAAAAGCGTTCTGCCATGCCTTCGCCTTCACCAATAAACATAACATCCATGCACTCTGCTAGGGGTTCCGGATTGATAAATATTGCCGATCCTCCTGCGGTTATCATTGGACAAGATGCATCTCTCTCCTTACGATCAACCGGGATACCAAAGTATTTCAAGGCTAGCACTGTATTCAGGTAGTCCGGCTCAAATGAAATTGAAAACGCGATAACATCGAACTCAAGCGGATGCATCTGCAAATCAATCGAACGTAGCTCTTCACGCTCCAAATATTGTGTTTCCGGCTTCCACCCGACAGGCAAGGCAAAACGGTCGCAAATCACTCCTTCAATTTTGTTCAGTAAAGAATAAACCTGCTGGAAACCCAGATTGGCCATAGCCACATCACGAGTATTGGGGTAAACCAGAAGCACTCGCAAGTTATTGCGAGCAAGAGTCGAGTCAAGAACCGATTCGGCTGAATAAGAAACCTGCATAATTAACAGAATAAAATATTGCTATTAGTTATAAATTAAAGGTTATCATCTTACTCTAATTAGTAACACTGAGAAAGGAAACCTTAATATATGCTGGACTCAGAAGCCAGAATGAAGGACTATCTGCAAAAAATCGCAGCTGGGCCCCGTTTGAGCAAAGACTTGACCGAAGCAGAAGCCGAAGACGCTCTAAATCTAATTCTCGATAATCAGGTTTCAAGAGTTCGTGCAGGTGTCTTTCTCATTGCTGCACGTATGAAATTGGAAACGATACCTGAAAATATTGGCTATTGGCGAGCTCTGCAAACTCACGTTGTTCCAGTATCGGTTGACTTTGATCAACTTCTGCAAATTGCCGATCCATTTGACGGATTCCAGCGCATCCCCTATTTCGGGTTTTACGCTATTCCAGTCATAGCCCAAATCGGATTACCGGTATACGGCCATTCAGCAATGCCATTACCACCAAAGTTTGGTATCACCTTCGAAGATATTTTGCAGAATCAATATAAAGTGGGAGAGGGAAAACAACGTCTGGCTTTGCTAAAAGAATATCAGTTTGGTTATCTTAGTACCTCCAACACGCTGCCTCAACTTGAAAGCTTAAGGTCTTTACGGACGGAGATCGTCAAACGCCCCATGCTGGCCACTTTAGAAAAAATTCTAATGCCAGTTAAAGCCAAAAAAAATATTCTGATCACCACCTATTTTCATCGCGGCTACGAAGCAGCACTAACCGAAATCGGAAAACTCAGTCAATTTAATAATGTAATAATCGGTAACGGCATGGAAGGCACCACTCTCTTTGGTATCCATAAAGAAGCAAAAGTGTTTATTCAGAAAAGTACTAATGCTGCTAAACAAAAAAATCTGTCACTAAAAGCTATTTATAACGAAGAAACAGCTAAACGCATCTCCAAAGCCCATGAAGAATTAAAGCCGATAGAATCCAAACTCGAAACGATTGTCAAGCTTGGAGAAAATGCATTGAAAACCGGAGTAGGACCAGCAAGCCTGCAAATCGCTAGCCAAGCAGGAACATTGACTCACCTTTGCGGATTGTTCGACACCGCTCAGGAAGGGTTTAATCAAGCCCTTACCATACTCGAATCCGGCAAAGCTTATGAATCACTCATGAAATGGATTGCCGAGTCAAAGACCTAAATTTTTATTTTTTTAACATAGGTTCTAGACGTTGCCAGATCAAATCTGTGACAATGCTATAGCCAGAGCCGAGAGGATGCAAACCATCAGATTGAGTGTGTTCAGGCTCTCCTGCGACTCCCTCCAGTAAAAACGGAAGAAAAATTAAATCGTGTTTTTTAGCAAGCTCTGGGAAAACCGTTTCAAAATCGCGCATATAATCTTCACCGTAATTAGGCAAAGCCTTCATTCCTGTTAGTAAAATACTAGCATTGTGTTCACGGCAGGTTGCAATAATGGTTTCCAGGTTCTTCCGCATTTCATCAACAGAAAGTCCGCGCAACCCATCATTTGCACCCAGTGCCAGAATGACTATTTCTGGTTCATGCTTCATCAACCAGCGAATGCGCCTTACCCCACCAGCAGTCGTGTCTCCACTCACTCCGGCATTGACCACTTTATGAGGGAAACCAGCAGCTGTAATCTTCACCTGTAATCTAAAAGGGTAACTTTCTTCTTTTTTCACACCAAACCCCGCCGTCAAACTGTCTCCAAATGCTAATACCACAGCCTTCTCCTTCGAATAAACCGGTGCCGGGAACAGGGAAGTAATAACCCCAAACAAAAAAAACAACCGGAATATTTGATTAAAATTTAACAAGTTTGTATTCATATCTTTATACTACAATAAATTAGTTATTAAGAACTCTACAGTGTGAGATTAGTGATAGAGATAACTCGATTGGTTAAAATCCTATATGGCGGCGGACATAAAGTAGAAATTTTAAAATCTCTCAACCTTACGGTTCCCACTGGCCAGTTTATAGCAATCACAGGTCAGTCGGGAAGTGGTAAGACCACCCTTCTCAGTCTGATTGCAGGACTAGACACCCCGACCAGCGGTCAAATTATGATCGATGAGGAGAATATCACGGAACTCGATGAAGATGAACTTGCAGTCCTACGCGGAAAAAGATTTGGCTTCATTTTCCAGAGTTTTCACCTCATCCCTACTTTGACAGCTCTGGAAAACGTAGTGCTCGCAGCCGAGTTGAACAACACTCCCGGAGCGAACAAAAAAGCAAATGATCTTTTAGGTACTGTAGGTTTGGGCGACCGCCTGCATCATTATCCCTCTCAACTTTCTGGTGGGGAACAGCAACGACTATCTTTAGCCCGAGCTTTTATAAATGAACCTGATATCATTCTCGCCGATGAACCCACAGGGAATCTCGATTCTAATAATAGCGATAACATCATTGAACTCATACTTGAACTACACAGGGTGAAACGGGCAACCATCATTCTGGTAACACACGAACACCATGTCGCCGAGCGTTCTCAACGCATCCTTACCCTTGGAGACGGAAAGATCATTTCGGATCAGGTAAATCGATGAAGACTGCACAATTAAATCTCCAACAACTTTTTACATTAGTGATTGCCGAGTCGCGTGGCGCCAAACGCAGGATGCTATTTTTTGTTCTTTGCATCGCCATCGGTGTCGGCGCTGTGATGACAATAAAAAGTTTTTCCAACCTTGTTGGCGAAACGATACAGAGTCAGGCTAAAGGTCTTTTATCCGCCGACCTTGCCATCAAAGGCAGTTGGGAGCAAAGTCAAAAAGACCTCGAGTACCAGAAAAATATTTTACCAGCCGAAACCGAATTCCTTTTTATTAAGGAGCTGCACGGCATGGCACAATTCAAAAATCCCGAAGGAGAAGAGAAGCAAGCCTCCCTGATAACTGAACTCAAAACAATTCCGCTGAGTGGCCCTCAGTATCCCTTCTATGGAGAATTTAAAAGCCAGTCAAAAAAACTGTTACAAGATTTACTAGCTAATCAAGGTGCAGTTGTAGATCCTTCCTTCCTTTTAAAATCAGGTTTAAAAAAAGGGGAACAATTTTCTCTGGGAAAGATCAAAATACGCATTAATGGAGTTGTATTATCTGAGCCGGATCGAATTTCAAGAGCCTTCAGCATAGGCCCAAGAGTATTTATTTCCAGCAACACTTTGGATAAATCTGGACTGGTTCAACCGGGAAGCCGAGTCAAACACAGGACTCTCGTTCGACTGCCCCATAACTTTGACCTGGAACACGCTCAGGTGCTTCTGGAAAGTGGATTGACAGACAAATCAACTTCTGTTCGGACTTATAAAGATATGCAATCGTCTTTATCCAGCTCTATTGAACGCATGAGTCAATACCTTGGCGCTCTCGGGGTCATCGCCCTCCTAATGGGAGGTATTGGTGTAGCCATGATAGTTCGAACCTTCATGGCTCAGAAACTCGACACGCTAGCTATCTTGAATTGCCTTGGGGCATCATACAAAACGTTATTCAAAGTTTATCTTCTTCAATCCATGTTGATTGGCCTTGCAGGCAGTCTTTTAGGTGTGAGCATTGGCTTCTTCCTCACGTTTCTGCTTCCTTCAAAAATGGAAGGACTGATTAACTTAAAACTTGAACCCGTCTTCTATTGGGTTCCAGCTTTGCAATCACTTCTTCTTGGTTGCGCCACCACTCTTCTGTTTTGCATATGGCCTTTAATCCGCGCTGTTAAAACCCGACCTCTGCGACTATTTCGCCGCAATTTTGAAGACGAAGGTAAACGAGGAACTCAATGGGAAGGATGGCTGGCTTCTCTTTCTCTCGGGCTGGGGTTAGCTATAATGATTTGTTGGCAGGCAGAATCTATTAAACGTGGATTAATTTTTCTATCCGCTTTAGTCATTTCAGCAGGAGTACTTGCACTAACATCTTTTTTTCTTTTAAAACTTTTAAAAACTTTTCCTCAATCCGATTCCATGACTTATCGTTATGGGATATCCAACCTCAGTCGACCCAACAATCAGGCAGCCGCTATTATTACCTGCCTTGGTATGGGCATTATGCTAATTCTCACCGTTCGTCTTGTGCAAATGGATATGCTGGCCATGCTGAACAAAAATACTGAGATGAGCCCACCAAATTATTTCTTTATTGATATCCAGCACGATCAGAAAGAAATTTTTAATGAAGTTCTCGACAGAGTCTCGCCAGAATCAGAGTACACCCTCACACCTTTAGTGCGTTCGCGTCTGCATAGTATTGATGGAAGACTGATCGAAAACTGGAAATATAAGGATAAGAAACGAGAAGAGTGGTTCATCAATCGTGAATTTGTTTTAACCTATATGGACGGTCCTCCCCCAGAGGATAATGAAGTCATCGAAGGTGAATGGTGGGATGAAGCCCGTGCCAAGAATGCCGAAGTATCTCTCGAGCAAGATGCAGCAAAAAGATTGAATGCCAAAATTGGGTCTCAACTCACTATAGATATACAGGGTATTCCGGTTAGCGCCAGGGTAACTAGTATCCGAAAAGTAAATTGGCGCAACATGCGTACTAATTTTTATATGATCTATTCGCCAGGAGCTTTGCAAGGCGCACCAATCACTTATGTAGCCACTGTCAATGTTTCTGATACCAAAGAACTGGAACTACAACACGCCATTGTCGAGAAACTTCCAAATATAACTGCCTTGAGCACACGCGATATTGTAAACACTCTTAAGACAACTGTATCCAGGCTGACCACTCTTGTTGATTTCATGTCGGGATTCGCCATTGCTGCCGGACTGTTTATTCTGTCGGGTTCCATCGCGTCTACCAAGTTCCGGCGTCTTAGAGAATCAGCAGTGTTAAAAATACTTGGAGCAAGGCGCAAAGTCGTCGCTTCGATTTTAGGAATCGAATATGCCATACTTGGGATCATTTCAGCACTTGCAGGTATCAGCCTAGCACAGGGTCTGGCCTGGACTGTCATGAAATATATGATCAAGTCTGACTGGCATCTACGACCCGTCACAATTGCCTGGGGATTCTTGTTTGCAGTTTTGATCACAGTCACCACGGGAATTTTGAGTAGCCTTGATGTGATTCGCGACAAACCCTTGAAGACTATTCGGGATAGCGAAGGTTAACCTGTCTACAACCGATGGTGAAATGAAAGAGACACATGAAATGATCTATCGAAGTACTACATTCATCATTTTGTTCATACTGAACACCATGATTGCATGGGCCGAGCCTTACGAAGCGCCTCCCTGGGTACCACCGCCACCACCAAAATCAAGGGTTCATCTGGTTGATAATGGGGATGGGACATTGACCGAAACCATGACTCATTTAATGTGGACCCAGAAAGACAGCTACGCCGATCTCGGTAAATGTTTGAACTGGCACCAAGCCAGAAATTATGTCGAAAATCTGGAAACAGGTGGTTACAAGGACTGGAGATTGCCCAAGGCCATCGAATATGGAATGATTTATGACGACACAAAAGAAAATAACATGGCCTGGGATCACAACCCGGAAAATCTTCTAGCTCTGTCAGAGCAATTTGCAGATGGAGCAGCTTATTGGTATTGGGCAGCAGATTTTGATGAAAATGATTTAGCAGATTGTTGCGCGCGCACTGCGTATTTTGTAACCGGACGTGCTTTTTGGCGCAACCTTAGCAATTGCCATAACGGTGGTGTCCGTGCCGTGAGGAGTTTAAAATAACGAGTAACCCTTTATTAGTTTTTTCTTTCCTCTCTCCTAAAACCCTGCCAATGCAATCCTATAAACGGGCTTACAAACCTTCAAGTTCGTGCATCATTTTGATGGCTTTGATGTGGGCATAAATTGGTTGCCCGGGTTGTAGATTTAATTTAGATAGAGATTTTCTAGTGATCGTTGCTAGAATTGGTCGCCCAGCATCCAGCTCAATGTCAACGGAATATCCTTTGGGTTTAAGTTCACCCACCTTTTTGACTTTAGCTCTTAAAACATTCAACACACTAGTGGCTCCAGCTGGAGATAAGGTTGAAAGGATCACGTCTTTTGAATGGATGTGCACTCTCAAACTATGACCTACTGGAATATGTTGTCTGGGAACATGCAAAACTTGCCCCATAAAATCGAGCTTAGTAAGTCCAAAACTTTCATCGTGTTCCGTGACCAGTGTTTCAAGCACTGCCCCCAACTGTTCATCACCGATAGCTTCTCGCAACCGTACATCCGAGAACACTTCTTGCACGGGCCCTATGTTCTCCACTTTTCCGGCTTTTAAAATCACCATCGTATCGACTAGTTGAAGTACCTCATTCATTGAATGCGTAACATATACAATAGGCGTGTTGAATTCTTTTTCTATTTTTTTTATAAAAGGAATAATCTCAGTCTTTAGTTGCATATCCAAAGAAGCCAGGGGTTCATCCATTAGTAATAATTTAGGACTAGTTAGTAACGCACGACCAATCGCAACCCTTTGCCGTTCCCCTCCCGATAATTTTTCTGGACGGCGCTGTAACAAATTCTCCAGGTTCAACACCTGCGCAACTTCATCAAACTGAAGTTTTCTTTCATCAGGAAAAGTTCGTTGGTAACCATACAGGAGATTCTTCTTAATATTCAAATGCGGAAATAACCTCGACTCCTGAAACACTAATCCAATTTTTCTATCTTGAACAGGAATGAAACTTTCTTCGTCCTGCCATACATGACCGTCTATTTTCAGATATCCTAAGGAGGGTTTTTCCAATCCCGATAAACACCGCAACAAAGTGGTCTTTCCAGATCCTGAAGGACCAAACACCACAGACACGCCTTTAGACGGTATCCTCATTTCTACATCCAGATTGAACCCTGGATAATCTATTTTAAACTTTGCTTCTAATAAATCCATCACGTCACTTGCATCGGCAATTTCCGGTTAATGGAATACACTATAACCAGAATCAAAAATGAAAATATTAGAAGTCCTGCAGAAAGAATATGCGCCTGAGTGTATTCAAGGACCTCTACCCGATCATAAATTTCTATCGAAATCACTTTCGTCTTTCCTGGAATATTGCCACCCACCATCAATACCACTCCAAATTCTCCAAGGGTGTGGGCGAAACCTAATACAATTGCCGTTAAATAACCACGACGTGCAAGAGGGGTGATAACAGAAAAAAAAGCGTCCAGTCGGGAAGCCCCCAAAGACTGTGCGGTTTCCATAGGCACTTTACCAATAGACTCGAAAGCACTGTGAAGGGGTTGCACCACAAACGGCAGAGAGTATAGCGTGGAGGCTAACACTAACCCCAAAAACGAAAATGAAAGTGTAGAACCCGTTAAAGCTTTAACCGGACCACCCACCCACCCATGCGGTCCCAATATGATCAACAAATAAAACCCTAAAACCGTTGGCGGCAAAACCAGGGGTAATGCCACCAGCGATTCTATAACAACCCGATAATGGGATCGGGTCTGTGCAAGCCACCAAGCTATTGGGGTCCCCAGAACTAAGAGAATTACTACTGTAACTCCTGCTAATTTCAAAGAGATCCATATGGGTTCCGCATCCATCAAAGGAATATCCATTTCTTCATTCCTCTATTAAGTGATATCCATAATTTCGTATTATGTTTTTTGCAGCAGAACCATTCATATATTTTAAAAATTGTTTTGCGCAAAAATTATTAAGTCCCGGTTTTAATAAAATTGCCTGTTGAAAAATTGGCTCATGCATATCGGCTGGCACTTCCCAACTGTTCCCTTTAAGTTTGAAACGCGGGTCTGTCAATTGCGACTTGGCCACAAATCCAAGCTTGGCATTTTCGGTAGCGACAAATTGTAGAGTTTGTGCAATGTTTTCTCCCCGCACCAGATTAGGTTGCAGTTTATTCCAGTGACCTAACTGTTCCAAGGTCTGCTGTGCTGCCCTGCCATAAGGAGCAGTTTTAGGATTGGCTATCGCCAATTTGCCTTCACTTAATTTCGCTAAAGATTGTTCCCCATGCACCTCTCCTAAGCCCCATAAAACCAAATTACCTACTGCATAGGTGAAACGAGTGCCAATAACACCTACTCCCTCTCGTTCCAACAAGACCGGTCTTTTTGAATCTGCGGCTAACAGAATATCAAATGGAGCTCCATGCTTGGCCTGAGCATACAGCTTGCCCGTTGAACCCGAAATTAGGACAACCCTATTGCCGGTATCCTGCTTGAAGTGTTCAGCGATTTCTTTGAGTGGATTCAAAAAATTAGATGCGACCGCTATATACGCCTCCCCAGACCAAACTATTTGAGGTGTAGCAAATAACGACACCAAGAACCAAATGCCCAACAACCTACCTGTTAGGATTATCGCTTTACCCTTGATTAATGTAACCATATTTCGTTATATACCATAGAACATATCGAATGTCAAGTTAACAGGATAACTATTAGAGCTTCAGAGAACAACTCAAGCTCTTAACACCTTTATCAAAAAAAGAATTCTTGGTACTCAACTTTATTTTGGACTATTTAATCTTGAGATAGGAATAACTTTACTCGGCAAACATTACTTCTGTTAATCAAGAAAAAATAAAAAATGAATGATGAAAGGAGTCAAGCACTAAGGCTGAGCATTAAGAGCATGCTCGTTCGATAGCATCTTTTATAAGCTGGGCTGCATGCGTTGAACTTTCCCAACCTTCCAGTTCAACCCATTTTCCTGGTTCTAAATCTTTATAATGCGCAAAAAAATGCGCAATTTGTTCCAGCAGGATTTTAGGTAAATCAGTATATTCTTCAACATCTGCGTAATAAGGATTTAGAGCATCCACCGGAACAGCTAGAATTTTTTCATCAGCACCTTTTTCATCTTTCATCCTTAAAACCCCGATAGGTCGGCAACGAACGATGCAGCCGCATAAAAACTCAACTGGGGAAGCCACTAAAATATCAATAGGGTCACCGTCCTCAGAAAGCGTATGCGGCACAAATCCATAATTGCAAGGGTAACGCATTGAAGTGTGCATAACGCGGTCCACATATAGAGCTCCGGATTTCTTATCCATTTCGTACTTTACCGGCTCCCGCCCAAAAGGGACCTCAATGATAACGTTAATATCCCACGGCGGTGCTTCACCTATTCGTATTTCATCAATATTCATGAGATGTCACTTTTTGAAAAACTACAACTCATTCAAGATTAATCTATCGCCCATTAATGGGTAAAAAATGCTTTGCGGGATGGCCGACTAATATCGACTTCTTTCAGGAAGTTTCAGAAACTTTAAGAAAGAGACTTTATCAAAAAAAAACAACATGTCTTTATGGCTAGGTCGCTTAATCTATAATTATGTAACAGGAAACTAGCCCCTAATTCCACATTTTTTTCAAACCAGAAGCCCAAAAACTTTAAAAAGTAACAACAAAGTAGAATCGAGTTTACGGACAAAATAGAAAGGGCTTGAAGCGCATTGCGTCTCAAGCCCCTACTTACATATGGCGGGGTCGACGAGACTCGAACTCGCGACCTCCGGCGTGACAGGCCGGCGTTCTAACCAACTGAACTACGACCCCGCAGTCATTTACTACTAAATGGTAGGCGGAACAGGGCTCGAACCTGTGACCCCCGGCTTGTAAGGCCGGTGCTCTCCCAGCTGAGCTACCCGCCCTCACTTAAATATTAAGAACAATTTCCATTCTTTAATAAGAGGCTTGGAGTATATAAATGAGCACCACCCCTGTCAAGCGATTTTGTTTGCCGAAAAATTAACCTTAAAATATTGAAGAGATTGATTTTAAAATGATTGACAGCTATCCTTCCTCGCTATAAGATAACTTTTAATGTCTGAAGATAAATTTTTCGGACCCTTCTCAAACGTTTCTGATTCACCCGAATTATCCCCAACTGCTTCAAATGATAGAAAAAATCATGGCTTATCTGGAGAGCCTACCGACTGAAGATCTTCTTAATATTCGGAAAAACTTGGATGAGCTAATCCGGTCAAAGTTCGATGTAGACCTAGGAAAAAGAAAGGGTAAAAGGGCCAAGGTAAAAATCTCTGGGAACTTGGAAATTGAAAGGGAAAAAGAGTTTTTTTATAAACTTTATAAAATTATCATTCAGGAAATGTCAATCAATGGCTTGGTTTTTTCTGTGAAGGCAACTATTATTGATGGAGATATTTTACAAGTTTCATTCAGAGTACCCACTACCGGGGAAAAAAAAATCATCGACTGCCAAGCTGTACGAGTCAAGGAAATGAAACCCGGCATCATTCCTGAATATGAAGTTGCTGCCATCGCAGTTGGCAAAGGAGCGGTTAAAGACTATAAGGAAATGATGAGAAACAGAGGTCTATAGCCTTATGCAGAAACTATGAATCCATCCAACACCGCCTTGGGGCATCTCATTGAACTGATCGGCAATGTTGCTGATGCATATACTTGCGCCTTGTTCACCATAGAGCCCGAAAAAAAAGAACTCTTACTGCGCGAACATTTTACTCTCAGCGACAATCTGGACAGAGGAGCAAAAATTACCGTAGGCAAAGGCCCTATTGGTTTGACAGCACAAACACGTGAACCTCAACTTATTGAAAACTTCAATCAGAACACCCGTTTTCTTGGTATCTACAAAAAAAATGAGAACCTTAAAAGCTTTATTGCCCTTCCAGTAATTTATGGGGATGAGATTGCAGTCCTCACCATTGACAGTAAGCAAAGCTACCAGTTCTCTATCAAACTACAAAAAATATTGTCTGAATTTGCTCAACAGATTGCCTGGTGCCTAGAATCACAAAACACGGAGACCTCACCATCGGCCCAGCCAGTTTTACAGGAAATAAATTCCTACTGTAGGTTTCTTGCCGAATCACCAGACCGGTCATCGGTTGGAAACCGGTTAACTCAGATTCCCGCATCCCTAATTCCTGCTGAAGCTATAGCTGTAACATGGTTCGAAGAAAACCAGTCGGAAGGTCTAATTATCGATCACCGAGGCTTTGCTAATGACCTTTCAAAAATCCAAGTACACCTTGGCAGAGGGTTGGTAGGTTCCTGTGCAAAAAACAAATCACCTCTACTTTTGCAAATTCAGGAAAGCCGAAAGATAGTTATATTTTCAGAAAACGAAAAACCCGAAGCCTTACAATGCGTAGCCGCCCTACCTATTCAACACAATGACAGACTTTACGCAGTTCTCCTGATCGGTTCCACAGAGTCCAATGGAGTGAGTCAGAACGATCTAGACAAACTGACACTAATCGTTTCTGCCGCCGCCTCGGCACTTTTCTGTGCAGACACCAAAGACCGTTGGATCTATGACAAAAACCTAGACCCTATCACAGGAGTACCTAATCATCGGTTTTTGACAGAATACCATCATTCATTATCTGAGGAAATATTCAAGTCCAAAGAACCCGTATGTTTTCTTTCTTTTCATATTACCAACCTTGCTGAGCTTTATGAAACCCACGGCATCGAACACGCTGATGCTTACCTAAAGCAAGCAATTGCACTATTCTCAAAAATAATCTCATCCCCAAAATTTGTTTTCCGCCTATCAGAAAGCTGTTTTCTGATCTTGCTCATGGGTCGAAGCCAAAAAGAGGCGGAGCTTTTAAAGTCAAAACTGAAACACCTCTTTGAACTCAATCCTCTTTATGTTAATGGGATTTCCATGCAGGCTGAATTTAATTGGGGAGTATCTACTTATCCTGACGAAGGAAAAGAACTTTTCAATCTCATC
>PAJA01000008.1 GCA_002705185.1 Nitrospina sp. | reverse complement strand
TCCAGAGTCGATAAGCGATGTGCGATAATGAGAGTTGTACGTCCTGCCATTAATGTATCGAGAGCTTGCTTGATGTGGCTTTCGGTTTCGGTGTCTACCGATGCGGTGGCTTCGTCGAGAACCAAGATTGGCGGGTCTTTCAAGAAAGTGCGTGCAATGGCAATACGGTGCTTTTCTCCTCCAGAAAGCTTGACTCCTCGCTCTCCTACTAGAGTATCATATTGATCGGGTAAATTTTTTATAAAAGGATCTGCATGAGCAGCGACTGCGGCTGAGATGACTTGGTTCCTATTGGCTCCAATATTTCCATAAAGAATGTTATCTGCTACTGTGCCATTGAACAAAAAAGGATCTTGCGCGACCAAACCGATTTGTTCGCGGAGATAGGAAATCTTCAGGCCTTTAATAGGGTAACCATCAATATGGATCGCTCCCGACTTGACGTCATAGAATCGCATAAGCAATTTAATCAATGTGGATTTACCGCTCCCAGTATGGCCGACAAGAGCTATTTTTTCTCCAGCCGGAATGGTGAAGTTAACCTCTTGAATAGCCGATTTCTCGAGGACATATGAAAAGTTGACTTGATTAAATTGAATCATGCCTTGGACATTGGTAGAAGGGAGAATCGCGTTCGGTGCCTCTTGCACTTCAGGAACTGTGTCGATGATCTCAAACAAACGTTCGCCGGAGGCCAGTGCATGCTGAAGCATGTGATTGACAGAATGTAATTGGTTAATAGGCGTATAAAATAATGCGAGATAGCCGACGAACGCGACAAGCGTGCCAATGGTTATAGTCCCGGCCTGAACAAGTCCTACTCCATATAGAAGAATCAAAACTGTACCAAGTGAACCGAGAAACATCATGCTCGGAGAATAGAAGGCCCATAATCGCATAACTTCCAACGTTCCATCGCAGTAATCCCGACTTCGTTTTTCAAATTGTTTGATTTCATGAAGCTGGCGGTTAAAAGAGAGTGTTTCGCGGATACCAGAAATAGAATCCTGTAGCTTGGCGTTCATTTTTGCAGCCCGTTTACGAACTACGTGATACTGATCGTGAGCTTTGGCAGTGTAAACCCAAGCGCCATAAATCAGAAAAGGGATGGGAAGCAGGGCCACGAATGCTAGTTTCCAGTGCATATAAAAAAGTATGATAGAAATACCAATGAGGGTCAGGATGGCGGTTACAACCTGTTCAACACCATCAATAAATATTCGTTCTACGTAGTTCACATCATCATTGGCTCGTGACATTAACTCACCAGTAGAGCGATTTTCAAAATAGTTCAAAGATAAATTCTGTAATGCATGATAAACGTCTGACCTTAAATCGAATACTACATTCTGTTCGACTTTGTTGTTGATCATGATACGTTGATGGTTGGTTAAGGTTCTCATTAAATAAATTAAGGCTAAACCGGCAATGGGACCATATATCCATAGTGGTTCTTTATCATCATCGACCAAACTGTCAACAATCACTTTGATCAACCAGGGTGGAACAAGGTCAAGGAGAGTCGTGGCAATCGCCAAAAGCAGGGTTGTCGCCACACCTTTTTGATAAGGTTTCAAATAACTTAATACTCGTGCAAGGGATTTCATGTTTTCAGGTGCGCGCCTGTTATAATTAAAAAAGCCTCTAAAACTGCCAAAGATCTGGCCTATTAGAGGTTAGGTTACAATTATAATGGCAACCTGCATAATACGTAAAGGTTTTTGGAAGAAAACCTGAAACCTTAATTTAAACTTTGGCGAAAGATATGGAATACAGAAAACTGGGAAGTAGTGACCTTGAAGTTTCAGTAATTGGTTATGGTGCCTGGGGAATAGGCGGGGCCCCCTTCTGGAATAATGAGGGAGATGGAAAGTCGAAGGATTCGATCAAGAAGGCGTATGATTTGGGGATCAATTTTTTTGATACAGCTCCGGTTTATGGTTTTGGTCATTCTGAAGAACTTATTGGCAAAGCTCTGAAACCTATTCGAGACAAAGTTATCATTGCTACCAAATGTGGATTGCGATGGGATAAAAGATCTTTAAGCGCTCTTCGCAAGGACGCCAGCAGAAACTCAATTCTAGAGGAAATTGACCAAAGCTTGAAACGTCTGGATATGGACGTTATCGACCTTTATCAGGTTCACTGGCCCGATGAGCAAACGGACCAAAAAGAGACTATGGATACTTTGCTAGAAATTCAGGAAAAAGGCAAGATTCGTCATATTGGGGTCAGTAATTACTCGGCAGAACAGATCGTGGAGTGTCTTCAATACGGGAAAATTGTTTCCCTACAACCAGAATTTAGTTTGTTGGCTAGAGATATTCAGAATGAAACCGTTCCCATCTGTATAGAAAATAATATTGGGATCATCGCTTACAGCCCTTTATCCTCAGGAGTTCTGACTGGCAAGTACGATAAGAATACCAAGTTTGAAGACTGGAGGAGTAAGGGAATTATTGGCACCTTTACTGGAGAAGGATTTATTAAGAATATTAAAAAAGTGGATCGACTAAAAGAAATTGCGGATGCAGAGGGAAAAACTTGTAGTCAGACCGCAATCAACTGGTTATTGAGACAGGAGGGGCTCACAACAGCTCTGGTTGGTGTAAAAAATTCTAGTCAGGTTAAAGAAAACCTGAAAGCGGTTGGCTGGAAACCGTCGTCAGAAAACTGCGAAAGTATTGAAAAAATTTTTATGCGGTCTTGATTTGGTGGGGAGATCAGTGCAAGTCCTCAACCTCAAGATTTTCGGGTTCGACAAGACGGCTTAACTCACTAGAGGTTCTCTTAACCCTCTCGATCAAAGAACTTATGGAGGTGGCTTGGGGTTCAAGCTGATCCAGGGCGTTATTCAAGTTTTGGATTCTATCGTGAAAGCTGGTGCTCGATGTCCCTTTTAATTTTGTGTCAAGATCAAGAATTTCTTTGTGGAGCTTCTTTTCCAGCAAAAGCATGGTTTGATTTACTTGCCCTTGAAGAAGACTGATATGTGATTCGAGGTTTCGATGCTGGGCTCTTTGTAGCGTCTGGTTAGTGTAAATGAAACCTAATAGCAAAACCGCAAGACCGGTATAGAAAAGTATTTTTAGCGTAGTGGTATCAGTTTTACGCTTTTTTAGGCTTACCCGGATGGTTTCGATTTCCGACATAAGATTTTCCAGAGTCTGATTTCTATCTTTTTGCGATGCCTGTTTTTTTTTGTCGTGTTCGGTTTCTTCGGTGCCCATATTTTAAGTCCGGTTACAGATTAGCTTGCTGTGTTTGATCTTATTATCTTCCAAAATACTCTAAGTATACCCGAATGAGTGAATTACCATAGAATAATGTGATCAGGGTACCTACTGCAAGAAAAGGTCCGAATGGGATTGTGCTCTTCCTTGATTTTTTTTGAATGATAATCAAAAATAGGCCAACTATAGACCCTAGAAATGCTCCGATAAATATAACTAACAGCACTTTTTGCCAACCAAGCAGAGCGCCAATGGCCGCTATCAATTTAATGTCTCCTCCTCCCATTCCACCATTACTGAGTACAGCGAGTAAATAAAATAATCCGCTTCCGAGAAAAAGCCCAAGCAGAGAGTCGTTATAGCCGATAGTACAGATTCCTACTATAAGCCCAAAAGCAATACCTGGTATAGTAATTACATCGGGAATAATCTGGTGTTTTATGTCGATAGCTGTGATGATAACTAGTGAAGTAGCTACCAGGGCATAAACGAAAAATTCCAACGAAGTTCCAAACCTTAAAAGTCCTGCAAGCATGAGTAAGGCTGTTATTGCCTCAATCGTCGGATAAATTAGCGAAATACGTATGGCGCAGTTTCGGCATTTTCCTCCCAATATCAAATAACTTATTAGTGGAATATTATCCAGAGGACGTAGAGTTGAATGGCATGAGGGGCAATGGGATCTAGGAATAACAACGGATTCTTTTTTGGGTAAACGGTAGATACATACGTTAGCAAAACTACCAACCACTAGTCCGAAAGAGAATATTGCCCCAGCTAAAATAGGATAAGGAATTACTTGAATAGGCTCCAAACTCTCCTATTTGCCTCCATCTTTAGTGGTGGAGATTTTCAAAGTTTCATAAATAATATCAGCGGAGAACCCTCTTCGCTGAAGGTATTGGGCTAGTCGACGTGTTTTCTTTTCAGGTTCAACTCCATGAAGGGATGCCAATTTTTTATTGGCACAGGCCAAAGCAAGGCCTTGCTCTGGATGGGAGTTGTAAAGGGTGTCCAAAGTTGTTTCAATGATGTGGGAAGAAACTCCTTTTGCTATCAGCTCGTGGCGCAAGCGTTTTCTGCCAAAATTTTTTACTTCAATACGCCACCGGCTCCATTCACTAGCGAAACGGCGGTCATTTATGTAATTTTGATTTTCAAGGTCCTGAAGAATCGCTTGCACAATTGAAGCGGTGTGTCCCTTTTTTGCAAGGTGCTCGGCAATCTCCTTCTTGCTTCGATCTCGATATGAGAGATGCTTGAAGGCCTGAGATTTAGCAATTTTGAAGACTTCTTGATCCGGCATCGGATTCTAATGCAAGTTTAGGAATTTTTTGAACTCTTTTTCTCTTTAGCTGAGGGTTCTTCTGCGCTTTCCTTTGGGGTTAGCTCAGAATCGGTTAGCCCAAGAGTTTCTCGTAATTGCTTTTCAATGTCAGCCGCCATCTCCGGATTGTCGAGCAAAAACTTTTTGGAGTTTTCACGCCCTTGACCAATTCGAGTTTCATTGTAGGAAAACCATGTTCCACTTTTGGAAATGATATTATGCGTTACACCGAGGTCTAGCAAGTCACCGGTTTTTGAAATCCCTTTCCCATAGATAATATCGAACTCAACTTGGCGAAATGGAGGAGCAACTTTATTTTTTACCACTTTGACCCGGGTGCGGTTGCCTATTACATTTTCTCCATCCTTTAAGGCCGCGATACGACGAATATCCATGCGGACAGAAGAATAAAATTTAAGTGCGTTTCCTCCAGTAGTTGTTTCGGGGTTGCCAAACATCACTCCAATTTTCATGCGTATTTGGTTAATAAATATCAGGCTAGATTTGGATTTGTTAACCACACCGGCGAGCTTACGCATGGCCTGAGACATCAATCGGGCTTGAAGACCCATATGGGAATCACCCATATCTCCATCAAGTTCTGACTTTGGGACGAGAGCTGCCACTGAGTCAACAACGATAACATCCACCGCGCCACTGCGAACAAGAACTTCTACGATTTCTAGTGCTTGTTCACCTGTATCGGGTTGGGAGAGAAGCAAGTCATCGAGATTAACACCAAGGTTGCAAGCATACTCAGGGTCCAATGCGTGTTCTGCATCAATGAATGCTGCAACTCCACCGGTTTTTTGTGCTTCTGCAATAATATGAAGTGTCAAGCTGGTTTTTCCTGAACCTTCCGGTCCGTAGATTTCGATAACGCGACCCCTAGGAACTCCGCCAACACCTAATGCGTGATCTAAAGAAATAGAGCCAGTGGGAACTACCTGAATTCCTTTAAGACTTTCGGCTTTGCCCAGCTTCATTATGGAGCCTTTGCCGAATTGTTTTTCGATTTGAGTGAATGCAAGTTCTAGTGCTTTATCTCTATCTTCCGAGCCCATCATATCTCCTTCTCTATTTCTATGTCTTTACGAATGCCACAGTATAGGTTAAGCCTTGAGGAGTCAACCGGGATGGCATTGATAGTCCAAAGCTTTATGCTCTGAACGGTATGGAGGTTATTATACCTGTATCCGTGTGGGGTGCTCTGAATTTTCTAGAATTATTTTTTCAGGTATGTCGAGAAGATTAAATCTTTCTAGGCACCTACAAAAAGAGACTTATGATTTAACAGGGATTTTACTTTCAAGAGAGCGTCCAAACCCTAAAATACTAGCGCGAAAGCTCCTATTTTTAATGCGCTCGTATTTTTTAAGAATTAGGCGTTTCATCACCTCTTTACATTCGTCGGGGGTGATTGCTCCTATTTCTAACTTTTTCTTAAGGAAAGTGATATCTCTAGCCTCTAAAAGGGAACGTAAACCGCTTCTCATGTCATTGTCCTTGTATTAATTGGCCTGTTATAATGAGTTATGTAATTGTAGCAGTTTTTAATTTCCACGTAAAGCATTGATTTTTATTGCTGTATTGTTTTTTTTGCTTGTCTGGGAAAGATGACTCTATTTATCACCTTGGAAAGAGCAACTTAAAAAATTCATATTCTTTAAAGTGGTATGACTTAACAGTCGATGGTGAACTATGAGATTATTTGAAAAAACAACTAATCTAAGTATTATGCTTGGTTTCGGACTTCTAGTTTTAGGCTGTGGAGAAAACCCTGAGGACAATTCGGCCTTGGAAATGGCTAAAGGTCCTCCCCAGATAAAGATTGCCCTGCATTCTCAGTTGGAGCTGGATTTTTCTCTAGATCCGGCTCCTAAACTGCGTGTTTCCAAGATCGAGACCGATAAGCTTGGAGCGGTGGATAATAAATCTATAGCAGGAGTTAATGAGAATTACAAAAAGATATCGATATTACCGCCTCAATCAGCCCGGAGGCAGGCGTTTGAGAAGGATACTGAATATCAGTCTATCCAAAGATATGAGCATATGGAGAGTTATGCAATTACCATCGAGAAGAGTCTTCAAAATTCTCAAATAAGAAAAACGGTTAAGGCAGATGATAAGCCTTTGGTCTTTGCTGGAAGAGGCTACAATATTTCTGCTTTTGAAAGAGAAAATAAACCTGCGATTGATTTAGATTATGCTACACACCTGTTGTCCGTCAACCGTGAGCCAACAAGCCTTCACTTAAAAAAAAAGTTGGATTCAGAAGGGAGAAGTTCTAGGGATAGAAAATATTTGATATATAATTCGACGCGATCTGCCTTTGGGAAGTTGCCACCTCCCCTTATTGAAAGTAAACCTGATCTTTCAATAAAATCAGAGCCTCTATTCCCGCCGAAAAGAAATGTTGATTCTGTTCTCTTATTGCCACCTGAAGGAAAAAGCATCCTAGTATTGAGGAAATCAAAGAAGCAGTTTGATCTTTTGACAGGAAATGAGTCGCTTAACAAGAAAAGTTTTCAGGCTTCTAAGGTTCTTGAAACCAGTAAAAAAACACCCAATATCCTACAATAAATAGTCCAATAATTATTTTTCGGACGAAACTAATTTGGGCCCCTATTGTAACTTGAGGGGCAGGCTGCGCTTTAGGCGTTATTTTTTTTTTCTTTTCGGAGCTGGTAGATGCCATGGTCTAGCCTGCAAAGTTTAAAAAGACCATAATGCAATTTTAAGGATATAGCTGTTGGAGTCAAGCGCGATATTGACTTGTGGCTACAGTTATGGGCTTTTTGTTTTCGCGCAACGAAATCCAAAACTGTTGTTTTTCACTTCGGGGGTGAAAAAACTTCGGTTGAAGGTTGGCGCACTCAACCCACAACCGTAAGAAAGGCAGTCGAACCAGGACCCGCCTTTTAACACTCTTTTATCTGTGCCATATTCTGCACGCGTAACTGGATTTCCTGGATGCGGTAAGTAGTGGCTATCCACCCACTCCCAAACATTCCCGGAAATATCAAAGAGCCCATAAGGGCTGCGCCCTTCGGGGTATGAACCAACAGGTTCTGTGCCAGTGGAATTTTTATAGGGGTTATTAGATTTATCTAGTGACCATTCATTTCCCCAAGGATAAATGAGGCCCTCTTCACCTCGTGCTGCCTTTTCCCATTCTTGTTCAGTAGGTAGACGTTTACCAGCCCAGGAACAGTATTCATTTGCATCGAACCAACTGACATAAACAACTGGATGATTTTCCTTACCTTGGGGAAGGTTGCCATCAGGCCAATGAAAAGGATGTGTTTTAAGTTTAGCATCCACAAAAACTTTATAGTTAGCATTGCTGACTTCATTTAGGTCTATATAGAAAGCGTCGGTTGTAGAAATATGCTCTGGTGCTTCATCATCCCAGCGTTCGTTTGATCCCATGATGAATTCTCCGGCAGGGACATAGGCCATAGAAGAGCCAGCCTTCTCTGATTTCTTAACTTTATTTTTAGATATTAAGCTGGGGACGGCTTGAATTAGGGATTTTAATAAAAGACTATTTTGGGCAGTGATTCCTGCTGATTCAGGAGTTGAAAAAGGAGATGAGACAACTTTGTTTGATAATCCTGTATGGCAGGTTTTGCATTCGGGCTGAGTAAATTTATTTTTTTTTGCTTTCAGAATATGCTTTGCTTGATGGCATGTGGTACTACATTCTTTTCGAAGTGATCCCATTTTCTTAAATGCATTGGCTGTCAACGGATTTCCGAAGCAGTAGATAAGGAAGAAAGAAAAAAAATAAATTACTTTGGGAATGTATCTAGAATTGACTCTCATACTTCATATTTATAGGATGATTCTCTGCGAGTCAAAAAAATATTGTCATATGAAAATAATATCGAGCTATCGCTATGAAAAAACCTGTATGGAGATTAATTAAAGATGGCTCTGGGGATGGGAGATTGAATATGGCGATTGACAGAGCAATTCTTACTGCTTCTGAAAGAGGACAGGCTCCGGCAACCTTAAGACTTTATGGTTGGGACAGACCAACTCTTTCTATTGGATATTCGCAGAACAAATTGAAAGATATAGACAATAGACAGTGTGAACTAAGAAACATTTCTATCGTTCGAAGGTTTACTGGAGGACGAGCACTTTTGCATCAACATGAGTTCACATACAGCCTTGTTGCTTCTATCCCTCACCCTGGGTTTCCTGGTAATTTAGGTGGGGATTTTTGTGCGGTATCAAAGGCAGTTATTCTTTCTCTGGAGAAAGCCGGTGTTATCAAACCTGAAATGGTTGGCAAAGAGAAAAGAATTCCAGGTAGAGGACAGAAGCGTTCTCCTGCCTGTTTTTCAACCTCCAATCATTGGGAAATTAGTGTGAAGGGAAAGAAATTAGCCGGTAGTGCTCAGCGCCGTTTAAGCCGTGCCTTTTTACAGCATGGATCTATTTTGTTAGACAAAGACCCTGAGCTTGCTCATAGCTTGCTTCGCTATTTCTCAGATTCTGCAAAAGAACAGGAGCTTAGAAACTTGACTTCGAACACGTTAACTCTTAATGAGGTTTTGCCGGTTAACTTGGAATGGGGGGAATTAGCCCAGTGTTTTGAAGATGGTTTTCGGGAAACTTTTTCAGTTTCATGGAAACCGGGGCCCTTGAGTTCTTTGGAAATGGAGTTGGTTGAAAAATATTTACAGGAGAGTGAATAGGTATTAGCAGAGATTTTTTTGCCTACTTGTTTTTTTAATAGCTTACAAAAAGCATATATACTCTTTCTTTTCGCGAATTAATTGTTGCCTCCTGGTGGATTGTTTATAATGCATTTTTGTTTTTTGAGACGGGATAAAGGCTTTTGTATACACCAGACTGGATTGAAATTTTTCTTTAGAGAGATGTGTCAGCTTAAACTGAGAATAAGCTGATTTATTAAGAATCAGAATTAGGATGACGGTGTGCAGATAAAATTTTGGGGAGTTAGAGGAAGTATTGCTTCAGGAAGCCCGACAACAGCTGGTATCGGGGGCAATACGACATGTGTTGAGGTTCGTTGCGGTGATGAGTTGATCATTATTGATACGGGAACGGGTGTCCGTGATCTCGGTATGGCTCTGATGAAGGAGATGCCACTTAAGGCAACGATCTTGTTCAGCCATGTTCACTGGGATCATATACAAGGCTTTCCTTTTTTCGGCCCTTTTTTTATTCCCGGTAATGAGTTTCGTGTTTTTGGAGGCACCAGTTTACCGACTACTATTAAAGAAGTTTTGAATCAGCAAATGGCCCCACCTTATTTTCCTGTTAAAACCGATTTGTTTGGCTCGAAAATTACGTATCATGATGTTAAGCCGGGAGATGTCATTGAAGGTAATAGTTACAAGGTGACTTTGGCTCCTTTACTTCACCCTAACGGTTGTTATGCTTATCGAATTGACTATCAAGGAAAAACTATGGTGTTTTCCACTGATTGCGAGCATTATGAGGACAGACCTAATAAAAACCTGATCGAACTTTCTAAGGATGCGGATGTCTTAATTTATGACGCTCAATATACAGAGGATGAGTATTATGGCCTCAACGGTCAGTTTTCCCGCAAAGGATGGGGACATAGCACTATGCGGGAAGGGGTTAAAGTTGCAGAAGCGGCGAATGTTAAAAAACTAGTTTTGTTTCACCACGACCCCTCTCACGATGATAACTTTATCAAACAAATTGAAGCGGAATCCCGTCAGTTTTTTCCAGAAAGTATAGCCGCCTATGAGGGCTTACAAATTGACTTATCCCAGGAAGCATTTCTCAAATCCTTTTTTGATTAAAGACTTTATAAGAGCCTTACTCGTGCTGACACTTCTTAATGGGTGTGGGGGTTCCTCATCCCATGTTGCGGAAAATCCTGCTAGCCAGCGCTTTCATAATGTGACCAGGAAATGGCTTCTACCAAAAAGTTTCTCTCCAAAACAGGTTATGTTTTTTCGTGGAGACCAAAACCCATACCCAGACCTGATGGTTCTCAGTGAGGCAAAGTCAGGTGAATCTAAGTTGCGAGGCTTCTTAAATCAAGGGGGAAATAATTTCCTTCAAAAAGGCTTGGGACAGTGGACCAATCAAATGAAAGGTGTCATCCTTTCTTTTACAGCAATAGATTTGAATCGTGATGGAGCTGATGATCTTGTTCTCGTTATGCAGGCCTCAGGAAAGGTGTTTACTCAAATCCTGTTTAATAATAAGAGTGGCTATTTTTACGCCAAGGATAAGGTAGGTTCTTACCCTCTTAGAAGTGGAGTAAATAAGGTTGTATCTGGTGATCTAGATCAGGATGGAGATGGAGATCTTTTTTATTTTGGTAAAAGAGTTCTGGGTACCGATGGAGAACCTGCTCGTCATCAAGCCCACTTGTTTGTTAATAAAGGTGATGGAAAGTTGGAGGATTTAACGGCTTTACTCATGCCTAAACTGCCTAAAGGAATTCGAGATGTCTCTTTTGCCGATTATGATGGTGATGGAGTGATAGATATATTTTTGATATATGCAAGAGGACAGAATCGGCTTTTGATCAATAATGGAATAGGGAGGTTTGAAGACCGCACGGCATCCCACGTCCCTCGTATTATTGATGATAGCCAGCATGCCGACTGGGCTGATTTTGATGGCGATGGTGATAATGACCTTTTAGTGGTCAATCAATCTATCAAAAAACCTTATAGGGCTTACCCTGGAGAGACTACTTATTTCTTAGAAAATACGGGGGGTGGGCATTTTAAAAAGCGATCACATAAGATACTACCTCGCTTTCCTTCTTATAAAGCTTACCTCTTAGATGCGAATGGAAACACGAAACCTGATATCTTGATCTTGACCTCAAAAGGAGTTTATTATTTACAGGGTAGAGGGCGATGGGGATTCACTAATCAAACCGATAGGCGTCTACCTCGTTTTCGTTTTTTCAAGAAGATGGCTTTTGCCGATGTTAATCAGGATGGGTTCCTGGATCTTTTTGCTCTATCGCCAACGCCGGGTAGGAGCAGGATTTGGCTGAACCGTTTCGATTGAGGAAAATGCTATGTCAAAATTTAAAAAAATGACTTTTCTTAAAGTTCTGACCACTATTGCCTGGGCAGACGGTGAGATTTCGCAATCTGAAATTAATATTTTTAAAAAATTTTATAGAAAATTTGATCTAGAAAAACATGAACTAGATGAATTAAAGCCGTATCTCTTGTCTCCGATTGCAAAACAAGAAAAAGATGAGCTGTATCGTCAGATGATCGCGGAATTGTCTTCTCCCAAGGAAAAGAAAGAGATCATGGGTGCTTTGGAGAGTATGGTTCAGGCGGATAAGAGAATGAAAAGTGATGAGAGGGAGTTAGTGAACCAGTTTTCTGAATGGCTGGAAAAATCTTCTCATACCAAAAGGTCTTTTGGACGAATCAGAAACCTATTACAAAGGACAATTTTTAAACATGCACGGGATTTGAACCCGGATATCGAAAAATATTTCAAACGTGGTGTGTTGAAAAAAATTGAACTTAAAAATACACATTCGCAAATTCCTACTAATTTAACTGATGAAAGGCTCTATCTTATTTGTCTTCTGGGTACAATGATGGCGGCGGTTGCTCATGTTGATGGCCATTTTGACCTGGCAGAAAAAAAGGCTTTGAAGCTTTGCCTGACTGATCAGTTTTCTTTAGCAGGAAAAGAGTTAACTCTATTGTTTGAAGTCGTAGAGGAACAGGCTCTTCAGGGTTTTGATTTTTACGAGGTGACTGCAGAGATTAACCGCATAGTCTCATACAATGATCGTATACATTTAATGGAATGTCTTTTTGAGATTTGTATAGCCGATGGGGAAATGGTCCATGAGGAAGCAGAGGAAGTTAGGCGAATTACCAAAGCACTCCGTATTCCTCATAAAATATTTATCGAATACAAGGTTCGTGCTCTAGATAAAATAAGATGATAGTAAAGTTTGATCGATTAAGGAGCAGGATAATAAATTATTTTTTTATTTTGACATCTTTTTTTCAAGCGAAAGCTCCTGGCTCGAGGCTGGCAAAGTAATGAAAGAAACACAAAAAAAATTTCTCGGTATTATGTTTGAGTGTTGTAATATCTACCAACGTATTTATTTGAATAAAGAAGGTAATGCTTATGAAGGGCATTGCCCGAAATGTTTTGCTGAGGTGAAAGCCCTAATAGGGGCAGATGGCTCAGCTTCTAGATTCTTCCGTGCTCGTTGACACTTAATGAAACTGGTTCTGCAAAGAGTGGCGAATGCTGGAGTTTATATAGAGGGGCAAACTGTCGCCAAAATTTCTCAAGGACTGCTAATTTTTTTTGGTGTGGAAAAACAGGATAACTCTGACAAGGTAAACTATCTTGCCGACAAGGCATTAAAGTTAAGAATTTTTCAAGATGACAAGGGTAAGATGAACTTGTCATGCCTAGATGTATCCGGGGATGTGCTGGTTATTTCTCAGTTTACTCTCGCAGGAGATTGTACTAAAGGCAAACGGCCAAGTTTTGATAATGCCGCTCAACCTAAAGAAGCAAAATTCCTCTATCGCCAATTTATCGAAAAAGTTGCCGAATCAGGGTTGACCGTTAAAGAGGGTCAGTTTGGGGCAAATATGCAGGTGGAGTTGGTGAATGATGGGCCCGTAACATTCTTTTTGAGTCGGTAAAGTTTATTTTTCCTTCGATGTGCGAATCTGGTTTTGACGTTGGTTTATGTCGTAACCTTTAAGTGCTTCAGGCAGCTGTATATCTCTGAATTCTTTCCGTTCGGTCTGGTGTTTTTCGAATAAGGATTTTAGCTTAGTCTGGACATTTTCGAATAGTTTCATTTTCATGGTTTTGTGATAAATAATTTCAGCGATAAGAAGATTGGAAATGGCATTATAAGCCTGGTTTTGGGAATTGAAGGCTAGTCCCATTCTGTAATACGCATTCCCATAAACAGGGTCGAGGAGAGTAGCTTTTTTAAACGATTTAATAGCGCCATCACTATCTCCCAAGTCGTATTTGATACGTCCTGAAGAAAAATATGTTTTTGCAGCATAAGGACTTAGCTTAATTGAGTCGCTAAGCATGACGAGTGCCTCTTTTTTCCTTCCTAATTTTTCATAGACCCAAGCCAGACTGTTCAGAATGTTTTCATCTCTTGCTTCGAGACTTAAAGCGGTCTCCCATTCTTTGACAGCTTTCTGAAAGTTCTGTTCTTTTGCGTAAATTACTCCGAGATTGAAGTGTGCCATTGCATTAGACTCGTCTAGCTTGAGAGCTTTTTGATAAGCGATTAGGGCTTTTTTCTTATCCCCCATTTTTTCATAGCTCACTCCCATATTTACATGGGTTTCAGGGATGTTAGGATTTATTTGCAAAGCCTGCTCCCAGATTTTTAATGCCTCTTTGTTTTCTCCTGTTTTGGCATACGCCGCACCCAGATTATTGAAGACTATATGTAGATTGTTTTCTCTTTTTTGTGCGACTTTAAGGTATAGAAAGGCCTTATTTAAGCTGCCATTTGTAAGGTAAATGGAGCCAAGGTCGGTAGCAATATTGGGTTGTGCGGGATTCAGTTTGAATGATTTCAGGATAGCCTTTTCAGAATCCAGAAATTTTCTTAAATAAAAAAGGGCAATTCCTTTTTCACGATAAGCTTCACCATAATCTTTTTTTAAGCGAGTGGCTTTATTAAGCTGCTTGAGAGCAGCTTGATATTCCTTCTTCTCGATATAAACTTTTCCTAATTCATAGAGACCTTTTGGATTATCTGGATTATCTTCAACTTGTTTAGAATAAATTATAAACCTTCCCTCTAACGAGTCTTCTTTGGGACCACAGGCGAAAAGCAATAGAGAAAATACAAAAATGAAGAACCGAAAGGTCGTCATGTGGTCTCGCTAAATTTTAGCTACCTTAAAAAGTTTAGTCAGAGAAACAGGTTCAACCAGAAGCCCAGCTATACAAAAAAATAGAAGGGAGAGAGGGTAATAGACTAAAAGGGAATAGCACCTCGTGCCAATTCCATGAGAAACGAGGGAAACAATCCTATAGCTACGACCACCAAACAACTGGCAGTGATTAAAGCTCCCATACCTTTATGGATAACTGGTTGTGGAGCGTTTTCATCTTCGTGAAAATACATCATAACGATCACACGGAGATAAAAGTATACGGAAATGATGCTGGCTATAACTGCCATGACAGTTATGAGAATATAACCTTGTTTGACTGCGGCGTAGAATACGAACAATTTTCCGAAGAAACCAGCTGTGGGTGGAAACCCAGCCAGAGATACCATAAACAAGCTCATAGCTGCTGCTAGTAGAGGGTTCTTTTTAGCGAGTCCCTTGAACCTATTGATGGAGTTGCCTTCCTGTCCCTCTCCTTCCATGATAAATACTACCGCAAAGGCTCCGATATTCATAAACAGGTAAACTGAAAGGTAGAATAAAATGCTTGCCATTCCCTCATTGGTATTAGTGACGATACCTATTAGTAGGTATCCTGCATGCGCAACACCGGAATAGGCGAGCATTCTTTTTAGATCATCCTGAAAAATGGCTGCGGTATTTCCTACTAACATAGTCAGAACTGATATGCCAAATAGAATGGGCATCCAGACCTTTCCTAGTTCTGGGAGGGCGACAAAAAAAATACGGGCGATCACTGCGAAGGCTGCTGCCTTGGTCGCAACCGACATAAACCCGGTAATGGGTGTGGGGGCACCTTGATAAACATCTGGAGTCCACGAATGAAAAGGTACTAGAGAAATTTTAAACGCTAACCCACAAAACATCAGCCCCATACCTATATAAACCAGTGTGTTTCTAGTGTAGGGGTTTTCGTGAATGAGTTGTCCAATCATCCTAACTTCCGTTGTGCCGCTGCCTGCGTAAATCAAAGCCATACCATAGACCAGAATAGCAGAGGCAAATGCTCCGGTCAGTAAATACTTAACAGTCGACTCTTGCGAGGCCAGAGTTCCCCAAGTTAATTCTGTGTTGCTATGAGGTCCTTCTTTTCCCGATCCGTGTTTCGCAGAAAAGCCGCAAAGAATATAGAGTGCAATGGAAAACAGCTCTAAGGAGATGAATATCGTAATCAGATTACCGGATTTGGCCATAAACATCATGCCAGCGACTGCCATAAGAAGAAGAGTGAAATATTCCGCTTTGTTTTCATGGTTTTCCTGGGGATAACGAGCTGAACCAAAAATGGCAAATACAGACATTAGTAGAAATATCAGATTAAAGGCTAGAGAAAACCGATCGTGAATCAAGGACCCACTAAATATTCCCGAACTATTTCCACTTTCTGCTGTTGGTGCTCCACTCCAAAGGCTTAGGGTGAATAGAAATGCCGCGACAACTCCAATCAGCGAAATATTTGATAGAAAAGAGAGCGTGTTCAAACTTTTTTTAAGTCCAGCCAAAAGAATGAGGAAGGCAGTGGTTAAGATGATAAGTTCCGGTCCAATTGCCGACCAGTTCATATCGTTAAAATTGATTACAATTTCCATAGGAAGGTCTAAGGGTTCTGGCAACTAATCTGAGTGTTAAAAAACCCGTGTTAAATCAATAATTATGGTGTGTTTTATAGCATTTCCGTTCTATTTGCAACTCTGATTAAATATTACAAATTAGCATGAAATATGTATGCGTGAGTTTTCCCACAAAATGACTTGCGAATCGGGATATTTCCCTGCAAGATGTCCTTTTTAAAGTATTATTCGACGGAGAACTTTGTGGATATTAATGAGTCACGGGCATATCTTAACTACCTCCTCACTCTGGGGCTTCGACAAGAAGAAGCATTTGGTCCTATGGCACTAGATTTCATCCGTGAAACAGATTTCGATTCGGTAGGTTTTTTGCCGGAGGAACAGTTTAGTCTGGTTATGGCTACGATTCAGGCTTTGGCTCAGGAGCCAAAACGCTATAATCTTAAGCTGGAAATGCTTAACCGAGCGTTGGAGCTGGTTAATAAAACTACCTATAACAATCCGCAACTAACCCGCCAGATTGAGCAGGATATCAAAAAGACTACTGCAGAGATAAATTTATATAATGAAGCGATGCGGCCTGCCAAAACTGGTAGTCCGGAAAAGCAACGCCTGGTAGTTCAGACCGAAGCGCCAAACTATTTTCTAGATATTGCCCAGAAGCGGGCTTCTGTCTATTATCAGGAAAAGTTTGGTTTGAGTAAGGAGGAGAAAACAGCTCAACATTTTGGTGGTGGACCGAGAAAGTTCGAGCCTGATAACCCAAAGGTACAGCGGGAATACCCTGGTGCATGTGGTCCGTTCATGAATGCGCGAACAAATGCTTTTCATTTGATGATGCCGTTTGATATCAAAATCAGCAGAAAACCCGATGATCCGTTGGATGCTGGGATGCGGGCCTATTACTGTAAGATGGGTTACTCGTTTCCTTTAGGATTTGAGATGGGAAAGATATGTAGCTTTCAGGATGGCGAGATTCTTGATATTTCTATGGATGATCCGAATTTGATATTTCTTTCGGTTTCCCGAATTAAGGAGCAAGAGTTCCAAGCTCTTAATTATCCGGGGACGCCTGAAGTTCCAGTGGAATATGCTTATCCTCGTGCGGTGCTAGAGCGAACAGGCACTTTGGGCCCCTATGTTCAGGTAGTCTCGAATTTTAAAGTATGGTTTGATGCCAGTCAGGTGTCGGTTCTCATTCAGGGATCACCGGATCTTTACGAGTATGGGCTTGAAGGTGGTTCGGGTCTAATGGTTCGTAGCCACGCTGCAGATAAGGTTCCCGCTTATGTTGAAAATACTTCTCTTCCTTGGCAGGAGGGGATGAGTTTTAATTTCGTTAACATTCACCTAACTCTCAGCCCTGGAACTGAAACGGCTATAGTTCCCTACAACACTCCGCTTTTCACAGTTTACCCTATACTCCCTACCCAGAACTTCAAATGGTTGGATGTTTCAGAAGCTTAAGTCCTTACTCTTAAGAACCGTCATTTAATAGACTTCGCTAGTTACAAACCGTTTTTTTATCCTAAGTCATACTTTTTGGAGGTATTGTACAGTCAAGAGAGAGTTTAAACTCTCTCTTTTAGCTTCATATCTACGCCTAGAGCAGGATTGATTCCAAGGTTTTTAGAAATCGCTCAAACTCTTTGTGGGTGATATCTCCCATATTGGCGACGCGGAAAATATTTTCGCTAAGGTTACCTTGACCTGCATAGATGACGAATCCTTTAGTCTTTAACTCGTCATGAAGTTTTTCATAGTTAAGGTCTCTTGGAAGGTGCAAGCTGGTAAGGCAATTACTTTGCCAGTTTTCGGGAATCAAAAACTCCAAACCAATTTCTCTAAACCCTGTGCGTAGTAACTGAGCTGCTTTAGCGTAGCGTTTAATTCGGCCCGTAACTGTCTCCTCGATCAGCTCGTCGAGTGCAACATCGAGGGCGTAATAAGCAGGAATTGCTGGGGTGAACAATATACCGCCTGCTTCCTGAGCTTTGTGATAACGTGTCAGGTTTAAGTAAAGAGTTCGTTCGGGAATTTCGCTTAAACGTTTTAATTCTTTTTTTCGAAATAGGACGAAAGATACACCGGGAAAAGCTTGAATACATTTGTTGGCGGTGCCGACGGCAATGTCAATAGGGCAAGATCTAAAATCGATTGAATCTCCTGCCAGACTGCTGATGCAGTCAACCAAAAAGACCTTTTCATAACGCCGAGCAAGTTTACCTACTTCTTCCAAAGGATTCAAAAGCCCAGTCGTTGTTTCATGATGCACCAGAGCTACCACTTCTATATCAGGGTTTTGCTTTAACTCATTTTCAATGTTCTCTAGGCTTGGTGGTTCTCCCCAATTTAATTGAATAGTGTGTTGACGGAACTGGTAAACTTCACAGATTTTGCTAATGCGCTCACCATAGACTCCGTTTTGGATGACCAGCATTGATCTGCCTGGGCTCAAAGAGGAAGAGACGGCCATTTCCAGTGCTGCTGTCCCTGAACCTGATACTAAGGCGGAGGTGTATTCTTTTTCGATATCAAAAGCCTTGAGCAATTTTTTGCGAATCGTTTCCATGAGCATTGAGAATTCTTTTTCCCGATGACAGAGGTCGGGCAATAGTAGAGCCTTTCTGACCCGATCAGTTACATTAACAGGGCCGGGGTTTAGCAAGACGATTCGTGGCATAAGTTTTATTTGTTAAAAGTTTATTGTTAATATGATGTTAAGTCTACCTTAGGGAGTGTTGACGTACAAAAAGAATTATTCCTAATAGATGATGCGACCATACTTAGTAACATAATAGAGTCTGTAAGCTGCGAAGCATTAAACATTGAACTATTAGAGGCGTTTTAAAAAGGTGCAAAAGATTTTAACTATATTAACTCTGGTGATTTTTCTCGTTTTAGGAGAAAAAAACATTTCCCCTGCTATTGCCGGTTTTTCTAGCCTGACCCTTCCCTGGATCAAGTATCAGGGGGGTAATGATAACCCTCGACCGGAAGCCCTGCGAAGTCTTTTAGCTCAGGTTACACGCCGAACATCTATTGAAGTCAATCGAGAACCAATAGAATTAAACATCTCTGATCCTGCATTATTCCGACATCCTTTCATCTACATGGGGGGGGATCAGGAATTTGATCCTTTTCCAGAAAAAGATTTGAAAGTTTTGCGGAATTATTTGAGCTATGGAGGATTTCTTTTTATTGATGATAACTCCGCACAAGCCGAATCCGCTTTTGATGTCTCGATCCGCAAAATGATATTGGCATTATTTCCCCAGAACCCACTTAGAAAGATACAGCGCGATCACTCTATATATAGATCTTTTTACCTACTAAATACGGTGTCTGGTAGATCCATCGTTAAACCTTATCTACAGGGAATATCTATTAAGGGGCGGACTGTGCTGGTTTACAGCTCCAACGATCAGGCTGGCGCTTGGTCGCTTAATAAGTTAGGGCAATGGAATTATGATGTGATCGCAGGAGGGCATAAACAGAGGCAGCTTTCTATTCGGCTGGGCGTTAACATTATTATGTATGCGCTGACTTTAGATTATAAGAAGGATATGGTTCACTTGCCCATTATTCTTGAACGTTTGCGTAGATATAATTCTAAATGAAAAGTTTAGCGAAACTACTAGGGATCGACTCTGAAGTTTATAATCAATGGCAACTGCATTGGTTGCAGGAAGATTCCGTTGAGATTTTATTATTGCTAGGTATTGCGATTCCTAGTGCACTCTGGTTTTTCTGGGGTAGTTTGAGTCGAGTTGACTCCCGCCCTAGGAAGCTTCTTTTTTTTGGGCTTAGGTTGGCGGCCTTTTCGCTGTTACTCTTAATTCTGTTAAAACCCGAGCTGGAATTCCGTAAAAGCGAGTCCCTTAAAAACTCCATAGTGGTTTTGCTCGACAATAGTAAAAGTCTTTCCATAAAAACTAATGAGTCTCCTAGGGTTGACCTTATAAAAAAAACTCTTACTACAAACGCTTCCTATCTGGAAAAGCTTGGAAAAGATTTTAACGTCGATTTTTATTTTGCTTCAGATGCTATCGACAAGGTGACGGCTGGGAAGGTTGAAAGCCTCTACCAGCCTCACCGACCTTTTACAGATTTTGCAAGGGTGTTTGAAGAGCTGGCGGAACGATATCCTGAGCCAAATCTTCAAGGGATATTTCTTTTTTCGGACGGTGCAGATTTGACTCAGGAGTCGGGTAAGATCTCTAGTAGTCTGATGGAGCGGATCAAGGCTTTAGGTAGCCCGATTCACACTTTGCAAGCTGGAAGCAATGAGGGTTTTAAAGATCTGGCAATCGAATCGGTCTCGGCATCTGATTTCGGCTTTGTTCAGCAGCCTCTAAGGATTTCACTTACTATCTTTTCGTCGTCGTTGGGGAACCGCAACGTCCCTCTGGTTTTGAAGGAGGGAGGCCATATCCTAGTTTCAAAGATTATTGCGGTGCGCGAAGATACGAAGCGATATGAAGTAGAGCTCGAGTTCATACCTCAAAGTATAGGTAAAAGAATTTATTCGCTCAGTCTGCCTAAGTTTTCGGGTGAGTTCATACTTGCTAATAACGAAAAAGAATTTGAGATAAATGTGGTTCGAGACAGAATTAGGGTTTTACATCTTAATGGCCGCCCATCGTGGGACTCTCGCTATCTTCGTGAGGTTCTTGCTCATAACCCTAAAGTAGATTTGCTATCATTTTTCATACTTAGAAACATGAACGATGATGTGGAAGCTCCGACAACAGAACTCAGTCTGATACCGTTTCCTTCTAATTTATTGTTTGATGACTATTTAAGTTCTTTTGATTTGATTGTTTTCCAGAACTTTAAATACGACCCGTTCATTGACAAAAAATATCTGGGTAATATCCGAAAATATGTCCAAAATGGAGGAGCTTTTTTAATGATTGGCGGTGATCTTTCATTTCAAGGGGGAGGTTATTCGCATACTCCTATTGAAGAAATTCTTCCGGTGAGTTTTGAGGAAATCAGTCGATCTTTTGTTGAAAAACCTTTTCAGCCTTTATTGAACCAGGAGCTTTTACGGCACCCGATTTTGAGTCTGGAGAAAGACCCGGCTCTTAACCTGGGAGTATGGGACTCTCTTCCGCCGCTCCAAGGTTTTAATATGGGGTTACTTCCAGAAAAGAACGCTCATGTCTTGGCTAAGTATGCGAAAAAGTCTACTGCTCCTCTTCTAGTTGTCGGAAAATTTGGAAAAGGTCGAACAGCCTTATTGGCTACCGATTCTATGTGGAACTGGAATTTCAGGAATGTGGGAGATGGTGGCAGTGGCAGATACTTTCAAAAGCTGTGGAATAATGTCATCGATTGGCTGATAGCTGAACCGGAAACACGAAGACTACAGTTGGAGTCAGATAAAGACCGGTATAGAGAAGGGGAAAAGGCCCTTATAAAGTTCAAGTTGCTGAAGAAAAATTATCAACCTGCTGTCGACCAAACAGTGCAGCTATTTTTAAAAGCACTTAAAAAAGAATCTGACTCTGAAGCTAAATTAAAAACTGATGAGCGGGGAGAAGGAGTCTTCCCATTTCTTCCTAGCGGGGAAGGATTTTATAAAGCCAAAATTAAGGCTAAACTGGAAGGAGAATCGCTGGAAGAGGAAATTATGTTTTCCGTATTGAAAGATACTGCTGAATTTGAAAAGCCTCTTGTTAATGAACATCTTCTGAAAAAGATCTCTGAAATTAGTGGAGGTGAGTACCTCCTTCTTAATGGTAGAGATGATCTTAGTTCGTATATGTTTACTAATCCCGATGTGCGAACAAAAAGTTATGGTCGGTCTTTTTCCCTTTGGGACAACTGGTGGGTTTATAGTTTGATGTTAGGCTTTTTAGTGATGGAGTGGTTTTTGCGGCGCAAATCGGGTCTGAGCTAATTGATATTCTTCTGGTAGTTGAGATAGATTCTCTGGTTTTTTGGATGTGAGAGGCTAGTAAATGATGGAATTATGCAGAGCTTTTGCTGCAAATTGGCTATTGGGAACTTTGTGGTTTTGCTCCTAATGGCTTTCTAGCAATGCGCTGTATTAGTGTTGTGAAGATTGCATTGTGAATCATTAGTTTATCCTGTAATATCATTTCAGCATGAAACTATGATGTTGAAGTTGTCGTGCTCTTCCTAGATTGTTACCTCCGAAGTCGTGGAGCTTGCTGCCACCGAGCGTGGCTTGATCAAAATTTAAAATTATGACTAAAGCCGTAAAAAGTGGCGGAGTGAATGTTCGCAAGTGGGTGCGTGATCGCATCGTGTTTCTGGCTATGACCATCTTTGTGGTTGGAGCGGGTGCCTACATTGGCTCTGAGAAAGTGTTCGACGCACATAGCATTTGGTTGCACCCAGTTCGCGAGTTTTCTTTGCTGATTTCTTTAATCGGAGTGATTTCGCTTGGCTATGAAGTTTTTTTGAGGGAATTGACGTTCAACGAATATAAGGAAGCGCTGGAAGAAATTGTCAACCCCGATGCGGTTCGTTTAGGTATCCAAGGGATTTATAAAAACCGTTCAGAGTTAGCTCAGGCTAACTCATTTGAGAATCTGTTTAAAAATGTGAAAGAGGAAATTTTTATAGGAGGCTCTTCTTTGCTGTCTATTTCGACCGCGAGCCGAGAATTGATTAAGGAAAGAGTCTTGAGTGGCATTAAAATCCGCTTATTGCTTATGGACCCTAATTCTCCGGTGGTAGAGTTGATAACTAAACAGGGAGGAGGAAAGCATACATTTTTGAACGAAATAAAAACTTCCTTACTTTTGTTGCAGAAACTACATGATGAAATTCAGCAAGATAGTTTACCCGAAAATGAGGGAAGACTTACCGTGCATAGTTATGACGATATTCCTTCACATTCTTTTATATCGATCGACCCAGAACTTTCCTCAGGTTTGATTGTGGCCGACATTGGGCCTTACCTCGGCAGGAGTACCCCTAGACCAAGTATGTTGGTAATCAACAAAAAGAAAGGCATGTTCGATTATTGGAAAGAGATGAATGAAATTATGTGGGAGTCCAGCAAGCCTGTGGATATGGATGAGTCCGACCCTATTGATTCTCAGAATAAAACACTAGTCTTGGCAAGCGGTAGTGAAACTGAATATTTCGAAACGGACTCGGAAACCTGGAATAAGGCCTCCATTTGTCAGATGGGAAACAGATGGCGAGCTATCAAGGGAAGTCAGTGGATATGGGTTCGCGAGGTGGTTTCATTAGAGGAAGCAAAAACAGGCAGCCAGTATAAGTTTCGTCTCATGTTTGATCTCCCCATCAGTAACTTTAACGCAATCCACCATGCTGATATTTTGTTACGCTCGGATGATACCTGTCATATCTCTGTTAATAACGTCAGCCTTAAGCAGGAATATGGAGGGGCAGAATATCCAGACCCATTTTTGATCGACATCCAGCAATTTATTAAGGCCGGTAAAAATACCATTAACTTTGAGCTGATCAGCTACGCCCAACCCGATGCCAAAGATCCCGTTGATAACCCCAGTGGTCTTATCTATCGTCTACACATCGAATACTCTTAAACTCCATAAAAACCTCACTAGGTTTGTGACTTTGCAATCAATATTTTCTTCTTCTGTTGGTCCTGACTCACCACTACAAGCCTCTATTTTTTTATTCTCGTTAACCCTTTTTAAGTAAAGGGTTTTAAGGTTTTATGGTGAATGGGATAATACGATTATTCATCGGTAAATCAATTATTGACAGGGT
>PAJA01000007.1 GCA_002705185.1 Nitrospina sp. | reverse complement strand
TCAATGTGTCCGTCGGTATCATCTCCTTCGAGTTCACCATGCAGCCATATGGTTTTTGAGATACCCAGATAGTCATTGAAAAACTTTTCCATGGGTTCCCGGCGTATTCCGTGATTACGGTTGGGGTTTAGGACGCAGGAATCAGTCGTCAGACATGTTCCAAGTCCGTTGACCTCAATCGCTCCTCCTTCGAGAACAATACCTGGTTTAAAGCTCTTAAGCTGTAATTGTTCCGCAATAATGCTACATGCAAGATCATCTAACTCCCATTTATATTTTCGTCCCCACGAATCAAAATCCCAATCGTTTATAGCCAAATCTTTTCCTCTAACAACAAAATTAGGGCCATAGTCCCGAATCCATGAGTCATTGGTGGGTATGTCATAGAAAAAAATATTATCCATATTCACACCGTTAGACTGTAATCTTTTATAAAGTTTGTCTTGGGCAGATTTGTTTTGAATCAGAATATTGGACTTCTCTTCTTGAGCGAGAGCTTTGACAATTTGTAAGTAATCGAGCTCAACCTGATCCATGCTTTGTTCGGGCCAAGTTTCTGGGTTATGAGGCCAAGTTAGCCAGGTTCCCGCATGCAGCTCCCATTCTGCAGGCATTCGATAGAGGCCTGATGTTTTAATCATTGCTATCAAGATATAGTTTTGAAAGGTCTTTATATGCGTCGATTCTACGATCTCTTAAGAAAGGCCATTCTTGCCTAGTCTTTTCTATGTCTGATATACGACAACGAGCAATTAGGACATGTGGTTTATTTGTTCCCTGTTCTATAATTTCTCCAAATGGGTTACAGATGAAAGACTGGCCCCAGAAAGTTAGGGAGTTTTCCCTTCCCACTCGATTCACGGAACCTAAAAACACGCCATTTGAAATAGCATGGGATTTTTGAATTGTTTTCCATGCCGAAATTTGCTGTTTAGAGACTTTGGCATCCTCATCCTTATATCCGATAGCAGTAGGGTAAAATAAAAATTGTGCACCAGATAGAGCGGTGAGTCGGGCAGCTTCTGGGAACCACTGATCCCAGCAGATAAGCACTCCAACTTTTCCGTAACGGGTGGGAAAGCTTTTAAAACCAGTGTCACCAGGAGTGAAATAGAATTTTTCAAAGAAGCTGGGATCATCAGGAATGTGCATTTTGCGATATGTTCCCGCGATGCTTCCATCTACATCAATAATAATTGCCGTATTGTGGTAAATGCCCTCAGTCCGTTTTTCAAAAAGAGGCACAATCAAAACGACCTGTAACTCTTTTGCTAGTCTAGAGAGTATTTCACTAGTTGGTCCTGGCAGAGGTTCAGCCAAGGAAAAATTTTTAGCATCTTCTGTCTGACAAAAATATTGAGTAAGAAAAAGTTCTGGAAGGCAAATTATTTGTGCACCCTGTTTTGACGCAGAACGAATCGAATCTACAGCTGTTTCCAAGTTTTTGTCTGCATCTGTAGAGCATGCCATTTGAACAAGGCCAACAGATATTATTGATTCGTTTTTGTAATTCATGAAAAATTAAATAGAAAATAGTGATGTCTGCAAGCGGAATTTGTTATTATACAAACAAGTTAACATTATAGCGGTTTTCCTCGTAGTTTCTGGTGAAATTCTCTCCGCTCTAAACTTAAACTCCATTAGATAGATAATTACCAATGTGGATCAAGCAGGCATACAGAGATTATTACAAACCAAAATTAAGACGTGAACTTAAAAGAGATCCTAGTCAAGAAGAACTGAATCAGCGTTTTGAAGAAATCTATAGCCAAGCCAATTGTATTCTTCTTGCTGGCGTTCTCGAAGGAGTTGGTATCTATTTTTATGAGATAGCAAAAATTTCTAAAGAAGAGTTGGATGGCTTCAGAGATAACCCGGAAGAATATCTTTTTGAACGTTTTGGTGGGGGAAATTTTAAGTTAAACTTCTATGAAGGCCCATCATTTGTTGTTTGTGTCAACTTTAAGCCTAAAGGAGAGCCAAAGTGGATTCCCTTGCTCCCCGAAAAAGCCGGTTCTAATCCTAAACCTGCTTGATCCATCCTAAAATTTTTGAGCTTTATTTATGCACGAAAGAACTGCAGTTATTGAGAGTGGAGATTTTTCATTTCAACTCAATCAGGTTAAAAAGTGGACTGAAGAGTCTCGATGTCCTATCTCTGTCGAAGGTCTGAGAGGTTCCTCTCGCGCTTTTTTTCTATCGAAGCTGATCAAGTTTAAAAAACAACCTATTATTATTTTTACAGTAGATCAAACTCAGGGTGAAATTTTACTAGATGACCTTAAGTATTTTTTTCATTACGAAAAAGTAAAACACCCGCTTTATTTTTTTCCTGCCTGGGAACTTCTTCCTTACGAACAACTTTCGCCTTTAAACGAAATATCAGGAGAAAGGCTAGATATCCTTAATCGACTCCAAAATGGAGAGGTTTTAACTCTGATCGTTCCTCTAGAAGCAGGTTTACAAAGAGTCATGCCTCGGGCAGTTCTTGAGAAACTGGTTCTTCCTGTTTATTGCAAAATGAGCTTGGAGCGGGAATTTTTAGAAGTCTGTTTGTCCGACAATGGTTTCATACGTTCTTCGTTGGTAGAAAATAGAGGCGAGTATAGCGCAAGAGGAGATATCGTTGATTTATTTCAGCCCGGCTGTATGAATCCTATTCGTATTGAGTTTTTTGGTGATGAAGTTGAATCTATTAGAGAGTTTGATATCTCATCACAAGTCTCTACTAATGAGCTAGATAGTGTGAACATTCTTCCTGTACGAGAACTTAGTTTGACTAAAGTAGAAAAAAAACGAGGTGTAGAGGCTATCAATAAATTCGCAGAGAAAAACTCGATTGATCGTCTATTCTTGAAGGAGTTACAAGAAAAAATTGAACATCTTGGGGTATTTTCCGGAATAGAATATCTTGCTCCTTTCTTCCATCCCACTCAAGAGTCACTTTTTGATTATTTGGATCGAGATTCACTAGTTGTGCTTATGGATGAAGATCAGTTGCAGGATAATTCTGAGCAGTTTCAAAGTATAATTAAAACAGAGTATAACAAAATTTTGAGTAATGGGGGTATTGCCGCAGCTCCAGAAGAGCTTTATCTTATCATGGATGAGGCCAGAAAAAATATTGCTGAACTTAAGGGGTGTATTTCCATAAATACTCTAAAAACTGCAGATGAAGAATCGGACCGTGCCATCGGTTTGGAGGTAAAACATATTCCTCCGTTAATTGGAAAGTTTAAAAATTTTACAGAGCAAGTCATTAAATGGCAGGAAGAAGGAAATAGGATAGTGGTTGTGGTGCCTACAAAGGCACAAATTCGCCGCATTCACGAGTTAGTTCATGAGTGGGGTTTAGAAATCGATATTGACCTTGGAAGAATCAGTGAAGGTTTTCAACTAAAATCATCCAATCATATTTTTATTGCTGAGCATGAAATATTTGGCAGAACCCAAAAGCATCGGTATAGGAGAAAAAAACGCTCCGAGGCTTTTCAAAGGGGTCTGAAAGATTTAAAGAATGGAGACTTTTTGGTTCATATAGAATATGGCATTGGTTTGTATAAAGGAACTCGTGAATTACAAACCGGTCTGGGTGGTGGAGAGTTTCTGGAAATTACATATGCGGATGACGAAAAGCTTTATCTCCCTATGGAAGGGTTAGGCCTAGTTCAAAAATATGTTGGTTCAACAGAATCTCCACCTCCATTGAGTAAAATGGGGGGAGTTGCTTGGAAACGTCAGAAGAAAAAAGTCAGAGAAGCAATTGAAGAAATGGCCGGGGACTTACTGAAACTATATGCATCTAGAGAACTTGCCAGTGGTCATTCTTTTTCACATAATACTCTTTTGATGCGGGAGTTTGCCGATGCGTTTGAATATGAAGAGACTGATGATCAGTTGAAGGCCATTGAAGATGTAGAGGCAGATTTAGAAAAGGATACTCCAACCGATAGATTGATTTGTGGTGATGTGGGGTATGGCAAAACAGAGGTCGCTATGCGGGCAGCTTTCAAGGTGGTTCTTGATAAAAAACAAGTTGCCGTGCTGGTGCCAACTACTATTCTGGCTCAGCAACATTTACAAACCTTTCGTGAACGTTTTAAAGAATATCCAGTTAACGTAGAAGTGATTAATAGATTTCGCACTCCGAGAGAACAAAAAGAAACTTTGGCACAACTAAAAAAAAGTAATGTTGACATCATTATTGGGACTCATCGATTACTTTCGAAGGATGTTGAGTTTTCTGCGCTTGGTTTGATCATTGTAGATGAAGAACAACGTTTTGGAGTCAAACACAAAGAAAAACTAAAAAAACTAAGAAATGCCGTGGATATTCTGACGCTCACTGCGACACCGATTCCTCGTACTTTACATTTTTCTTTGATGGGAGTCCGTGACTTGAGTGTTATAGAAACACCCCCAGTTGACCGCCTTGCAGTTAAAACCTTTATTCGCAAGTTTGATGAAAAAGTCATTCGTGAAGCATTAATGCGAGAAATAGATCGGGGCGGGCAAGTGTTTTTCGTGCACAATAAAATTCGTAGTATTCATTCAATTGCCGAAATGATTCGTCGTGTTGCTCCAGGAGTAAAAATAGATATTGCTCATGGCCAACTCCCCGAGCACCAGTTGGAAAGAGTAATGAAAAAATTTATGGATAAAGAAATAAATGTTTTATTGAGTACCTCAATAGTAGAGTCGGGGCTTGATATCCCTTCTGCAAATACTATTATTATCAACCGAGCAGACCAGTTTGGGCTTGCCCAGCTTTATCAATTGCGAGGTAGAGTGGGTCGGTACAAGCATCAGGCTTATGCCTATTTATTAATCCCCGGAACAGGTAGCTTGAGTGAAGAGGCTCGCAAACGGCTTGGTGCAATTGAAGAGTTAAGTGAACTTGGTGCAGGCTTTCAACTCTCAGCTCGTGATATGGAAATCCGAGGAGTAGGCAACATGCTAGGGCACAATCAGTCCGGACATATTTCATCAATTGGTTTTGATCTTTATTGCAAGCTTGTTGAGGATATGGTGAAAGATATCCGCGGAGAAAAAATTGATTCTCAAATTGATACTGAACTGGATTTGATGGTTAAAGGATTCATTCCGAAAGATTATGTTCCAGACCTGAATCAACGTCTAGATTTTTATCGAAGAATACAGATAGCTAGTGAACACGAAGAATGTTTATCAATAACAAGTGAGTTAGCAGACAGGTATGGTCCTTATCCTGAGGCGGTAGCAAAGCTTCTAGCTATTTTAGAGATACGTATATTTTGTCAGCAGATCCATATCTCCAAAATAGAGATGAAGCTGAATCATGCCTGTTTATATTTATTGTCTTCAACTCTAATCAACACAGAAAAATTAACATCTGTATTAGATGATCGATTTAGTATCCGGTCTGAGTATGAAATTAATATTCGTGTGGATCGTAAGGGTTGGAAAACAGATTTAATGCTTATCCGAAATTATCTAAAAAAACTAGCTTCTTTGTTGAAATCCGTCAAGGTATAAATTTAATGTTGATTAAGTTAATTATAGGAATTGCTTTGGCTTTGTCCTTGAGTATTTCTTCTTGTTCTGATGGTTCTTCCTCAGGTGAATTGGATGGTAATTCTATTATTATAGTAATCAATAATGAAAAAGTTTCTGTGGATCAATTTAAGGCTGAGTTGAAAGTGCATAAGAAAAAATTCCGGGTTCAGGGGCCAAAAGAACTTAAGATCGGAGAATTGCTGTGGCTTAAAAATTCAACTCTGCAACAAATCGTAAAGAATACTCTTTTTAGGCAGGAAGCAAAAAAAAATAATATAAACATAAGTAGAGATGAACTGGATGAGGCTTTGGCAAGAGTTGCGATTGGATATGCGGATGATTCGTTTAATAAGCAACTAGAATATGAAGGTATATCAAATACACAATGGGAAGATATTATTCAGAATAACCTGTTAACAAATAAATTGATTAACAATTTTGTCAATAGTAAAGTGTCGGTGGGTGATGATGAAATGCTTCGTTACTTTGAATCTCATGAAGCTAATTTTTATAAGCCTGAACAGGTAAGAGCTCTCCATATCATGGTAGAGACAGAGCAAGAAATTCGTCAGATTCAAAAAGAGTTACAATCGAAACAAAAAAAATTTTCTGATCTTGCTAAGGAATATTCTCTTGGCCCTGAAGGAATTCGTGGTGGAGATTTAGGTTATTTTGAAGCCGGTCAGATGCCTGAGGAGTTTGATAATGTTTTTAAGCTTAAAACTAATGGTGTTAGTGACATAATTCGAACTCCTTATGGTTTTCATTTATTTAAAGTTGTTGATAAGGTTGCAGACCGAAATATGAGCTTCGAAGAATCCAAAAAGCAAGTTAAACAGTTTTTGCTAGAAGAGCTTCAGGCTAAAGCCTTTCAGAAGTGGATAGTCCAGTTAAAAGAAAAATCTGTAATTGAGATTAAATATGATTTACTCGAAAAAATTAATTGAAGCAGTTTTTGTTCTTCCTTTTATTCCATTTTTATTTTTCCCGTTAGTTTCTCACGCTAAAGTTTTTGACAAAGTAGTGGCAAGAATTAACTCAGAGATAATCACTTTGAGCTCTGTTGAAGAGAAGAGTGAGCTTTTGCGTAACCAATACGAACGGTCATCCTCTACAACTATTTCCGAAAAAGAGCTTTTGGGTGAAGCACTTAATATAATCATTGAGGAGAAGCTGCAAGCTCAAGAAGCGGAGAAGCGCGGTATGGTTGTTGATGAGGCTTCAGTTGATGCTGCGCTTAAAAACATATCAGATAAAAATGGCCTCGATGAGGGACAGTTGGAAGAAATGTTGGAGCGTGAAGGAAAAACCTTGAGTTCTTTTAGAAATCATATTCGTGAGCAGATAATGGTTTCTAAAGTTAGTCGGTATGAATTGAGTAATCGAGTAAAAGTTAGCGATAAAGAGATCAATAAATATTATAGATCCCACCAGAAGGAATTTTGGAAGGATAGCCAACGACATGCCCGCCATATTCTTTTTATTGTAGAACCTGGTGCTTCTGAAAAAAATAGAAAAGAAAAGTTTGATCAGGCAAAAAAAATACTAAATGAAATTAGAGAAGGTGGTGATTTTATCAATATTGCTAGGGAATATTCTGAGGATGTTTCATCTAGCAATGGAGGTGATTTGGGCTTTATAACAAGAGGTAAAATGGTTGTAGAGTTTGAATCCGCTGTTTTCAGCTTAAGGGAAGGGCAGGTCAGTGATATTGTAAAAACAGAGTATGGATACCACATTATAAAAGTTGAGAAAATTCTAGCTGGAAAAACATTGACTTTGAAAGAATCTAAAGATCGTATAACTAAGCTTCTTTCTGCGCAAAAATCAAAGGAAGGTTATAAGAATTGGATGAGCGAATTAAAAAAAGCAGCTTTTATTGAAGTTAGTTTGTTTTCAGGTTCTAGTAAAAATAATAGTATGATTTCGAGAGGTTTAAAAACAGAAAAAGATGCTGTTAGTATTAGAAACAAAAATAAATTAAGTTCGGCAACCGATAAACGAAAACAAACCCTTCAGAAAAAATGGGAAGAGATGTATAAGTCGGTTGAAAAGTCAAAAAAAACCTCAGAATTGAATTCCTTGGAGGAAAAGCTTAAGCAAATCAAAAAATTACGAAATCAAAACACTATATCTGAAGATGAATACCAACGTCGCAAGGAAAAGCTTTTGAAGCATCTTTGATTTTTTAAGACTATTCTAAAATTAGTTGCTTTTGATACGCCTCATTTAATTGTTTTCACTGTGTTTTTTTCTTTTTGACAAATATTATAATTCCAATCTTTCAAGTTTCCTTGTTCTATTGAATAAGAACATTTTGTCATTTTTCATTAAAGCAAGTGTAACTTGAAATTTAGTTCTTTTTAAAAACAGAAGGAGTATTTTGTGATTAAAAAAAATGATGTTGTGAGCCTTAGTTATTCTCTAAAAAACTCTGATGGTATAGAATTAGGCAAGGCCGGAGCTGAGGAAGCTATGAATTATCTTCACGGTGCCGGAAATATTGTCCGCGGCTTGGAGGAAGCAATTGAAAACTTAAAAGTAGGAGATAAAAAGGATGTTATCGTTCCACCTGAAAAAGGCTATGGTGATGTTGACCCTAAGCTTTTATTGAAAGTTGATCGTTCTAATTTTCCAAAAGATATGGACATTAAACTTGGTATGCAATTTTCCTCGGAAATGGGTGGAAAGGATAATGTTTTTACCGTTGAAGGTGTTGATGGGGACCAGGTTAATGTTAATGGAAATCATCCTCTTGCAGGTCAAACTCTCCACTTTAATATTGAAATTACGGGGATACGTGATGCTACTGAGGAAGAATTGTCTCATGGCCACGTTCATGATGGTAGTCACCATCATTAAAAAATATCAATCTTTAAAAGTTCCCTCTTTAGTGAAACTCGTCAACGTATTAGAAAAACTTAGGAATATGGTGGTAAGTACCCGCTAATTACCGCTTCTTGGTAAAAGGTTAATGTCAAGCTTTTCGAATAAAGTTAAGTCGAAAATTATTGAATTAATCACACCTGGGGACAAGGTTTTGGTTGCTGTCTCTGGCGGTGCTGATTCTCTGGCGTTGATTTACCTTTTACAGAAGTTCTCCAAAGAACTTTGTTATGATTTGTTTGTAGCTCACCTCAACCATTTGACCCGCGGTAACGAATCTGACCAAGATGAACAATTTGTTGAGAAATTGGCTGGAAAACTTTCCCTTCCAGTTTTTATTGATAAAATCGATGTTAGGAATTCTACTTTAAAGTATTCTTTTCAGGAGTCTGCACGTATTTTACGCTATCAATTTTTGGAAAAAACTCTAAAGTCGATTGATGGTAACAAGATTGCTTTAGGGCATACCGCAGATGACAGTATAGAAACAGTTTTGATGAACTTATTAAGAGGAACTGGTTTAAGAGGTCTTGCGGGTATACCAGAAACTACGGGAAATGTCATTCGCCCTCTTTTAAACTTTACTAGACCTGATTTAGAGCAGTTTTTGAATGATAATAACATTACCTATCGGATAGATTCCTCAAATAGTGATACAAAATACCTGAGAAACAAAGTCAGGAAAGAAGTGATTCCTTTCTTAAAGATATTTAATCCGAATATTTCTAGAAACTTATTGGGTCTGGCAGAAATAGCGAGAGGAGAAGAGCAATGGATGTCAGAAAAAACCCATGAGCTGTATTCGAAATTTGTAAATAATCAGAACGGAACATTATTTTTGGATGTTATAGAGTTTGATAAGCTTCACCTTGCAATGAAAAGACGGTTGGTTCGTGAAACTTTTTATCAACTAAGTGGTAGTCTACGTAAATTTACAGCTTTGCATGTGCGGCAGGTTCTGGATCTTTTTAACCAAGCCCAGGTGGGCAGTGTATTAATGTTTCCCGGAGGTGTAAGAGTCACTTGTGATTATGGGAAGGTGAGTTTTTCGTTGAAAGATAATTTTAGCTTACCCGATTTTGAAAAAAGAGCGAGAAAGTTACGGATTCCAGGTATTACGAACATAGCTCAGTTAGATATTCGATTTCATACTCAGTTTGTTGAACAGCCTTTACCAGATTCTATCGACCATATGCAGGCCTATTTTGACTTTGAAAAGACAGGTGGAAATATTCAGCTTCGTTTTTTTCAACCAGGTGACAGTTTTGTCCCCTTAGGTATGCAAGGACACAAGAAAGTTAAGTCTTTTTTTATTGATCAAAAAATTCCTCGTAAAGAAAGACCTTTCATACCCATTTTGATAAATGGTAATGATGATATTATATGGATTTATGGGAAACGAATCTGTGAATCATTTCGTGTTGACGAAACCACAAAAAAAGTGCTTTTTATAGAAGGACAAGTGATTTGAAGGTTTGTTATTAAGAGGGCGACAAAAATTGATTTTGTGTTAACATTGTAGTAATCAAGTCTGTTTTTAAATAGCTAAAATAACTCTGTAAGGAGATAACTTTGAATCAATTCTATAAAAACTTAGCGCTCTGGCTAGTGATCGGTATTGTCCTGATCGCTTTGTTCAATATATTCAATCAGCCTTTAACATCTCAATCAGAAGTTGTTTTTAGTGACTTTATGAATCAAGTTGAGCAAGGTCAGGTTACAGAGGTAGTAATTAGTGGTGATAGCATAAGCGGCAAGTACATGGACGGTAATAGTTTTCAGACGACAGCACCGCCAAAAGACCCAGACCTCATCAAATCTCTTAGGGAGAAAAGTGTTCGAATTGTTGTTATGCCTCCTGAACAGACGAGCTGGTATATGAGTATTCTTATTTCTTGGTTTCCGATGATTATATTGTTAGGTATATGGATTTTTTTCATGCGCCAAATGCAGGGAGGTGGTGGTAAAGCCATGTCTTTTGGAAAAAGCCGAGCCCGACTTTTAAATGATACAAAAAACAAAACTACCTTTAAAGATGTAGCGGGTGTTGATGAAGCTAAGGAAGAGCTTCATGAAATTATTGAATTTTTGAAAGAACCTCAAAAATTTAGCAAGCTGGGAGGCAAGATTCCAAAAGGTGTTTTGCTTGTTGGCCCTCCTGGTACAGGTAAAACTCTATTGGCTAGAGCTATAGCGGGAGAAGCAAATGTCCCATTTTTTAGTATTAGTGGTTCTGACTTTGTTGAAATGTTTGTTGGAGTTGGTGCATCAAGAGTTCGTGACCTTTTTGAACAGGGTAAAAAGAACAGTCCGTGTTTAATTTTTATTGATGAAATTGATGCGGTAGGTCGACATCGTGGGGCCGGTATGGGTGGTGGTCATGATGAGCGCGAACAAACCCTTAATCAACTGCTGGTTGAAATGGATGGTTTTGAGAATAATGAAGGTGTAATTCTTATAGCTGCAACCAATCGTCCTGATGTTCTAGACCCGGCTTTGTTGAGACCGGGACGCTTTGATCGGCAGGTTACTGTAGGTAGACCCGATGTCAAAGGGCGTGAAGGAATTTTGAAGGTGCACACTTCTACCGTTCCTCTTACAGATGAAGTTGAATTGAAGGTTATTGCCAGGGGTACTCCAGGATTTACAGGTGCAGATTTAGCTAATCTTGTAAACGAGGCAGCCCTATTGGCTGCTAGAAATGATAAGAAAGCTGTGACTATGGATGACTTTGAAGAGGCTAAAGACAAAGTTATGATGGGAGTAGAACGTCGGAGTATGGTTATTTCTGAAAAAGAGAAAAAAACCACTGCGTATCACGAAGCCGGTCATGCTCTGGTGGCTTCTCTTTTACCTGGAACTGATCCTCTTCACAAGGTAACCATAATTCCTCGAGGAAGAGCATTGGGGGTGACGATGCAGTTGCCGATGGATGAGCAGCATACATATCAAAAGAACTATTTGTATAATAGTCTTGCTATTTTGATGGGTGGAAGATGTGCGGAAGAAATCTGTTTGGGCGAAATGACTACTGGTGCGGGCAACGATATTGAACGTGCTACAGAAATGGCTCGTAAAATGGTATGTGAGTGGGGTATGAGCGAGAAAATGGGGCCCCTTACATATGGCTCAAAAGAAGAGCAAGTTTTTTTAGGCAAGGATTTTTCTTCACAGAAAAACTTCAGTGATCAAACGGCCAAATTGATTGATCAGGAAGTTAAAACATTGGTTATGGGAGGGTATGATAGGGCTACTGAATTGCTGCAAAAGAATCGTGATATCCTTGAGAACCTTTCTCAGGCACTCTTAGAAAGGGAAACTTTAAATGCAGTAGAAGTGAAGAATATTATTGATGGTAAAAATGATATAGATTCAGATTCATCTGGTGGTGAACCACAAGAAAAAAAACCTGATACTTCAACTGAAAAACTACAATCTAAAACAGATTCTAATGAAGGGCTATTGGGTGGTGGAGGGATGCCTGATCCTACACCTGCCTGATTCACACTTTAAATTATATTTTAGCTCCAAAGACTCCACATTTTTACTGGCTTAAAGCCAGAATGTGGAGTTTTTGGTTTATAGCTAAAGTTGTGAACACTGCTGAGATATTTTTTTATGATGCCATTTAAGTTTCCTCATAAAGGGGAAAAAGCTTTAGTCATGGGCATTATTAATGTATCACCTGACTCATTCTATAGAGAGAGTCGATGCACAACTGTGGATCAGGCAATCAGTAAAGCAAAGGGAATGATTAAGGAAGGTGTAGATATTCTCGATATTGGAGCCGAAAGTTCTCGCCCAGGATCTGTTTCAATATCTGAGCAAGAAGAATTAGACCGGTTAATGCCGGTATTAGCTAAACTTGTTAAAGTCACAAAAGTTCCTATTTCAGTAGATACTTATAAACCAGTTGTTGCACAGAAAGTATTACAATCCGGAGCTAGTATCATTAACGACATAACAGGCCTTCAGAGATTTGAGGGCATGGCTAAAATAATTTCTCAGTATGATGCTGGGTTGATTTTAATGCATATGCAAGGCTCACCTGAGTATATGCAAGACCAACCACAATATGCAGATGTCATCTCGGAAATTTTAGAATATTTACAGCGGAGTATAGATATTGCTATTTCGGTGGGAGTTGATCCACAAAAAATTGCTATAGACCCTGGCATAGGATTTGGTAAGACAGACTCACATAATCTTCAAATACTAAAAAATTTAGAGCGCTTTAAAGAATTAGCTAAACCAGTTCTTTTAGGTATTTCAAGAAAATCTTTAATAGGGAATATATTAAATGTTTCGGCTGAGGAAAGGTTAGAGGGTTCTCTTGCTGCTATTGTATTTGGGCTAATACAGGGAGCGTCTATCATTCGTACTCATGATGTTCAAGCTACCCAGCGAACGATAAAAGTCGTTCAAGAAATTATTAAAGCATAAATATGATTCGTTTATTTGTAAACGTAGACCATGTTGCCACAATCCGAGAAGCTAGAAAGACCATTGAACCTAGTCCTCTAGAAGCTGCGTTATTGGCGGAAAAAGCAGGGGCTCAAGGAATAACAATTCACTTAAGAGAAGACCGTAGGCATATTCAGGATGAAGATGTGCGAATCATCCGTAAAGGAATTTCTATGCCATTAAACCTTGAAATGGCTCCAACTGAGGAGATGATAAAAATAGCTTTAGAGATTCAACCATATCAGGTTTCTCTCGTCCCTGAGAAACGTCAGGAAATCACAACAGAGGGAGGTTTGGATGTTTGTTCTCAGGAAACAAACTTATCCAAAATCAGGGAAAAGTTGCATTACAAAAAGATTTTATTAAGTCTATTTATTGATCCTGATGAGGAACAGGTAGACGCAGCAAAAAGAATAAAGGCAGATAGCATAGAAATCAATACTGGTAAATATACTGAGCTATTATTGGCTGAAGAAATTGAAGCAGAGCTAGAGCGGATACAAATAAGCGCTAAAAGGGGCGCGGAAAGAGGTTTGAAAGTTTTTGCCGGGCATGGATTGAATTATAAGAATGTGAAAAATATTGCTGCGATCCCAGAAATTGAAGAACTAAATATTGGTCACTTTATTGTTGGGCAGGCTATTTATCGCGGTATGGAAAATGCTGTGATCGAGATGATTAATGCCATAAAACGGGAAGTAGATAAACAAGCTGACTTTGGTTCTATATAGAACTATTTGAAAAGATTGTTACTTTAGCGGATTTTTAATGAGTTTGGTATAAAACTTGCGTTATAATAAACATAATTAATTTTATCAAAATATTGACGTATACGATGATGACAGACTCAGATCAATGTTCTCAAATTTCTCAGGATAACTTGTCGGTCCGTGATAGAGGAATTTCTAGCGGGCGTGAATATTCTCGTATTGTAGATACTTTTGGCAGAGTTTTGGCGCACAAAGAGGCCTTTCGCATTTCTATAGAAGCCAAACTAGCCTCCATAGGTCAACAGGTTAAAAATAATATAGAGAACTTGGAAACTCTCATGAGGAATATAGACATATATAATCAAAATATCGACAAAATTTCCAATAACTTGGCACAACTACAAACTGAAGAAAGTTCTATTAAAACCCGTTACGAAGAATTTTTAAACGGATCTGTTGAGAATGCTTCTTTAGAAGATGATGACAATAATATTGATCTTGATTCTTTGGGTTCTCGAGAATACTTGATACAGCGTCGGAAAAACTATCTGGAGAACCTGGATCAAAGCTTTAAGCGTTTGGACGGAGAGTTGTTTTCTATTGAAAAACTTCGTGCTGAGCTGGAAAGAGCTCGGAGTGAAATACTCGTTAAAAAAGATGATGCCCATAAACAAATGGCAGTACTTGAAGAAGATGGGTCTAGATATTTAGAGGATGTTAAACATAGAGAAAAAGAGTTAGAGTCTTCATTGGATGAAGAGAGACTTTTGATCAATGAGTTTAACCGTTTGGTGAATGATGCTGAAAAGACTTTAGAGATAAGTGATGAAATTGATCATATTTTGTTTACCTATCTTACTCCTGCCGAATCGAACGATACTACTTCAAAAAAACCAGTATCAGCTATAGAGTAGTAATGTTATTTTATTGAGTTTAGGTTGCACGCAGGTTTATATTGACTTGAATTTGTAAATTTTGCATACTCCCTCTTATTTTAAGTGATTGAGCTTTCCTGAAGTTTCGCTACCCTCGATTAGTTTAACTCACATTTTTTCAATAAGTTTATTTTGAAAGGTTGCTAAATAAATATGACAACGAAGGTCGGTATCAATGGTTGTGGGCGTATAGGTAGATCTGTATTGAAGTGTATTTTAGATGATCCTGAATGCTCAAATTTTGAAATCTTAGGCATAAATGACTTAACAGATTCCGAAACCTTAGCACACCTTTTAAAATATGACTCTGTTCAAGGCGTTAGTCCTTATGAAGTGTATTCTGATTCTGAAGGATTGGTGATTAATGGAAAGCATATAAAAATTATTGCTGAACGCTACCCCCAAAACTTACCTTGGAAAAAGCTTGGAGTAGATATTGTTATTGAGTCTACTGGTTTATTCACAAAGCGTGATGAAGCCAAAAAACATATCGAAGCCGGTGCAAAAAAAGTTATTATTTCTGCTCCTGCAACAGATCCAGATGTGACAATTGTATTGGGTGTTAATGAACAATCTTATATTTCTTCAGAGCATCAGATTATTTCTAATGCTTCTTGCACCACAAATTGTCTGGCTCCAGTAGTCAAGGTTATGATTGAAAATTTTGGTATAAAAAAAGGTTTGATGACGACCATTCATTCATATACTAACGATCAAAAGATTTTAGATTTGCCTCATTCCGATTTAAGACGAGCTAGGGCGGCCAATCTTTCTATGATACCAACTACGACTGGTGCGGCAAAAGCGGTTGCATTGGTTTTGCCTGAAATTAAGGGTAAGCTTGATGGTATGGCAGTTCGAGTCCCGACTCCTAACGTATCCCTGATTGACCTTGTTGTTGAGGTTGAAAAAAATACGAGTATCGAAGAGGTCAATCAAGCCTTTAAGATAGCCTCTCAAAAATCTTTGAATAAAATAATACGGTTCGAAGAAAAACCCTTGGTGTCTATCGACTTTAATGGTGATGCCTGTTCTTCAATTGTTGATGGAATATCAACGAAAGTTATTGAAGGTAATATGGTGAAGGTCTTATCTTGGTATGATAACGAGTGGGGTTATTCTAACAGGGTTAAAGACCTTTTGAAATTTGTAGCCTGAAACTAGCTGATTCATTTAACACCCCCTCAATAAAATAAAGACTTTAAATGATTGCTCCGCTTGTCATTGGCAATTGGAAAATGAATATGCTGGTCTCAGAAGCCTGTGATTTGGCTTTATCGCTTGCTAATAATTCATTTGAAGGTGTAGATGTGGTTATTGCCCCTCCATTTACATCCATTTATCCAGTTAGTCAGATTATCAAAGAATCTCGATTAGGCTTAGCGGGACAAAATTTTTATTCCGGTAGCAAAGGCGCCTATACAGGTGAAATTTCTATCGAAATGTTAAAGGATGTAGGATGTAGTCATGTTCTAATTGGACATTCAGAAAGGCGTCAATTATTCAATGAATGTAATGAAAATATTAATAGAAAGGTTCAATTGGCCACACAAATGGGTATTACTGCAGTGGTTTGTGTTGGGGAGACCCAGAGGCAGAGAGAGGAAGGTAATACTCTAGATGTTATTAAGGATCAGTTATCTAAAGCCTTGGTGGGTTTATCTGGACAAAGTTTAGCCTTCGTAGTAATAGCTTATGAACCAATTTGGGCTATTGGAACGGGTATTAATGCTAGTCCCGCGCAGGTTGTAGAAACGCATAAGTTCATTAGAAAGTTTTTGTTTGAGAGCCAGGAATTTTCAGAAAATATTGAACCAAGGATTCTTTACGGAGGAAGTGTGAACGCTCAAAATTGTAAACAACTTCTATGCGAAGAAGAAATAGATGGGGCGCTGGTAGGTGGTGCAAGTCTGAATTTTGAGTCGTTTTATGCTATTATTAAATCTTGTGTTGGAGCATGATAGATTTTTGGTCCATATCATACTCCTAGGCAGGTAATCTATAATTGATGTAGTTTTTTAAGAAATTTATGAACACACTAATAACAGTATTGCATGTGATGGCAGCTTTTTGTTTGATACTTACTGTCCTTTTACAGGCCGGTAAAGGTGCCGCAATGGGTTCGGGACTTGGTGCAGGAAGTAGTCAAACCATGTTTGGTAGCAGTGGGGCTGGAAATTTTCTTACAAAGTTGACTACAGGTATAGCTGTTTTGTTTATGGTCACGTCTTTAACTCTGGCGACCTTTTCAAATAATAATAAATCAAGATCTGTTATCCAGGGTATTGAAGAGTCTCTTCCTGAAACTTCTACAGAACCTAAAGATCCATCCGATAACTCTTCGAAGTAAAACACTTATCTCTCGGGATGCCGATGTGGTGGAACTGGTAGACACGTGCGCTTGAGGGGCGTATGGAGCGATCCGTGGGAGTTCGACTCTCCCCATCGGCACCACCTAACTCCTTTGTTCATAAGGGCTTCAGCGATTCGTAAAAATCTGATGGTATTTGGAGCTAAGTGCTTATAAATAAAGGTCTTCACCCGAAATTACCCTTAAATAAGCGCAGGGAACTCCCATGTACGGCACTTTTCCCAGCTACAATTAGCTCTACATAATCGAAAAGCCTTACCCTCATTTTGGGTGAAACTCTGATTTAGCTCTCTGCTACATCACCTTTATTAATTACTACCCATAAAAGAAGTCGCTCAACTCTTCACCAGTGACAAGAAGGAAGAGAAGTAAAAATAGGCGAAGAGCGAACGACTCTTTATCTTTAGCGAAAACTATACAAACCTATTAATACGATAATTTTATTAAACTCGCATGAATGCAAAGTTAATATTTGTTAATCAATTTTAAGATGCATCTTATTGAATGCTTACGGGAGATTGAGTAATGAATGGCTAAGGATGAGAAGTCATGACTATTTTTTCTGAAATTAACACTAAAGCGATAGCAATAAATGTTAGTGGGGCCTATAAAAAAC
>PAJA01000006.1 GCA_002705185.1 Nitrospina sp. | reverse complement strand
GCAATTGCAACACGTTGCTGCTCTCCACCTGAGAGATGGGAGGGGAAAGAATCTTTTTTTGAAGATAGACCTACATTTTTTAAAGCTTCCCAAGTCTTAAATTTAATTGTTTTTCGATCACGGTTCGTTACTTCTTGAGCAAATGCAACATTCTCAAAAACAGTTTTATTATTAAGAAGTTTATAGCCTTGAAAAATAACCCCGATTGATCGTCTTAAAGTATGCATATTTCCAGAGTCAAGCTTACCAACATTAATCCCCTGAACCAAAACTTGACCTTCATCAAAATGTTCCCACCCGAAAAGAATTTTTAGAATTGTTGTTTTCCCCGCACCACTCGGGCCAGTTAAAAAGACAAATTCTCCTTTTTCAATCTTAAGAGAAATATTATCTAATGCCGGGCTAGCGCTACCGTATTTTTTTATAATATTAAATAACTGGATCATGCCTTGAAAAAAAATATAGAAGGAAAGTTTAAATGATAAAAGAAATGAAGAAAAAAGCTTAGTGCCAGTTCTATTTCATTAAACTCCAGACTTGTCTATAAACTCATCATGCTCATCTGCCAGAACAAAATCGGCACCAAGAATATCCTTTACGGCATATTCCTTTGGAAGCATTGAAATCATACCAAAGCCATAAAACTGCTTTATTTGATCGTCAGATAAAAGATCAAAGTTAATGTATGTTTTTACAATCAGACGAGAGTCAATTAACTCGTAAGCAAAAACCCCGTCCGGACAAGTCAAAAATCCATTATTTTCGCCAAAAGTTGTAAGAGCCGTATTAAAAAAAGCGTCTAACGTAATGATACAGTTATCATGAGACTGTGTCCTTTTGCTAAAACGGTCGACACAATGTGAAGTATAAAATACCTGAGGATGAGAAAACGATTTAATTAGCTTCCCTTTTTCAGTAGATTCGGTGTGCGTAGGAGAAACTACAGTACAAAAACCATTTTTGGAGAAGTCTATAAGCACTAAAACATCCTTTCCAAAACGTTTAGCGATTTTGCGTGTAGTCTCGGCAACAAACTTCTGTCTTTTTCGAAGAGAAATTTTACCATTGCTTTTAAATTTTTTCTTAAACTCCTCTTTTAAAAATTTTTCTATTTGCACTTTTTTAAAACTGAAGTATCTTTCGTCACTCATTGTTCAGCCTTCCTAATCGTTTTATTAGAATTATACATTATTGAATAGAACAGTTAAAGGAATGTTTTTCATAACCTATTGTATTTATTATTACTAGCTATGCTAATCTAATAATTTCTAATCAAAAAATTATGTTTATTGGTTTTACATATATATTGAGGGGAACCAGAAAGATGCTATGTTAAAATATTAGTATGAACCAGACACCACGTATATTCTTAATGCTTCTCGGGGCTACCCTCTTGTTTCACATCACTCTAAACTATATGGATAAAAATATAGCGGATTTTGAAACGGTTCCCCTACCTCCCAAAAAAATAAAAAAGATTAATAGCAATAATCCCATCATCAAGGTTAACGCGAAAGATAGAAATACGTGGATGCTGGTAGAGTTTACAACTGGAAAAACTATACAAATTTCTGAAAGAGAGGCGGAAACAGATAAAATAGGCCAAGCTAACTGGGACCTTGGTTTTAGTCGCACAAAAATTATTTCAAATGGTGGTAAAACCAATCCATTCGGAAAAACTGGTATTATCAACCTTGGACTTGTGAACTTTGATGATGTTAAATCGGCTCCAAAAACTGGTTATGTGCAGGACCATCGGTCACTAGGAAATTTAATTAATAAGGAGTTAGCAGGCTGGTACAATTATCGCACTAGGACCCATAATATTGAGTCCAAAAGAAATGTTTATGCACTTAAACTAAACAATGGCATTTTCATGAAAATGAGGATTTTAAACTACTATTGTAGCCAAAAAGATAATGAATGCCGTTCAATGTTATGCACCAGGGAGGAAGCAGCTTGCTTAACTATTGAATATGTTCTGTCTCAACCTGGCTCACAACAGTTTCTTGATACTCTTCATGTAAAAAATATCCAATCACAAAAGAATTTAATTGAATAAAATATTCTTCACTTTGCTTATCTTAATATTTCTTGTTTCTTGCAATAGCAAGAAACAATTTGAGATGATTCTTATAAAAGATGGTTGGTTTACACTAGGTCTTAACCATCAAAATACTGTCCTGCAATTTATGTCTGACAAGACATCATCTCTTAACGCCCAGCCAGAGCAACAATATTTCTTAAAGGCATTCTATATAGATAAATTTGAAGTAACCTATGAAGAGTTCATTATTTTTAAGCCTCAGTCCAAATATCCAACTCAACAAATTAATCTACCCGTGAGAGGAGTTAATGCATATGAAGCAGAAGCCTATTGCATTTGGATTGGAAAACGACTACCAACAGAGTATGAATGGGAAAAAGCTGCTCGCGGTGGAAACAATCGCCTTTTCGTCTGGGGTAACGATTTTGAAAAAGATTATGCTAATTTTGGCAAACAAGTAATGCCTGTAAATTCGCTGGGGAATGATGTAAGTAGTTACGGGGTTTGGGGAATGAACGGGAACGTCTCGGAATGGACTTCAAGCTGGTACCGCCCCTACCCTGACTCAGAACATCATGATAAAAATTATGGGAAAAAATTTAAAGTCACACGCGGCGGATCGATACAAAAACGCAAGCATGGGTTTATGAAAGAATTCACTATGATCCCCCATAGGAATATTGCTCCACCAGAAATGAGATTCTGGGATACTGGTTTTCGTTGTGCAAAGTCAGCTTGAACACATCTTAGTCTAACGATCCATCCGTAGAAGGGGAAGCCGACTCCTTTGGGGTAGAAGATTGTTCTCCATCTTGGTTTTCCCTAAAAAAAGGTGTTGGTAGGGGAGGCATTGGAGATTTAATATTGCCTGAGATATCATCTCTTGATGAATCAGCAGGTTTAGAGTTGCCCATAGTTTCTAGGTTTGAACTGCCTACATCATCTTCTTTTTTTGACTGCCCTGGGTTTCGGCGCCTACCTCTCTGAGGCCCACGTCGGCTAGGTCGCCTGGTATACTTTCTTTTGGTGATAGTCTCTGGTTTCTTACTTTCAACCTCTTCAACTTTAACAGCAAGTCTTGATGATTCATTTTCACTAGTTGACCTAAGAATATCATCTTCACTAACAGGTTTAGGCGTTCGACTTCTACCACGAGGCCTTGCTGTTCGGCTTCTATTATTAGGCCTAGTCGTTCGGCTTCTACTACTAGGTTGAGACTTATCAACAGGCTCAGAAGATTCTAAATTTTTATCTTCAGCTTTAGGGCTCTGAACTATATCAGGCTCCCAAACTTCGGATATAGTATATTTAAAGTTATCATATGCTAAACCGGCTTTTATCTGGAACCGGAAATCTATCATATGTTTAGATTTCAACTCAGCCAAAATGGCTAACTTATGATTCAAAATATAATTTGAAATCTCCGGGGATATTTCCAGCGTAAGCACTTTTACTTTTTCCGAAGCAATGATCTCTTGTATTTTTCTAAGAACATTCAAAATTACGGAATCGACTGAACGGACTAAACCCGACCCTTCGCAAAGCCCACACTTTTCAAAAACTCCTTCTTTGACAGGGGGGGAAATTCTCTGCCGAGACATTTCGAGCAAGCCAAATTTAGAAATACGCGCAAGATTTATTCTTGCTTTATCTGACTTACACCATTGCTTCATCTGTTTTTCAACAGCAGACTTATTCTTCTTTTGGAACATATCGATGAAGTCCACAACAATAAGACCACCTAAGTCTCTTAACCTAAGTTGACGAGCAACTTCTTTAGCAGCCTCAAGGTTCGTTGTTACAGCTGTTTCTTCTAGGTCTAAACCACCCTTAGTTTTCCCAGAATTAACATCGATAGATGCCATAGCTTCTCCAATATCAATAACAATTGAACCACCAGAAGGCAATTGAACCGTACGCTGATAAATAGATTCAATTTGTTCCTCAACATTATATTCGGAGAAAAGAGGTTTTGTTTCTTTATAAAGTTTAACGAGATTTCGGTTACGAGGCATTACCAATTTTATAAAATCCTTTAAGGATTTATAAGCCTCTGTGTTATCAACGATGATCTGGGAGGTATCACTACTAAAATGGTCCCTAACAGTTCTGACAACCAAACTTGGTTCCTGATAAATTAAATAAGGCGCTGCTACAGATTCATTTTTCTGAGAACCTTCCACCTTCTCCCATATTTTTAGTAGCATCTGCAAATCCTTCTGCAACTCAACTTTGGTCTGCCCAACACCGGCAGTGCGAATGATCACACCTAAATGTTCAGGCAAATCCAAATCAGCAACAATATCCCTGAGTTTTTTTCTTTCGCTCTCATCTTCAATTTTTCGAGAAACAGCACTTCCTTGTCCTTGCATTAAAACTAAGAATCTACCAGCCAAACTAATTCCATTTGTAAGAGAGGGACCTTTTGCATCTCTACTTTCTTTTGCCACTTGAACAACAATGCGTTGGCCGCGAATTAATACGTCCTGAATTCTAACTTTTGCTTTTTTTTCGCCTGTATGAACATAAGACTCTTTTAAAACATCTTTAAAAGGTAAGAATCCGTATTTTTTACCACCAAAATCAACAAATGCAGCTTCAATAGATGGCTCAACCCTATTGATTACACCCAAATATATATTCCCTTTAATTTGTTCTCGAGAAGAATGCTCGACGATATAATTATCGATAATATTATTATCCAGAACAACAGCACGACACTCCTCAGAGTGTTGAGCATTTATCAACATGACTTTCTTAGCTGATTTTGTTTTTCTCATTTGAAATTATCTTCCTGACTTTTTAGCAGGTCACAACCAACGGTAGGTTTCGGAGCCGGGTAAAATATTCAAAGCTTGAAATATAAGAAATTAACCTTTATAATTCAAATAATTAAATATATTCTTTAAATTTTTTTCCGGTTAGAATCACAGGTTATAGGTCTTGGTGAGGAAATAAAAAACTGTGTTTTTTGGTTGGTTTTTCCTGTCGGAAAGTCTATAAAAATGTTATTTAAACTCTTTCTACATAGATCATAAAGTGTGATTTTTTTGATATTTATTCCTTATAGAAAAATCGAAACTCACTTATGACTAAAGCTGGTTAATTCCAGCGTTACTTATTAATTTAATGTCACAAAATATCGTTACTTCTTGGATTATCATACCATTCTTATACAATTTAATGGAAATATTATTGGTAATTTATCTAATTATAACGATAAATATAGAGAAGACATTGTACATACTACATACAAATATAGAAAAAAATAACCAATCTTTAATCTATCATTTTGCACCAAGATAGGACCCAGCATGCCAAGTATGAACTCAAATAATTCAATAGGGATGACCCAGTTAGGCGCACTAAAGTCTAACGATTTGAGGGGTAAGACTATATTTATACGGTGTGATTTTAACGTTCCTCTGCGGTCTACAGCAAAAGGACTATACCGGGTTGCAGATGATACAAGAATTCGACGATTTTTAGATCTTACTTTCAGAAAGATCCATGAGTTAACTGAAGGAGATTGCCGAATCATTATAGGCTCACATCTTGGTCGACCTCATAAAACAAAAGATCATTCAGGATGGGATGGCATATTCAATATTCAATTTGTTTCGTCACACTTCGATACTTTGATACGAAGAATCTATGGTGATACATACACAATTTTTCCCCCTGAAACTATTGACTCTCATATGCAACATTCTCTTGAAATCGTTTCTCATAAGCGTTTACCACCTGGAGGAATAAAGTTCCTTCCAAATTTGCGTTATCTATTAGACCCAAAAAATACAGACCTATACCGCACTGAGTTTATCACTAAATTGGCAGATATTGCTGATGTATATATAAACTGTGCATTTGGTTGTAGTCATCGTGTCACAAAAAGTATTAAACTTTTACCCCAAATGATGCGTCAAAAAGGGAAACTAGTAGTTGCCGGTGTTCTTCTCTACGAAGAAATTAACCGAATTGGAAAATTTGCCGGCAAGATATTATCTCAACCTAAAAAGACTTTAGTAGTTGCAGGTGGAGCAAAAATCTCCGATAAGATTGAGGTTTTAAAGCAGTTTGTCTTGACAGGAGTTAAAAGCATTTTAATTGGAGGTAAAATGGCCAATGCTTTTTTATTGGCCCAACAACAAAAGGAGTTAATTCAACCTTTTCATACCGACAAACTTCCAGCAAAACTACTAAGCCAAAAAGCTCAGGAAAACGAGGAACTCTTAAAAGAAATAAATCTAGCGGAAGAAATCATCGAGCTTGCAGAAATCAATAAGGTTACCCTAATATTTCCGGAAGATTACAAGGTTGTAACAGATTATCAAAGTACTATTTTTGAAAATAAAGTTACACCCGATTTCTCTAAGGAACTTCAGCTTGATTTAGGTGAAAAAACCATCAATCAATTTGAGGACCTTTTCAAGGATATTAAGAATGTTTTTTGGAATGGACCTCTGGGTGCATATGATCATCCTGCATGTAGCTACTACGCTGAAGGTTCGCTGGAGCTAGCCAAGTTACTATTTCAGATGGCCCTGATTGATTCTAAGTTATCTATAGTGATTGGTGGAGGGGATTCAGCTGCAATCCTTAACAAAATCGGAGTCACTGAATTAAAAAAAATGATTAAGGCACAGATTGAGAAACAATTTCCTTCCACCATAAACCGAAATCAAATATCAATAGACTTTCTTGAAAATGATTCTTATCAGTTATGGAATTACTTTTCCACCAATTTCTTCGTATCCACAGGTGGGGGCGCTTCTTTGGATTTTCTTCACGGATTTTTAAAAGGAAAAGCTAAAGGAGATATGGCTTCTTATCTGACGGGTACCGCCACATTAATGGAGTTATGTGAATTATAACAAGATTGTAAACTAGACATTTTTTTCAAACAATTTTCTAAAATTTTTCCTAATTTCTCGCACTCGTTTATCAAATCGATATAGCACTTCTGAGTTTCAATCGCCATAGAGCATACGTTATTGTCTTCAACGTTTTCCTTTCTCTTATTAAACATATCTGTCAAAGGCTTTAACTCAGGATTACTTAGCCCTATAATTTCTATATCTTTATCTATTTTAGTAATCCCCTCACCAAACTTACCCATTTCCTCAAAGTTTTCTTTACGGTCAGAAGAATCTTTAATTATTTTTCCGCAAAGGTTCTGACCTTTGAAGGCTAGCCTTGAGATATCTTTTAATATAAAGGTCTTTTTTTCTATTTGTTCATCAATTATTTCTATATTTGAACAATCGTATTCCTGTACTAAGTTTTCACAGACACTATTTATCATAAAACTATCAACTTCAATTCTTTCTTCAAGGGTTGCTCTCCATAAAAGTGTATAGCAGGACCGAATTAAATCATCTAATTTAAGCCTATGCCTAACAAGAGATCGCAATCTAAAGTTCATATTAATATCAAATATAGTTTCATAAACATTTACTTCTGAGTTTTCGTTGATTGTTTCTGGAAGAATCCATGATTGGGTTAGCATATGATTTTCAATTGCTGCAAAAAGGTGTTCTGGATGCACCTTATCAACACATACTATATTATTGCAATGTACTCCATAACTGCATGGTGCACAGGAAATTTCTGCTTGAAAAATTAAATGTCCCGGAGAAAATGGTGCCGTCTCATAAGGATGTGCATGAGCAAAAAAGAGTCCTAAAATTTTTGTACCCAATGCTGCGGCTAAATGCATCGTCCCTGTATCATTGGTGACCAGGTATTCACATTTTTGGAGTACCTCGGCTAACTCAGTCAGATTAGTTTTACCGGTAAGATTGGATATGCGATCTTTATTTTTTATTCTACTAATAATCTCTTCTGCAACTTTACTTTCAGACTCGACACCAAGCATTACAATTTTTGCATTGGTATTTTCTATCAACTTATTTGCCAGTTTTGCAAATGACTGAGTTGACCAGCGTCGCCCCTCTAAACTAGAGCCTGCTTGAAAACCTATCAAAAGATCCGTCTCTGGTATCAACTTGCCCACTAAAGACTGGCTTTGTGGACGTAAGACTTCAATCTTACGACCTTTAACATCAACACCACCACTTCTAGAAAAAATTTCCACCAGATTAAACTCATTATAAGGACGATTAAAAACCTCTACTCCAAAGTATTGCATCCATGGATGTCCCGTCTTACGATCACCAAATCCATTGCAATGAAAACCAACAACCTTTTTGATACCCAAAAACCCCACCATTAAAGCACTAAATTTTGAATGACTTAAGTTCACTAAAAGATCGTAGTCTCTGCTCTTTATAATCTCCAAGGAATCCTCAAGGTACCGATATATTTTAATCCACGATTTATCTTCCCAATTTTCGATTACTTTAAACTGTTTAAAGTCAATAACGATAGAGTCATCTACACCTGGTATTAACGAAACAGCACTTGCAAAATCACTTGTTACAAGAAGTGTAATTTTTGAACCAGGATACTTTTCCTTTAGTCCTTTTATTAAAGGTGTCGTCTGAATCATATCTCCCATTCGAGTCATGCTTAAAATTAAAATATTTTTAGTCACTATCAAGCATTTTCCTTTAAGATCTGATTTAACATTAAAAACATATATTCTTTATTATCCAATGTTCCCTCACCCTTATGAATATGATCTATAACTGTTTTCAGAGAAAAAGGATATTGGCCTTTAAACTGTTTTAAGTATTGTCCTAGATCAGTACCTTCCCCGGCTTTTTCAACGCAATAATCTAAAGGATCTCTCTTGATTTTCTCTATAGAATAAAGAGACTCCCTACGATCTAAAAACACATGAATCAATAATTCTTCCATACGATGCTTAATTGTATGCTCACCTAAGACTCGTTTAGAGGATTTTAGGGCAATAGCATTTCTTTCTTCAGGTCGGGAAAGGTAATAGTCAACTTGATCACGCATTTGATCCAGAGTATCGAAAGCTATTATTTCTTCACCTATTTTAAACATACGCGATAGGTGTTTTCGGTTATCAACAAGTTGGAATCCTTGACAAGCAGAAATTTCAAAAGTTCGAGGATTTACAAAATCACCATCTGGGTTAATTCCATAATGATAGCTAGAAGAATGCAAGTTTAGGTTGATTTTAGCCGAATTATAGATCCTAACAGTTTCATCTGTTGATATGCGTTTATTATTATTTTGAACTTTTCGACCAAGAGGTGTTTCCAAGTTCCAACCTTGCCCCCATATCTTAAAATCAAGATCTAGTAACCTTGGAAAAGACTGAACACGATTATGATAAGCGGCACCCATGAATGAGACATCGGCTTCATAAAGACCCTTGTAAATATTATTAGAAGGTTTATGAATATCTGGAGAACAGGCCTGCGGGAGAAAGTAATAATTCCTAACTTCTTTCGATCTTAGTTCATCGTGAAAAAGGCCATCTTGCAAAGTAAAAATATAATCATAAGATGTTACTATTTCATTCCAGTATGGCAGAGCCCTAAAATCTTCTACGAACCAGAAGGCAATAGGAATCTTTAACTCCCTTAGTTTTTTAATCGCTTCTGGTGTGAGCGGTGCTTGAGCAAGAGCCAGAATCAAATCTGGTTGAAATTCTGCCGCCTTGGCTGCGGCTATTTCACCCATAAAGCTCATAAAGTTACGCGAAAGAATTTCAGAGTTTTTTAGGTCACGAGTTACTCCTTTCAAAGAGAAAAAACCTTGTTCAAATGCTTCGCAATCAACTGTTGCTACCTCATGGCCCATATTCTTCAAAGCAGTAGCACAATGATGAGCTGTTGGTAACGAACCTCCGTAAACAGGGTTTACAATCATTACTCTCAGAGTACGTTGCTGAAGTAATTTTCTTACCTCTATACCTTCATCTAATTTTTTGAAATAGGACTCACCAATCTTAATTGAAGGAGGATGCTTCAAGACATTCCAACTCTTTGGTTCTAGTCGAGCAAGCAGGCAGGCAGGCGATTCTCCTACACGAAAGCGCACTCTCTTTATATAAGGCCGTATATCAACACATGTCATAAATGCTCTGAAGATAGACATCAAAGGCTCTACTACAGTCAACTCTCCTGATTGTTTTTGAAGTAATGCTTGTATGTGATAGCCAAAGCCTAAACCATAAACTACCGTTTTATATTCTGGATCAAAAGCAAAATTGGCAAATGCTTTATCTGCTTCCTCCAACGGGCGATATTGGCTGTGTAAACTAACTCCAAAAATTTTAGGGACAGGGAGTCCATCTTTGGACTGAATAACATTCAAATTCTCAGGAAAAGATTGCGAGGCAACCCGATCTGCAAGTTCCGGATCGGATTCTTGGAGAAGCTTTAGATTTTGAGTGAAGAAATCCATTTTAAACTATTTTATTTACTCAGCGCAACATCTGTCTGGATACTGTCCAGCATTTCTTGAGCCGATTGATGTTTGGGGTTTAGAGCAAGGATGCACTCTAAGTTTTTAATAGAGTCTTCTACTTGTCCTCCCTTATATTGAATACCAGCTAAAGCAAGTCGCATATTCAGATTAGCTGGATGAAACTCTATGTATCGAGATAAATAGATATCAATTTTCGCAAAGTCATTGAATTTATAAGAAAGTTCCAAGAGAAATTTACAGGCAGAAAGATTTTCAGGGTTTGCGTCTAGAGACTTACAAAAATAATAAACTGCTCCGTCAATATCATTCTTACTAACACTTAGCATTCCAAGCCCACAATATGCTTTATCATTATTTGAATCTTCATCTAAGCATTTATTAAAGCAAATATCTGCCTTCTTGATATTTTTATTATGAAGAGCTAATAAACCTGAATGTAACCATGCTCTTTGATTATTCGGTTCCTTTAAACAAACCTCATCATATAAAGCATCGGCTTTATCCGGAATTTGAAGTTTCATATAGCAATCCCCCATTCCAATCAAAGCCTCAGTATTTTCAGGATACATTTTGATAATTTCTCTAAAATGTTTTAAAGCACTATTAAGTTTTTCCGAATCCAATTCTTCTGAAGCTTTCAACAACATACTATCAAGCTGTGATAAGGTTTCACCAACTTCATATTTGTCAATCACTGTATTCTTGTTAATATTTTTTGGGGTCGCAATGACTTGATACTGAAACACAAAAAACCTTTTAATCTCCTCAGGCGATAAATCCTTTACTTGCGTCCTTCCAAAGTTAAGAGTTGTAGTATTTTTTGATAAATACTTCTCGTACTGAGGATCAAGAACTTCTTCAACTTTCTGAATGAAGTAACCTGCCTGTGAAAATAGCTTTATGATTTCCTTATATGTAAAGAATCTAAGGTGGGTTTCATCAAGAATTCCTTCTTTCTCATAAGTCCAATTACCCTCAATCAGTTTATGGATAACCCCATGAAATTGGACATTAGGAATACTGGCTACAATAGTACCCTCTTTTTTAAGCAAACGTTTGACCTTGAGAAGTGCAGAAATAGGGTCGACTAAATGCTCGAGAACGTCTGCAAACAAAATACAGTCAAAAGTATGATCACTATAAGGTAGATCAATTTTTTCTATATCTCCCTCAACTACATCGTCTAGAACTTTTTTTGCTAAACTAGCTGCCTCTTTATTTAACTCTAAACCTGCAACAAACGCCCCATTACGTTTTTTTAGTTCTCCTCCTGTCATTCCAGCAGCACAACCAACTTCCAAAATATATTTGGCATCCATCGGTATAAGAGGCATAAGGTCATTTCTAACATTTTGGTAATAAGAGGATGATTTTTTATTCATTAATACTGGCTCCTTTTTCTCAATACTTCCGACTTGCTTGTCTAATATTTGAATCATTGTATCTGTTCGATGACAATAAGTGTGTTTGGCTAAAACCTCTCTTCTCCCTTCGCTTTCAATTCTTTCTCTCTCAGACTCATTATTTAGATAGTGAGCGATAGTCTGATCAATTCTTTCATCTTCATAAATCACCAAATGTTTTTTATCAGTAAATAGTTCGTCTAAGCCACTGCCCAAGGCACGGTCAGTAACTAGCATGCTTCCACTACATAAGGCTTCGAACACTCTCATATTCAAATCATTATTTATTGCATTATTAAAAATAATTCGAGATGCGCTAAAATGTTCAGCCATTTCATTCATAAATTTTCTCTGGCAATCTAGGTCAAACTGTTTATTAATTTTATCAAGAATAGTTTTACGTCGATCTGCTTTAGAAGAAATAGAACCTACAAAACCAACATCACATTTCTTCAAAACATTAACTTTTCCATGTATTTCAGGGTCACAAGCTAAAGGCAACCACGCAACATTTTTTATTCCTGCCTGAATCATGGGTTGCACATAAGCCTTTTGTGCTAAAAATACAAAATCAAAATTTCTGGAAATGTCGATATGCTTCTCAAAATTTATATGGGTATCTATTAGGTAACAAACCTTGGGCAACTGCAACTGACTTATGTCTATTGGAATATCACTCAAGCCTGTTTCAACCCACAAATAAAAGTCAGGTGTCCATTCATTTGGAAGTTGCGTCATAACCTCTTTCAAGGTTGTCTGATTTCCACGGAATATATCCTGTGGTGTGACGTCCCAGTTAAGAGCTTCAAGGTTCCAGAGTTTAATTATTTCCTCATTAATTTGAGAACCACAAGTTATTACATTATGATTTTTTCTAAAGGCTCTTTCTAGATAGTGTGCTGTGGTAGCTGGATAAGAAACAAAATCCATCAAAATATTTTTGCGAACCTTTTTATTAAAAGGAGTATTCGTTTTTTTTAAGTTGACTCCGGTTCTTTCCAAAAAATCTAGGATAGATTGATGAATCATATTCTGCCAAGAATCAAGAAACCGATTCAATGGAAACTTATCTTGCAGTGTTTTCTGTCCTTGCTTCCCTATATTTATTGCTTTTTCTGGGTTTTTTAAGAGAGATTCAATACACTTGTTTAAATAACTCGAATCTTTTGAAATATAACCATTTTTACCATCTTCAATAGGTGAGGATTTGTTCCATGAACTTACAACTGGCATTCCAGTAGCCATTGCCTCGAGCATACTCAAATTATATCCATCTTCATATTCATCCACCGTGGTATTAATGAAAACTCTACAACCTCTATAGTGATCCAATAAATCTTGAAATCCATCTGACAACCTCGAATTAGGAATACTGGGGTTGCTGCCTAGTGTTATCAAAGGGTGATTTCCTACTATTTTTTTACTAGTTTTATAACCCATCATCAAATCTCGTTCCTGAAGTTGATTACCGACCTGCAAAACTATCTCCTTATCACCTCGGTAGCCACCATAATCAGAAATATCAAGCCCAGGTAAAATAACCTCACCATTTAATCCCCAATCCTGTCGTTTTTTTTCAGAAATAAAAACATTGTTAACTTCTTTTAGAAGAGATTCTATTTTATTAAAATACGACTTACGGTTAATCTTATTTTTGCTTAAACTTATTTCGGTAGTTAGGGAGTTGTGGAACACAAATATTTTGGGTAGGTTATATTCTCTTACGGCTATTAAATCTTTAATATTATGTGCAATAATAAGATCGAATTCTCCAAGTTCCAGCATTTTTCGAGATGTGTTTTTGGAGATGAGGCTGATATTTTCTGGAATAGAACGCATTTTTTCATCCCACTGACGATAGTGCCCAGGAAAAATTTCCGGCTCCTCTATTAGGAAGTCATGTCCTGTTCCCGCGAGTAGACACAAATAAGGCTCATGCCAATTAAAGGAAAGAATTTTTAATTTCATAATTAAGGAGGTTTCATTTAATAAAAGAGCGTTCTTTACTATTTCGGTGTAACTTGAAAATCACTTAACCCTAATTATTTTTAGCTTTCGAGTATGAATAAGAAATCTGTAATATTTCATAATTTTTAGGAAAAAAATGAATTAACAATCCATTAATTTTATTAGTAACCAACCAAAAGAAACTTCATCTTAAAATTAAAGTGAATTGCATATAAAACCATAATTTCATATAAAAACTAATTTTTATCTATTTATTTATTAATTTAGAGGAGGTCTTCTAGACTTTATGTCATATGATCCCAGTTCAAAAAAAATAATGGGTCGGCAGCGATTGATTGAGTATCGTAAAGCTTTTCAAAAGAACCAGGCTCTAAAGGGTGAGATACCTCAAGGTGAGGGAGAACTTAACCGTGATGGGAATCCTAAAATTCCTCCAGGCCAAAGAGTGGTTGAAACCTGGCCAGTGCTGGACCTAGGTGTTACTCCAGATCTGGATGAATTTTCATGGAATCTTACAGTCTCAGGTTTGGTCAAAACGGTAAAAACATTCGATTGGGAGGAATTTCTCAAATTACCTCAAACTTCCGATATTTCAGATTTTCACTGTGTAACTACATGGAGTAGGCTGAATAACACTTGGAAAGGTGTAAAATTTTCGGATATCGCATTACATTGTGGAGTACTTCCATCTGCTAAGTTTGTCTACATAAAAGCTTGGGATGGATATTCAACGAATTTACCATTAGAAGAAGCTATGAAATATGATGTTTTATTGGTACATGAGTGGGAAAATCAGCCTCTGGTTAAAGAACATGGTGGTCCAGTTCGAATGATAACTCCTCAGCTCTATGCATGGAAAGGAGCAAAGTGGATTGGAGAAATCATTTTTCGAGATAAAGATGAACTGGGATTCTGGGAAAAAAGAGGTTATTCCAATAACGCAGAACCTTGGCTGAACGACCGTTACTCATAAGGAGTTCTATAAATCAAGTCACTCGCAAAGTTTTTAAGTTGGCAAAAGCTGCTGACTCCATAATCTCCTTAACTCCAGCATCCCCTATTCCCGTATCGAACAAAAGAAGACTTTCTACATTTGTCAAAGTTTTAGTATTTGCCAATAGTTTAGCCGATTCTAAATTAAGATAATTTCTTGCCAGATTAAAATGTTTAACCCTTTGCAGTACTTTTGACTTTGCCAAAACCTTAATACCTTTTGGGGTTATTTCAGTTCGATAAAAGTTTAGCTTTCTTAGATTGGCAAAAGTAGGAGCTTTTGCAAGGGTAATCAAAGTTTCATCACTAACAGGGTTTTCCTGAAAAATTAAAACCTGGAGTTTTCTAAATTTCTTTGATTGCACAACTGCCATCCCACCTTCGGGGCCAATATTGTTATAACGTAAATCTAGGAGAGATAGGTTTTCACAAAAGTCAGCCGATGGTAACTCCTTAACTCCTTTATCAGAAATATTATTCTCGCCAAGATATAGTCGTTTTAAATTTTTAAAGAGTTGACAATGAAATAAATGGTGCGCACCTCGCCAAGTTAGTTTATTCCGAGACAAATCTAAGTTTTCCACATCAAAGATACGTTTTGTTTGAACTAATGCCTCAACCCCCTCATCCCCTAAAAATTTACCATTCAACTCCAACGACTCGCCATCAAGAGATTCTTCAATAACCCGATTAATATAATCCAACTTCACTTGGGTAATCATACTAAATCCTAATTTGATTTTTTATTAACTGCGCAGCGAAAACCTATATCAGTAAATCCCCGAGACAAAGGATGGCTCCAATCTCGATAACCAGATGTCATAGCAATCACAGAGTCTGCCCACGAACCACCCCTTCTAACTTTCATAACACCTCTTGTCGGTCCTCTAGGGTTATGTAGAATATCTGTATAATAGAAATTAACAGAAAACCAATCTGCAACCCACTCCCAAACATTCCCAGCCATATCATAAACTCCGTTTGAGTTAGCAGGAAAAGAGCCTACTTCGGAAGTCTTTTCATTTGACTTTAATCCGCCTCTGGCGCGAGGGTTCATAAGATCAAAACCTTCCCCCCAAGGGAACTGACAACCATTACCATTTCCTGCGGCCCTTTCCCATTGAGCTTCACTAGGAAGCGACTTGCCAATCAAATGGCAGTAGTCGGCTGCTTCATACCAATTTAGTTTTGAAACCGGACAATTATCGCAATCTGATAGAATACTTCGGCGAAGAAAGTGATCTGGAAATAATTTCTCAAATTTTTTATTTGTAACCTCAAACTTATCTATCCAAAATACATCAAGGTGTACCTTCTGCTCAGGAGCACCATGTTGAGGCCCAAAACGATTACACCCCCTATTGAAAACTCCTCCAGGTATAAGTACCATATCATCTGTTATAGACAATTCTTTTGCAAAAACCAGATGAACACTATCAAGCATGAACAAAAATACTATACACAGTAATCTAAACAACCTGGAAGTATAAAGTAATTTAAAATTTTTCACTTAAAATCTCTTAGAGCATCCAATATGTCAAGTGTCGCCTTAGAACGATTTAAGGTATAAAAATGGATTCCAGGAACCTTATACTCTAATAATTCCTGACATTGTTTAATTGCATGCGCAATACCAATCTCTCTAACCTTGTCATTATCATCCTCAATACCTTTAAATTTATCTAATAAAGATGGAGATAGATTGGCTCCACACATTTTAGTAAACCTATGCATCTGTTTGAGGTTTAAAATCGGCATAATCCCAGGAATAACAGGAATATTTATTTTTGCCGCTTGCACCCTATCCAAAAATTTAAAATAGTTCTGATTATCAAAAAATAACTGCGTCACGAGAAAGTCTACTCCACTATCAACTTTTCTCTTTAAGTTTTCGATATCCGTATCAAGGTCCTTGCACTCTATATGACCCTCAGGGTAACAAGCAGCACCAATACAAAAAGAAAAATTCTTTTTAATAAAGGACACAAGTTCATTGCCATATTCAAACCCACCTTTTGTTTTTATAAACTTTTCTTCTCCTTGAGGAGGGTCTCCCCTTAATGCAAGAACATTCTCAATATTTTTTTCATACAAGTTTTCAAGCACCGAATTAATTTCATGCTCATTATGCCCAACGCAGGTCAAATGAGCCATGCTTTCAATACCAATAGCATTTTTTATATTTCCAACCAAGTCTACCGTTTTAGAGCGCGTCGTTCCTCCGGCCCCATATGTCACCGAAACAAAACCTGGAGCAGAAGATTTTAATCGAGCAATCGTTTCGTACAATGTTGCAAAACCTTCAGAGTTTTTAGGGGGAAAAAATTCAAACGAAAAAATGGGGGATGACGAAGACAGTTTTTCACTTATTTTCATAATTTGATAATAACACAAGGCCTAAATAAACCAATGAAAGTTAAGCGAAGCTTTAGGTTTAATTAATAACTTTAGAATATAATTTGGAAGAGTTGAATTCCAATACATATTACATTCTAGACGTGATCGATTTATTGGGCTCTTAAGTTAGGAAGGGTCTGGTATATACTCGTAAATACCAAATTTTTTCAAGTAAGATATAAACGCAACTACATTTACCAGCTCAACTGGCTCATCTTCAATTAAATTTATTGCTTCATTAGAAAAGTATCCTGTAGTAATCAAAATTCCCCGAGACGCACCCTCACCTTTCACAGTATCCAGAAATCCTTTAACTTTAATTGCATTAACAGTTTTTCCAGGAGGATCAATAATGCATAGAGCAATATAACTACCCCCCACAACAGGTGTTTCATCATTCATGGCTATCTCTAACTCATGGTCATCTGCCCAGACTGAGTGAACATACTCAAGATTAAATTTTTCTAAGAATTCAACACACTTAGATTTAAATGCGTCACTATTGGTAAGGTAAAAGGGGACATCCGATTGATTATCGAAATGAACCTGTTCTTGAGGAGCAGGAGGGGAGGTTTTTTTCAAAGAAACAATAAGAATAATTCCAACAACAAATGCACCAAAGGTAATAACAAATATAGCCACTTACTTTATCATTTCATCCCAAATTTTTTCTTTTTTGCCCTGCTTTATCCATTTGTCATTTGCTATCATTTGTTTGACGGCAACCCAGAATACCCAACCTACAAACAACAACATAGTACCAATTGGAATATTATCTGGTTTGGTGGCAATTAAAAGAAAGTTTTCAAGCCCTGAATTTTCCATTGAATAATCCTGATGTATAGTTAAATTATATTATATTTCAGTCTGATTAAGTAAATTTTATTCGTCTTCTTCGTCTTCTTCGTCTTCTTCATCTCCACCCTCTTCTTCGTCTCCATCCTCTCCCAAGCTCACATCAAAATCCAGCTCAGCCGTGTTGTAAGCAACAATCAAGTCTTTTAATGTATTGACCTGAGTGTCTACATCTCCTACTGCTTCAATCTCACTAAATTTTGTTGGAACATTGTACTTATCACCATCCTTAACCCAATGAGAGGGCATAGGAGTCCAAGGTATCATAGCGCGAGTGTCTTTAAGCCATTTTGGTATCCAATTTTGGCGCAGTCTTTGACTTGCTAATGAAAACTCAATTCCTTTTTGTCCATCATCATGGCAACGGCCACAATCCATATACCCGACCATTTCAGCACCCTTTTGTGCTACGACATTATCTTTGCTCTGGTTCGCCCCCGCCTCATAACCACTACTCGGAGACAAGGCCTCAAAATAAGCTGTCAAATCCCTAACTTCTTTATCTGTAAAAGAGAAAGTAGGCATTTTTACCTTTATCCAAGTTCTAACAGGCGTAGGACCTTTTAGGAATGAAAATAACCATGAGGCTTTTAGTCGTTCGCCTACATGATAATCTCCCATATCTAAAGGAGGAGGGTACTGTGCTTTTGCCTTTAGATATTTTTGTATATCACCACCTTTACCCTCGACGTTATGACAGCCGCGGCAATTATATTTAGTAATTAGGCGTCGACCTTTTTCAATGATTTTCTCTTTTTCTGAAAGTATCCTGCGGTAATTTTCAGGAACCTTAGATCCATTAAAACCTCTCAGCAATACAACCAAAGCATCAATTTCATCTGGCGCAAGATGGAAGTTAGGCATCTTATCCAAAACTCGTTCTGTCCTAAAAGAATCTGGTTTTTTCAGTTTTGTTTTAGCCCATTTTTCCCATGTATGAGGAATATGTGAGTCACCAAACTCTAACTCAGCAATCATTTTTCTACCGAATGAGGATAGTTCGGGTGCTATTCGACCCTCGTTCTCCATCCCCTTAATATCGTGGCAAGCAAAACAACCTCTACGGCGGACAACTTTCTCCCCGTGCTTAATCAAGGCAGGATCATTCAGTTTTGCCTCAAGCCCAGGTATCACTTCTTTTTTCCCAAATTGCATTAGATAGGCAGCTATATCAGAAGCTTGCTCCTCACCTAGCCGAAGGTTAGGCATTTTGCTCTTAGAGTTATAACTATGAGGATTACTGATCCATGTCACCAACCAATCAGCATTTACCTTATTAGCAATTCGACTTAAATCTGGAGCATAGGTCTCACCTTTTCCATTTAGAGCGTGACAACCTTGACAACCCACAGATTCAAATAACTTTTTACCTTTATCTTCATCACCTGATTCAAATTGTGCAGATAACTCATATTTTTTATCAGAAACCGCTAATATATAAGCGGTGGTAGCCATTAAGTCCTTTTCATTAAATCCAAATTCTGGCATGCGTGTTTTAGGAAGATAATCCTTTGGATTTTTGATCCAACGGTATAACCAACTGGGGTTGACCTTGTTGCTGATACGTAAAAGATTAGGTCCTACTTTAGCCTCATTAGAATAACCATCAGCTAAATGACATCCATGACATCCAAGTTTAAGAAAAAGTTGTTTGCCCTTCGACAAGATCGGAGCACCTTCAAGGTTCACTACCTCCGCATGACAGTTTCTACATGTTGCCTGCTGGAAATTACCATGCAGTATGGGTTCATTAACTTCCACTGTCTGATCTGTCTCATGATGAGAACCATGGGCATGCTCAGCTGGAGCTGTGACAGTTCCTTGGCCTAAGTGGCACCAAGTACATCCTGTACGTTCAGGTGGATGTTTCTTAATCAAAACCTCAAGATTTGGGTGAGTCTTTAAAGGATGCTTAAAATCCTTATAATGTTCGTCTTGGTAAGAGATGTGGCAAGTCATACACCGATCCACCCGGTAAATAATTTCTTTAAAGCTATTTTTTCCAAAACCAGGAATAACAGTTTGAAGAATTTCTGCGGGTCGCCAAATAAAAGGAAAAGGCTTGTAATAGTCCATCGTCAACTCTAGTTGACCTTTTTGACGAGTCAGATTTCCAAGCTCTTTTTCTAAATTTATTTGTTCTGCTTTCACCTTAAGAAGTCGATTTTCAGCTTCATCAAGAATTTTTTGTTTTTCGAGAATTATAGGGTTATATGACTCGACTTCTTCCTGATATGAATTTAAAGTTGCCTTTTGCACATCATAGTTTTCCCCTTCATGCATTGCCTTCTTATAGTAATAATAGGCTTCATCTACGTGACTTCCAGCAAACTTCTTTTTCTCTTTTGATTCAGACAATGAAATCTGCTTTAGACGAACTTCCTCAACCAAGGCCAAATAACTATCATTATCAGATAGCTCATCAATTTTATTACCAAGACTGTCATTAATCTGTTTTACTTTATCTTTTATTTGAGAATTATTTTCTTTCCACTCAGTTTCTGCGACGTTAAACTGCTCCTTAAAATATTGATTTTGATAAGTCTTAAAACCCCTTCGAGCGTATTCATCGTCCCAAAACGCCCATAGGGTAACTAGTAAAGTAACCCCCGAAATAAGGAAAAAAAGAAAGCTGTATGAGGTATGCTCGTCAAACTCACCTTCTTTAAATTCGGATTTTTTTTCTTCTTCAGTCAATTTATTACTCTATTTATAGTTATTAGTTTAAACACTTATCCAAGGGGTAACCATTATATATTTAATGTTAAGACCTATTCGAAGAACAATTTTAATAACTATTCCCATCATAATTAGAGCCAGTTGAATCTTCAAAAACATACGCAGGAAACCTACTGACTTTAGTGCTTTTCTTTCCATAAAAAAATAAGCACCTGTCCCTATACCGAAATAAGCTAAAAGTACGCTACCACCAAAAATAGCAGACCACGTGTAGTCTCTAAATCCAAATGCATACGGAAGATCAACACTAACAAGTGCTACAACCTTGTGCGGATCCCAATACTGCCAAGGCATAAATAGGTTCCAACCAGGCCCTCTCAGGAATACTCCCATAATAATTAAGGCAATCCAGAGAACTAGGAACCCAAAACAGTAAACCCAAATAGCAACTTTTCTTTCGTGATAAGTGTAATACCCATTTCCCTTAGGATTCACATCCAAGTATGGAATCAGCATCAACCCCACGATAATGAGAACTGGGGCAACAACACCAGCAAACCAAGGATCAAAATATACAAGAATATCTTGGAGTCCTAGAAAGTACCAGGGGGCTTTCGAAGGGTTTGGAGTTTTAGTGGGATTTGCAGCCTCCTCTAAAGGTGCATCAATGACGATAGACCAAACTGCGAGAGCAATGATCACAACAAGGGCACATAGAAACTCCAAACGGACCAAATAAGGCCACACATGTAGTTTTTCCGGAACTCCCTCTATCTTTTTCTTAGGTACTGCTGCAGCCTG
>PAJA01000005.1 GCA_002705185.1 Nitrospina sp. | reverse complement strand
TTTTCAATGCTTTATGAGTTCTATGGTGAAATGTTTTTTTTCTGGTATGTATGATTTTTTGTAAAAATGTTTCTTTATTCACACACAAAAAAACACTCCCGATACACACTTTTTAATCTATTGCCACTTAGGTCCAACGTCTTTGAAGCTGTAGTAATCAATGAAATTAGGGTAATGCTCTTTGAGAAACTCAACCTTTGTACAGGATGGAGAATTTTAAACATTTTCTAAATGAATTACTACATTAAACTAAGTAAAGTTAACTTATCCTAATAGAAATAAATACTTTATAGATAAAAATCATTGATAAATTGGCAGTAATTATCACGCGGGAATGTTAAAAAAAGGCACACACAATTTACATCTTTTCAAAATTTAGAGCTCTTTTGAGTATTATTTAGATTATGCGTTTTATGACGATTTTGGGGTACTAGAGAAAAAACGGAAAAGGGCAAGGATTAGGCAAGGATTAGGCAAGGATTTAAAACAAAAAAGAGGCTACGGGAAAACCCGTAACCCCTTATTTTACATGGTCGGGACGAGAGGATTTGAACCTCCGACCCCTCCACCCCCAGCGGAGTGCGCTACCAGGCTGCGCCACGTCCCGAACCTTAATTATCGTCTATGAATGGATATCTGGACTGTTTTTTTTGTACATTCATCATTTTGAATGGCATTCAAAATAGTGGATACCAATGATGATGTCAATAGAATAGGATTGGCCTAATCCTGCTAATTTTATTTTTTTTACCCGGTCTCACCTGCTATGATATTATCTATAAACATATGAAAGCTTAAGGTTTTTACCTGTTAGTAAAACCTGATGTGTGTGGGCATTGGTTCGAAAATGTTGAGTCGGACTATATAATATTTTTTAAGGGAAACTAGCGATATGTCAATGAAGGTGATCAATGTTCTGGATGCGGTTGAGTTTAACCCTGACAAGATGAAAAAAGTCAGTCTCTTTGATACGGATCATTTCTTTTGTGATATATACTGTTTGGAGCCGGGCCAGACTCAAAAAGTTCACTCGCATGAGGGCTCAGACAAGGTTTATTATGTTCTGGAAGGGCAGGGCAAAGTAACTGTGGGTGCTGAGGAAAAAGTGCTCACACAAAATGAAATTACCATGGCCCCATCCGGTCAGGATCATGGAGTTTTTAATCATTCTGATGATAAACTGGTTCTACTGGTTTTCATGGCACCCAAACCCCATTAGGTTTTCAACCTAGTGCTTTGAATGCTGATGAATGATGAAACATCTTGTACGAACAGGTGCTTTATTGGCGGGCAAGGAGTTGTCTCGGCTTGAGTTTGGAGCTGGGTTTATTCTTAACTTATTTATTAGGTTTTTAATAAAATGATATATTTGGTATTCCCAACATCTTGGCATCCATCACAGCCTTACCTTAGTTTACCCAGCCTGAAAGCGTTTCTAAATATGCACGGGGTTCACGATGTTATTCAGCGTGACCTGGCGATTGAGCTACTCAATGACCTTTGTACCTGGGAGAAAACAAAGCCTCTCTATGAGCGCATTATCCGTGAGCTGAACGAATTGAGTTCCAAGCCTCGGCTGACTCAAGAGGAGGGAGAAAAGTTTAATAAACTCCGTGAAGCAGAAGAGATTGTCATGGCCCTGAAAGATCAGATTGACGCTGCCGTGGCCTCACAACGTAGTCAGGAGTTTTATGAGATTGACCAGTACATGGAAAATCTCAAGATAATGGATGTATGGTTGGATAATATTCTTGCACCGTATTACCCGTCTCAGTTAACAGTCATTGGCAGTCAGATGCGTTTTTCACCTTATTCTTCGAAAGAGGTGATTGACTCTTTCAAACACCCTGAAGAAAATTTCTTTTACGATTTGTACCAACAATGGTATCTCCCAGATATTCTTAAAGAAGACATTGATATTCTTGGAATTTCCATTACTTCGGTGGAACAAATCATTTCTGGTCTAACGCTCGCTTACTTGGTTAAGCAGCATCGTCCTGAAATTCATATCACTGTTGGTGGGAGTGTGTTCACCAAACTGGTAGATCGTTTGGAGAGTCAAGGGTCACACCTTTTTGATTTTGTTGACAGTTTTGTAGTGCATGAGGGCGAGACACCCCTTCTAAGATTGGTTGAGCAACTTCGCGGCGATGGTGATCTGACTAAAGTCCCAAATCTTATATATAAGAAAGATGGCGAGGTTAAAGTTAATCGTCCGTTCGCCAAGGAAGAACTTAATGCTTTACCAACTCCAGATTTTGACGGCTTGCCCTTAGACTTTTACCTTTCTCCGGAACGGGTTTTACCAGTAATGGGTTCTCGTGGATGTTACTGGGAGCAATGCGCATTTTGTTCCATACCCTTCGATCATATGACTTTCCATGTGCGTTACGCTGAGAACGTGGTCAACGATTTTAAAACATTACAAGAAAAATATAATTGTAATAATTTCTTCTTCACTGATGAAGCGTTGCCGATCAATTTTCTTAGAACCTTTGCTGCCAAGATTATAGAACAGAAGGTCGATGTTCAGTGGACGGGTGAACTTAAATTTGAGAAGAGCCTACTAAAAGATGATCGCATGGATCTACTGTATAAATCTGGGTGTCGCAAACTGATTTTTGGTTTGGAGTCTTACAACCAAAGGGTGCTGGACTCTATGAAAAAAGGCGTTGAACTGAGTTGGGTAGATGAAACCGCAGAGCGTTGTATGAAGCTTGGAATAGCTATGCACTTTTACTTGATTTGCGGGTTCCCAACTGAGACTCGTGAAGAGGTAATGGACTCAATCAACTTTGTTCTTAACAACCAGCGCTTGTTAGATTCACCTGGTTTTTCAGCCATTCTCTCGCAGTTTGATCTGGAGAGGGGAGCTCCGATTGAAAATGCTCCGCAAGAATGGGGTATCAGCAAACTATACACCCCACCCGAACACGATTTGAGTTTGGGCTATTCTTATGAAACATCAATAGGGATGAATGCAGAAGAAACGAATGAGTTGTACCAGGAGTTGATCGAAAAGCTAGGTAGGGAAGTAATGACTTTTCCTCATAACTATTCTCTATCTGACGGGTTACTCTACCTTGCGTACCACCAAAAACATTCTTTGACTGAACGACTTGGCACTCTTGCATGATACTTGGCTGAATACGCAATAATTTTAAACTTTTTGCGAAGCTTTACCTGCCTATTGAAAACTCCGTATGTTTTTGCCAAGAAGTTTGATGAAACCTTTCACTTTTAATCTCGCCAGCTTAGTAACCATCATCCACGCTCTTTATTTCAGTTTCATGATTTTTGTTTGAGTCTGATTTATTTTCTGGCCCAGTTGTACATCCTATACTCATAGCTGAAACCATTGTAGTAACAAAAACCCAGATAAAAATAATTTTTAGTCTATTCATACATAGCCTCCAAAAAAAGAGAAGAAATTTTGTGCGTCCTGAACGTTATAGCGGAGTCTGATTATTTTTTAACTCCAATTGCGCATCTTTAAAAATACTAAGAGAGGATTGAAGTATCAATCCGGAGATAATAACTCCAACTACTAAGTCAGGCCAGTGTGAACCTGTCCAGACAACCCCTCCAGCAGCTAGTATTACTCCTATGTTCGCTAACACATCGTTACGCGAACATAACCATGCTGATCGCATATTGACATCATCATCTTTGAACCGTAAAAGCAAATAAGCGCAGAATAGGTTGATTAAGAGAGCCAACGAACCAATGACTCCCATTGCTGATGCTACTGGGATAACTTGATGAGAAACACGATAGATGGTGGCACCCAATATTCCGGTTGCAAAAAGGCTCATGATTGATGCTTTGAGAATCCCACATCGAGTTCTCCAAATAGGGTCGAGCTGAATGACAAAAAGGGAAAATGCGTAAATCGCAGCATCACCAAGCATATCGAGTGAATCGGCCATTAAAGAATTAGATTGAGCGAACCAGCCGGCAATGCCTTCCACAAAAAACATAATAAGATTCAGAATAAGAATAATCCAGAGAACCTTGCGTTTAGGCCCGTTTGAAGAGGTGAGCGCTTTTTCCAATTCAGAGCAACAGTCACTCATGCTTTTTTTCCAAATCGAGTTACAAGCAAAGATACTAGATAGAAAGCTCCTGCTATTAGAATGATAGTGGGTCCTGGTGGTAAATCTGGCTGGTATGACAATGCAAGCCCTCCTGAGGTAAATAAGACTCCAAGAACAGTAGCCAGTCCCATCATCAGGCTTAGAGAACGCACATAGTGACCGGATACTGCTGCCGGAAGTGTTAACAATGCAATCACCAGAATCAGCCCGACAATTTGAATTAATATGACAACGGTTAAAGCAACAAGAATCAGAAACAGCAAATAAAATCTCTCAACTGGAATGCCACGTAGACGAGCAAACTCCTCATCAAATGAAAGTGCTAGAAATTGTTTATAGAATAGAAAAACTATGAGCAAGATAAAAATGTCCAGTCCGCCAATCCAGATTAGGTCGTCCGAAGAAATCATCAAAATGTTACCGAACAGAAAGCTCATCAAATCTGCACTGTAGCCTGGTGTTTGGGATATAAATAATATTCCTACCGCCATGCCCCCTGCCCAAAGAGCACCAATAACAGTATCCTCCTGCTGTTGCATCTTGAGGCTTACCCATCCGAGAATGAGAGCAAAAACTAAAGCAGCCACTAGAGCACCTTCAATGGGAGGACGATCAAGATAATAGGCGATACCCATTCCGCCCATTACCGAATGGGCAATACCGCCAGCCAGATAACCAATGCGTTTTACCACGACATAAGAGCCCACGACACCACAGGCCACACTCGCGAGAATACCGCCAAAAATAGCGTTCTGCATAAATGCCTGGGAAGAAACTGCATCGATAAAGTTACTCATTATTTTTTTTCACCCTCATGGTGATGGTGCACCATATGCATATGAGAACCATACATATTTTCAATCGTTTCGCCTGTTAGCTCTGAAGTAGGATGGCAGGTAAGAGTACGGTTAATGCAGGCGACTCGGTGAATATACTGTGAAATAAAACCTATGTCGTGCGTTACTACGATAATTGTGATTTTTTCGTTTAATTGCTTAAGGAGATCAAAGATATCTTTTTCAACCTTCATGTCAACATTAGCGGTGGGTTCATCGAGTATCATAATTTGCGGTTCGCAGGTTAGAGCTCGAGCTATTAGAACTCTTTGTAACTGTCCGCCAGAGAGAGAGCCGATTACTCGTTTACGAAGGTCTAAAACTTCAACATCATTCATGGCTTTTTCTGCTGCACGTTTATCAGATTTATTGAAAAAACCAATACTAGGTGTTTTGCCCAAACGTCCCATTAATACGGTATCTTCCACATTGATTGGGAAATCTCTGGAAAACGATGCGAACTGTGGCATATAGCCAATTTCTTGGACTGATTGAGAAGGAGGGTTACCGAGAACCTTAACGGAACCTTTGTCTGGTATCAAAACACCCATTATAATTTTCAGTAGAGTTGTTTTTCCGCTTCCGTTTGGGCCCACCATTCCGATGAATTCATTGCGCTGGATATCGATCTCTATATTTTCAAGTATTTTTGGCCCACCAAAGCTAAAGTCTAGATTCTTTATTTTAATAACTGAGTTGGTACTCACTTCAATGCTCCAGAAATAGCTGACGCTGTTCGCCGCATATTTTCTAGGTAGTCTTCTGCCAGGGGATCCATTTCATAGGTAGTAGCACCAATCATTTTTGCTAAATTCTCTGCAATGGATAGACTGAATTGTTTCTGAACAAATATTACCTTAACTCCAAGGCTTTTTCCCTGCGCAATTATTTTATTTAATGACCGGGCTCCAGGTTTTTTCCCTTCATGCTCAATAGCAATCTGTTGTAGATCGTAATCTTTGGCAAAATAGGACCATGCAGGATGAAAAACCATGAATCGGTTTTTTTTATTTTTGGTGAGAATATTACGTATATCTTTATCGAGCACGTCTAAGTCTTTAGAGAACGCCTGAAGATTTGCTTTAAAGTATTTTTCCTTTTGCGGTATAGCGTGAGCCAATGTATCTTTAATTTTTTGTGCAATGACTTTGACCTTTGCTGGACTGGTCCAAATATGCGGGTCCCCTGTATAATGAGAGTGGTGATTGGTAGGTTCTTGAATGGTGTTTTTGTGAGTTTTATCGTGTAAGGGAATTATCTTTAGTTCTGGATAGATAGACTGAACTCGGTCAATCCATGTAGTTTCAAAAGGGACTCCAATACTAAAATATAACTCCGCCTTTGAGAGGAGACTCATTTTCCTTGGGTTGGGATTAAAGGTTGCAGGGCTCTCACCAGAATTCATCATAACTTCTACCTTTACCTGCTCTCTACCAATGCGTTCAACAAAATATTTTTGTGGTGCGATGCTAACAAACACTGGTATAGGTTCGGTCCAAGCTTTATTAGGGAAATAGAATAGCTGTATTAAGGCAAATACAAATAGACCTGCTGTATGAAAATTTTTCATTTATTTTTAAGGTTAGTTCAGACTCAGAAGAGATATTTAACTTAATCAAAATTATAAATTTTAGTATAAAGCATTTCTTGGCGGAAAGATTTTTTATATTGAAAGAATGAATTTGTTGAACACTCATGATGTACTTAAAGTGATCTTTCTAGATTGAATTGATTTGCTATTTTGATTTAGACTTTAGAAGTTAAAATAGCCAGAGCAGGCTGAATGGCAAGGCAAATAAAAGCATACCCAAAGTAATGTTAACAATCTGCAGTAGAAAGAGGTTATCTGTGATAGGGGCAATTAGGACTTCTGTTCCAACTCTCCGAACAGCATGCTCGATATCGGCAGAGGTAATTTCCTCCTTATCTTTTTTTTGAAGTTCTTCCACAACGTCATCGAGAAAAAAAAAGCGTAATGTTTTGAGAATAACGCCAAACATGATTCCAGATAAAAACCCTGTTAAACCTCCACGCTGTTTAAGTTTTTGCCTCAGTTCATTCCCAATCTGGTCATATTTTTGTGCAAGCTCATGTTTGTTTATGTTTTTTTGAAACCGAGGAAAACAACCAATCACCTCCTGTGCTAACCAGTCTAATAAGTCCTGAAGGCCATATAATGCTTCTCTCAACTTTTTGTTAAGTAGGTAAAGACTGCAGGATATCAAACCGTGAAAGAAGCCTAGCCCTAAATAAACAAGGCCAACTATACTTAGAATTATTCCCTCCAGCCAGATATTCCATTCGATAGCATCCAATACTTTGAGGTCAAAAAAATACGTTGTAAGCATGCTTATAAAAAAACCACAAATGCTGAATAGGAATAGCTTTTTAAAGGTCCCTACAAGAAGGTCTTTGAAAAAAACAACCCAGAAATCTAAGACTTGTTGTTTGTTCATTATTTATTAGGGCTTGCTTTTGAATCAACATGAATAGAAAGAATCAGGTCGCCACGTTTTCCAGCATTAATTTTTCCCTTATCTTTTATGCGCAATTTTCCTCCAGAAAGAAAATTTGGAGGGATACGGACCATTAGCTGTTCTGTTTTTCCGTTTACTTGATAGGAAATTTTTTTTCGGGTACCGTTTAGGGCCTCAACTGGTGGAATAGAGATATAAAAGTCAAGGTCAAGGGAGACTTCCTTCTTCCCAAATATTGCTTTCATTCCGTTTGTTAATGGGTTTTTAGGTTTTTGAGATACCTTCTCCTCTGATTGTGTTTGTTTTTGTTGGTTCATTTTATGCATTGCATATAGAGAAGAACCAACAACTTGAGCTAGTTTTAAGCCTATACCAATTTTCCCAATTGGGCCTGGAACCATTCGGAGAATTCTTCCGAGTCCTCCAACGGCACCTCCAAAAAATAAAGATTGAAAAAATGAGTTTCCTGATCGAAATCCAGAACGGTTAAACTCTCGATTGAGTTCTTCAAAAATCTCGCGGGTATTTTTTCCGCGGAACATGCTGGCAAAAATATCTTCTTGAGAATAGTGGAAGTTAGAGGAGCTTGTGGTGCGTCCAGCAAGATAGTCTGTTCGAAAACGATCGTACTCATTTTTCTTTAATGGGTCACTTAAAACCCCATAGGCTTCTGTGACTTCCTTAAACCTCTCTTCACTTTCTGAATCATTAGGGTTATGGTCAGGGTGAAGGTCTAGAGCTAACTTACGAAAAGATTTCTTGATCTCTTCCTGACTGTTGCAGTCTGGTGGGAGTTTTAGGATGGAGTAATAATCTTTAAACTCTTTAGGTCGGCGGGCCATAGAAACTCTCTACATTCCAAGTTTCTGAGGATAGATAGATTCTGCCACTTCAGGTCCTTCCAGTTTGGTTTTAAGCTTTAGCGTCGAGATCTGATAGGTTGCATCTGAATGGAGGCGTTGCTTCAGGTTTTCGAAGTGAACCTTTATTGGTTTTATGGGAACATCTGCCTTTATGTCTTGCGGAGTAATGATAAAGTTCATTTCCCCTAATACATCTCTATACTTTCGTTTCATATTCATTTTGTAGGCAAGATACCCAGGTAGAACTTCGGCCCCAGCATAAGGAACCTCATTTAAAACTTTATAGTTTTCAGGAATATAAACATTAGAAAAATAGTCCGGGCCAAGAGAATGATGAACCGTGGTCTTGACTTTTAAAATACGCAAGCTCTCTTCTGTTGGGATCATTTTCATTTCCACCAAATAAGTGCGATCATGGAAATTTAGGTTCTCAAGAAAAACAATTCCATATAAAACGTTAAACTTGAATTGCAAAAAAACACCTAAAAATACCCACCCAAAAAGTCGCCAGAATTTTTTCAATGTGCAAACCTCGTCCTTTTTTATCCTTTGTTGAATAAGAGAATTAATACCTGGAAAGTATAGGCCAGATTTAAAAATCACAAAGTAGTTAATTTATTTTTACCTCAAACCTTAAAGTCTCCTACTCTTATATATTACTCATCTTTAAAGAATTTAACGATACTTTTTTTATCTCATTTGCATGCCAATCTGTTTATCTTTTTTCTGTTTTACATGGTCTAAAAACATTTGTTTATTTGATTTTAAAATGTTTGTTATAACAACTATTTTCTTGATATTTTTCAGACCTTAAAAGCTAAGTAATAATATCAAGCTTGCTTCAGCAAATGTTTCATTTTTTGTTGCGCAGCATTTGATGAGATTCTTTTTGCTTGATATCCCTAAAAAGTATGTCTAGTCGAATCTTTTAACTTCGAATCGGTATAGCTTATATTTATCGGTTTCTTTGATATTGCCTTTTTTTAAACAGACTTTTAGTTGATGATCTATTGTTTTGATATTTTTTAGGTTAGGGAGAAGTAGTCCGCATTTATCTTCACTACGAACTATCAGCCCATATTGCTCGACGTTTAGTGATTTAAGATCTTCGATCTGTTCTGGCTTGGTCAATACATCGACCGAGAAGGCGAGTTCTTTTAGTTCTGGCAATTCTATAGCAGAAAACCGAGGGTCTTGATTTGCCGCCTTGATGGCGTTTTGTATAACTTCTTCGGCAACATTGGCATATTGCGGCGTGATAGTGCCGATACATCCTCTCAAGACCCCATCTTTTTTGATGGAGACAAATGTTCCCGCAGAGTATTGCATTTTTGCGGGCAATGGATCTGGGGAAGGCAAAGGTTTACCCTTCTCTAGCTGGTGCTTGACTGAACGCATGGCGAGATCAACGAGAGGGTGCATAATTTCCTCTGAAAAATCAATTAACCTTATTGTATCAAATGAATCGTTAAATTATTTTTGTTCGCTACGGGGGATAAATTATATTTCCCTTCATAATCAAGATGAAAGGACGCCTAGTGAGTGCTGGCTATATGGCGGCTATGTATATAATCTGCCAAGGCATCAAAATATTCGATGTAATGCGGTGCTGGAAAGTCAGCTTTTCTGAGATGTGATTTGGCACGATCAATATAGAAGCGAGCGAGATCTAAAGTGTAGTCAATAGATTTATGTTTATGCATTTGTTCAAGGATATATTGCAAATCTTTTTCTGTGATGTTTTCGTTTTTCACGAAGGCCTCTATTTCTTTTTTTAACGATCGGTCTGCATTGTTATAGAGATGATGCAGCGGCAAGGTGACGTGGCCTTCTTTGAAATCTGTTCCTGGGGGTTTGCCCAACACGGCTTCATCGGCATCATAATCTAGAGCGTCATCCATCAATTGGAATGCCATTCCAAAATCATCTCCAAAAGAAATAATAGCGGTTTCTTGCTGTTCGGTTGCATTTGCGAGCAGTCCTCCAAGTCGTACACTTACAGAAATCATGGATGCGGTCTTACGGTGAATGATATCTAGTATATGTTTTTCGCTTACTTTTACGTTGCGGGCTTCGGTATATTCGTGGATGCCACCCTCAACGAGAATCTTGGTTGCCTCAGTTACAGCTTGAATAATTTTGCGTTCACAGTCCTGGGCTAAAATTAGTATTGCACGGGAGATTAGAAAGTCGCCGACAAGAATACTGGCATCGCTTCCCCATTTAGCGTTGACGGTTTCCTTGCCGCGCCGGACAGTAGTTTCATCTACCACATCATCGTGGAGAAGTGTGGCAGCATGAATATACTCTACAACACAGCCATGTTTAATGACGGTGTCATCTGCTTCACGTCCGCATAGCTTGGAACTAAGAAGAATCAGCATAGGACGAATTCGCTTGCCACCACAATTCATTAGATATGAACTGATTCCTGGTATCAGAGGCACATCTGACTTATAGTTCTGATTAATAGCCTTTTCGACTCTGGCTAGATCGGTTTTTAACTCTTGTGTGACGTCACTGAAATCCATATTCTACCTAAATGTTAAGCCAAATTCATGCTTGTCTATTGTTTTTGCTTGGTAAAAAAAAGGCCAGCTAGTGGCCTGTTTTTTAATCCATTACTCTTTGGTTAACCAATAGTATTATTTGAATTGGAAGAGTTTGTCAAGGCATTTATGGCTAGGCTTTGGTTGTGATATGCTTGTGTTTGTAAAGCTTATTGAAGTTACGTCTGTTCCAAGTTTAAAGTACACATAGGAGCTTTCTTTTAAGCGTGTTCGTCTTGTAAGGAGATTATTTTAGGCTAGGTTTATTAGAGGACAATGGATTCACAAAAATGATTAAAGTTACGACCATCATTCCAACTTTCAATCGTGGTTATTGTCTCGCTGAGTCGATTCAATCTGTTTTAGACCAAAACTTCAGTGATTTTGAGTTAATTGTAGTGGATGATGGATCAACAGATAACACAGCTGAGGTCATTGAACAGTTTTCTGGTATTCATAAGATTAGAATAAAGAAGAACCGGGGAGTTTCTTTTGCGCGCAACTTAGCTATAAAACAGGCGCGAGGAGAGTGGATAGCATTTCTAGATTCAGACGATTTATGGGAAAGGGACAAGCTGGCTATTCAGATGAATTGGGTAGAGTGTAATCCGGATTATCATGCAGTCTATACTGATGAAATATGGATCCGTAACGGAGTGCGGGTGAACGCGATGAAAAAGCATCGCAAATATTCTGGGGATATTTTTCGCCATTGCTTGCCACTTTGTATTGTCAGTCCGTCTTCGGTATTACTGCGGAATGAATTGTTAAATAAGTTCGGGGGATTTGATGAGTCCATGCCAGTCTGTGAGGATTACGATTTGTGGTTACGTATTTCTATGAGTTTTCCCTTTCACTTTATAGAGGAGAAGTTAATCGTCAAGCGGGGCGGGCATGAAGACCAATTATCGCGAAAGTTTTGGGGTATGGATCGCTGGCGGGTTCACTCACTGAAGAAATTATTGCAAGAGAATCAAATTAATGAAGAGCAAAGGGGTTTGGTAATGGAGATGCTTGTTGAAAAATGTAATATTCTTGCTTGCGGCTATGAAAAAAGAGGCAAAATTCGGGAGAGAGATTATTATCGAAGCTTGAAAACCAGTTACTCTGGTTTGATTGATAAGCCTCTTCAATGATGAGTCGATTATTAAGTATCCTGCTTGTGCTTTTTATTCTTCCTCAGGTAGGGTTTGCCAAGTCACGGCCCGAAACCATTTTCAAAAAAATCCGTGGGGCTAGTTTGGCTGTTTTACAGGATGCTTACCATAGCGAGAGGGCTTTTTTGCGGGCAGCGGCAGCGCGCGCGGCTGGAGAATCTCAGGACTTGGATCTATTGCCCTTGCTTAACAAGGCTACGGAAGATGTATATCCCACAGCACGTTTATTTGCTTTACAGGGGCTTCAAAAGATATCCAGTGCCGATGCATTGAAAGCGGCGCGACGAATGACTGAAGATACTGATATATGGGTTCGCAGTGCTGCGGTTGAGGTGCTCTGTGATGAAGGCGGAGCAACAGATGAGTTGAAAGTGTTTTTAAAATCCTACGATGTTCCGGTTCGCATGGCAGCATCTTCAGGTTTGGTGAGACGTGGTGAAGAAAAATACTTGGCAGATGTGCTTGATCCGCTTACTCATCCTATTCCCGACCGCAGGTATCAGGCAATAGGGTATCTTGGTAAGATTGGTACTGAGGTCGTTTTGCCACATTTATTAAAGTTGTTCGATCATGAAGAACCAGAGATGGTGTTTTATAGCCTGAAAGCGGTTGAAGGTAAAACAACGTCTGATATGTTGCCGAGACTGATGGAATTGATTAGAGGAGATAATGCGTCTATACGTCAGGCTGCAGCATTGGCGATGGCTAGCCTAAACGAGGCTACTCCGGAATTGATTCCTTTATGTGCTGATAAAGATGGAATGGTAAAGCTTTCGGCGGCACTTGCGTTAAATCGAATTGGGTCCGACTCCTGCCAGATTGTATTTGAAGAATTGTTGTCTCATTCTGATTATAGTGTGCGTAGTGCTACGGCGCGGGTTTTGGGTGAGTCAAATATTCCTGACCGTGTTAATTTGTTGAAAACTGCATTGAGAGATGAACATTCTAGGGTTCGCACAGCGGCAGTTAGAGCGGTGGGCATGATGGGAGGACCTAAAGCCTTTCCGATATTGGTTGATTTGTTGGAGGATCCTCTTGATGTTGTCCGAACTTATGCAGCTGGTAACCTGATTCATCTGTTACGCTGATATTTTTGGGTTATTGTGGATTTTCTAGTTGATTAGCCAGCAGTTCACCAGAGCTTAGAGTATGTTTCTTACCATCGGAAGTTTTCAGAATGAGTCTTCCTTCGGTGTCGAGTCCTATTGCTGTGCCTGTTAGAAACTTTCCTTTTTGATGGATAGTTGTGATTTTACCGAACATATCGGTTTTATCTGTCCATCTTTTGATTAAGTCAGTTCTTTTTTCTTGCAGAAACTCTTCATACTCTTTTCCTAGATTCTCAAGCAGGCTGATGACAAGATCAATGCGATTGACTGTGTTTCCTGTTTCCAGTTTTAATGATGTGGCTTTATCTTCAATTTCTTTGGGAAAACCCGTTTGGTTTAGGTTGATTCCTATTCCTATGATGACACCAGTTCCAGGGATATACTCACATAAAATTCCCGCAATTTTTTTATCATTCAATAATATGTCGTTTGGCCATTTAAGATTTAATGGTAGTGATGGTAAACGATGAAGTATGGCCGATATTGTTGCTAGTCCAGCCATTAGTGTGATGAGAGCCAGTTTTTCAACGGGTAAAATTGGTTTTACAAGTGTTGAAAGGTAGAGCCCTGTTCCACTCTCAGAGTGCCAAAAACGTCCCTGTCGTCCTCTACCATGGGTTTGCTGGTCTGCTATGATAACAGCACCCTCAGGGAGTGTCAGATTGCGGCGAATTTCTTCATTGGTTGAGTCAGTTTTCGACAGAACCTTTAATGAATTTCCGATTTTAGCTGTTGAAAATTTGTCCTCAAGAGCTGAAATATCAATGTTAAAATTAAAATGCAGGATTGCACCTTGGTTTGAAATGACTGTTGTGGAACTTTATGCTCGCTATTCTAAGGTAAAATACCAGAAAATTATTGATATTTTATCTAAATGTGTTAAAAGGCTAATTCCAAAAACGGTTTCATGACATGAATAATGTTTTTAGGAAACCGAAACCTTTTGAGAGGAGAGGGCTGGATGAAAAAGTTGTTAGTTTCACTTATTGGAATATCTTTGATGTGGGTTTTATCTTCTTGTTCGATGGAATCAAATTTTAATGGCGAAGGTCACCAGTATCCACCTGAGGGTGTTGAAAAAAAGGAACATTAATCTGCTTATTTTGCAGATAGCAATATCCCTTTCTCACGCTTGTGAGTAGGTAGCTGCCAATACCTGTGACCTTGCGTATTAGAGCGCATTAATTTAGGCGGGGAACACTTTGGTTCCCTGCCTTGTTTTGTTTCAATTTTTATTCCTTCCATACTTTTTCTTTGCATTATTTTTTTTCTTTAATTCACGCTGATAGGGCTAATCGCTTGACAGGCCCTGTGAAGTCAATGTTACAATAAACTAAAATTAGAAATGATCCAGGTTGCGGTAAGTCTTTTACTTTGAGCGATCATGAGAAGGTGGAAGTTTGTTGCCATGGTTTTAGGTAGGCTCAAACACCATCTTTTTCTTTTTTGCTCAAGAATCAAGAAGAGAGGAATTCATGGGTAAAGATGAAAGTGTTACGGTTGAAGAAGTTCGAAGTGCTCAAGAGAGTCTGAAAGATGGTATCAATTTACATGAAAAGAAAAGTTTTAAGGAAGCTATTGAGGAATTTAAAAAGTCTGCGATGACACATCCTTTCGACTCTAAACATGTTGATGAGCTGGGCGTAAAGTTGAAGTCGGGAAGCTATAAACTTCAACAGGAAAGCATTGCATATTTAGGCTGTGCGGCAGTACATCTCAATAGACTAATTCAGGAACTTGAAGAAGAGCAAAAACTTGAAGTGCCAGTGGACGAGTCATTAATGAATGCATTTAAGGAATGGCAATGAGTATAGAAAACCGAGAATTTCTTGAGGAAGTAATGCGTAAAGAGATCAAGGATCGCAAAATTCCTCTAAGCCTAGGAAAAACGTGTCCGGTAAAATGCACTTTCTGTTACGAAATGGATCATAGTTACCGCCAGACTTTTGATATGCCTCTTACTACGCAAGAGGACTGGGATTTTATTTTAAATGAAATAAAATCATTCCCTACTCGTGCAACAGAATCTTGGGTTCTGGGAGGTAACGAATATATGGAATGGACAGACCTTGCCTTGCATCCAAAAGCAATGGAATGGATTGAAGAATTCTTGGAAAAAACAGATAAAAATATCATCATGTTTTCGGTGGGCTATTTTGACCCGAAAAAGATTAACCGTCTTGCAGAAAAGTATCCCGGCCGCATTAACTTTGAGCTTTCGGTTATCACGTTGGGGAGTTATCGAAAGCAATTGATGCCGAAAGGGCCATCTGTTAATCAGGTATTAGAGGTTCTAGATGGTCCGGCTGTTACTTCCGCCAATTTTTATTCATTTGGCCCTGGTACTATGTCTGAAGACGCAAAAACCATTGCCAAAATTAATAAGAAGTGCTTGTTATGGATGGGCTGCCTTACCCCATTAAAATATATTGATGAGCAAACGACATCTTTGATGCGTCAGGGTAAGCGCTTTCTTCCTGCTGAATCTCAGAAAATTTATGATATGAATTTGAATAATATTCAAATGATACATACTGAATCAGATATCACTTCATTTCTAAACCGGAATAAAATCATGAAAACCTTTGATGCCTGCGAACTAGATAAAAAGGATTGGGTAGTGATGGCCGGTAATGTATATAGAATCTTACATATGTTTAGGCGAGGTCGGGCTCGTTTTCTTTATGTGCCTAATGAAACTTTAGGGGGGGACTCAGATTGCACTACATTACTTACTTTTAGCGATGTAGCAAAAAGAATAGACCGGCAGAGGGTTGTGCATCTACCGCGTGTGATTATGGAGAAGTCTTCTAATGATGAAAGGGATATATCGGGGTTGTCGTTCGATGATTTTAAAGAAAGCTTTCCTCAAGTCCGTTTTAAGGTTCTTAATAAAGTAAACTCTGATCTTTCGAATAAAAAGCTGTATGAAAAAGGGTTTTTGAAAAATTATGTTGAAGATTATCTTCAAAATCCCCTTTCAAAAAAATTTGAGGCGGTTGCTCACCCCAACTAAGAGGTGAGTATGCTCTGGGTATTTCAGGGCTGGTTTTAACAATAGAGAGGACATGGGAATGCAGTATCAGCTAAAAATCGTTTTCGTGGATAATCAAGAATTGATTCTTGATACAACCCAAAAGCATGGTTTCAGTGATGACTTGGAATTGTTTGAGGTTACGACTTCAGAACAAATTTTTGTGATTCCTCTTAAACAGATCAAATACATATCATGCGATGCAAAAATTTTTGATAAATAACTTGAAAAAACTTTTCTTTACCCTGGTTTTTTAGAAACGGATGCGTGCTTTTTTCATCCACTTGGATTCGTTGAACGTTCCCTGAAAAAATTTTTCAAAAAGGATTTCGTTGAGCGTCAGCACTTCCCCGTCGACAATGCTTTCCTCTCCTAAAGCAGGTTTTTCTATTTTATTTGTAGGTTTTGTGTGCGAGCTTGGCTCCAGTTTATACTCAGCGGGGCCTGAGGATTTTTCATTTATCATTTGATATAGTTCTTCAAGGCTTAAAAATAGATTTAGAACAGCTTTATCATCCATTTGATGCTGATTCTTGAACCTTGAAAGAACATCCTGCACATCTTCCGAGCCGACGATAGCTTGTAAAATGGCATTATTTAAGTTTTCATACTCCTTATCCAAAGTGTCATCAGAATCCATATTCACTTCTCCTGTATGTTTAAAAGATATCTAATGATTATTACAAGCAAATCTGATGCCATTTATATATTAAATGTGTAATAAGGCTTACCCATTATTAAATATGTGTTTACGGATATTTTAGTAACGTCAAAAACTTTGCTTTGGGTTTAAACATTAAACTTTTTGCAAGTTTTTAGCTGGAAGTTTTGACATATCTAGGGTGAAGTTTTTTATGGTATCTTTAAAGTAGTATTCTGTTTTCTAGGTTTGTAGTTATTCTCGGGTTGTACGGGTTGTATTGGAAGAATGCATAGATTATGATGAAAAGAGTGTCAAAACTTCCTCAAGTGGCAATTTAAATGTCAATTTTGGCAAAAAACCTCAAGACAATTCGCAAGGAACTCTGTTGTACTCAATCTGTGATGTCTGAAATTTTGAAAGTAGGTTTCCGTACTTATGTTCGTTATGAAGCTGGGACTAGAGATGCACCCATATCAGTCCTAATCACAATCGCCCGGCTTGGAAATATATCCCTAGAGCAATTATTAACTTCAGAATTAGATAAGAATGATATTGTTCCTGTTCAGAGAACTGACCAAGAACTATCACAGACAGAATTGAGTGTGGTGAACTTCAAGGAAGGATCGATAGTTTTCAAAAACCCTTACCGTGAAGAAATTATAACCATAGGCGCTCATGAGAGAAAGTTATTGTCTATTTTTAGAAAAATTGGTCCCCGCCCAAAAAATGATTGTCTTTCAAACTTAGGTAAAATTTATGAGTCGGAAAAAATCAAAAGTACGTTGCAGAAAAAACTTTCGAAGGAGCAACTAACTTTAAAGAGTAGTGAGGGTAAAGCTAAAATATTTCCTCAAATCTTCCAAACTAGATCTAAATTGAGGTCTAGTAGCAAGAGGCTGAATAAAAAAGCTTTGCAAGAGAAGATAGAGAAGCTTAAAATGATTTTGAGGAGTATTAATAAAACCACTGTGGGATAATATTCAGTGAAATTTACTGGTGTCAGAAAGTTATGGCACGGTGTTGCTAGCTTGATTGTTCTTTCTGCATTCCTTTCCCTTGAGTTCTATACCAACCTGTTTGAAAAAAGTGTCGGTTATTACTTAAAGTGGCAAAACCACAAAAGGCCTCAATTAGGTAGGATGTGGGAGCAAGATCGGCAGTCTCTGGTAGCACAAGCCAAGATAAAATCGATTCGATCTTCTTTGGATCTTCAGGAAGAAGCAACTTTGGGAATTCCTTCTTTCAAGCATTTGTTTGAAGATATCTCCCCTGGGTTTCCACTTGTTGTTTCTCGTGAGAAATTTCTCCAGCTCTATTATGATTTTCCGGGTCAGTGGTCGGAACGAATTATTTCTTCATATGATCTAATTGACTTGGATTCAAGAAAAATATGGGATCGAGTTCTGATCAAACGATTTGGTCCGTGGATTACCTTGCAATTTATTGATCGTCAAAATATTCCAATCCATGAATTGTTTATATCTGTAGATACGCTATTTGAGGTTCAGGCTACACGTACTGTTAAAAGAGGAACGCTAGAAGAATCAAACTTTATAGCAAACCGTATTTTCCCAATTTCTGAGTTTCTCCCTATTTTAAAATCTCTAGATAGAGCTACCCAGAAAGCAGTTTTTCCACAACCTCGCTGGTTTTTAGGGAAGAACTATCATGTCACTCGGGTTGGTATTTCAGATTTTCCTGCTGGAAAGCTTTCACAACATTTGTTGTTTGGAGTTGAGTACGATACTGATTATTATACAGGAGTTCTTTTGGTTCCCGTCGCAATGGAGCTAGCTAATAACATAATGTCACAAATTGAAAAAGCAGACCTTGCCGAACTGAACTCTGATGAGGTTTTGTCTGCTCTTGGAGAGAGCCCTTGATTGGCCGTTTACTAACTGCTCTAAACTTGTTTCTCCTGACTTCAATTCTTCTTGTGGTTCTGGTTGTATCCAGTTTGTACTTAGGGCTAAACCAAGACTTACCTCAGCTCCCCCAAAATCTGCAACATATCAACCTAAGCCTTCCTACAGAAATTTATTCTTCAGACGGTGAGCGTATCAAGATTCTTGGCGAAAGGCATCCTATTGCACTTGAAGATATTTCCCATTTTTTTACAAAAGCCATCATCGGAGTTGAAGATTCCCGATTTTATCGTCATAGCGGAATAGACCATAGAGGATTAGTACGCGCACTATGGACTAACTTTCGTCAAAAAAGAATTGCTCAAGGTGGAAGCACTATTACCCAACAACTTTCTAAGAATTTATTTTTTTCTTTTGAGAGAAACTGGGTGCGAAAGATCAAAGAACTTTTGATTGCCTTCCAACTGGAGGCAACTTTTAATAAAGAGCAGATTCTCGAAGCCTATTGTAATCAGATTTATTTTGGGAGTGGCGCTTATGGAGTAGAAGAGGCGGCGCAGATATACTTCGGGAAACGTGCTAAAGACCTGACTTTGCTTCAAGCAGCTCTTCTTGCGGGTTTGCCTAATTCTCCCAATAATGCAAATCCATTCTCACATTATGAGAGGGCAATGCAAAGAACAAATTATGTTTTAGGTAGGATGGTTTCGGAAAACCTAATTAGTGTTGATGAAAAGCAATCAGCCCAGCAATCTGATCTTGATTTGATTAACCCCCGAGTAGAATCTAACCCAAACCTTTATTTTGTTGACCAGGTACTGGAACAAATAGAAAGATCTTATGGTAAAGAATTTGTTCATTTTGGTGGTCTGAAAATCTTTACTACACTGGATACGCGCTATCAGAATTTCGCCTTTAAAAGTGCTCGTAACCACTTAGAGGACTTGGAAGGTAAGGTTGTCAAGGAGCTAAGTGATGGCCCTCTTCAAGCGGCATTAGTAGCGGTGGAAAATAAAAGTGGGGCTGTTCGGGCCATGCTTGGAGGTAAAGATTATTCGCACAGCCAATTCAATCGATCCGTATCTAATAACCGTATGCCTGGTTCTTCTTTTAAGCCTTTTGTATATTTTACTGCTATGAAAGAGTTGGGGTATTCACCTTCTAGTGTGGTCGTGGATGAGCCATTAACGATACCTATATCTGGTAGCGAACCATGGAGCCCTCAGAATTTTGATAAAGAATTTGCAGGAAATATTGTTTTAAAAAAAGCTTTGATGAAATCGATCAATATTATTTCCGCTAAATTGATCAATGAAGTTGGTATAGAAAAAGTTATTAGAACTGCACGACAGTTTGGTATTAAAAGTGTGTTAGGTAGAAACCCTTCTCTAGCTCTGGGTACTTCGGGCTTATCCCCCTATGAAGTAGCATCAGCCTATAGTGTTATTGCCAACCTTGGAATTTATAATGAGCCTTATTTGATCCAGCATATTGAGGACTTTCAAGGGAATCGCCTTTATGAAAATTATTATCATGGTGTGCAACAGTTTTTACCAGAGTCTTTATACCCTCTGCTTAATATGATGCAAGGGGTGGTCGAAAGAGGAACCGGTCGGATCGTTAGAAGAATGGGTTTTCTTCATCCTGCAGGGGGTAAAACAGGAACGACCAATGATTTTAAAGATGCATGGTTTAATGGTTTTACAAAAGATATTTCAACTTCAGTCTGGGTCGGTTTTGATAATAATAAGCCTATGAAAGAAAAATCCGGTAAAGGGTTAACTGGTGCCAGTGCTGCAGCACCGATTTGGGTATATTTCATGCAGAAGGTATTGGAAGGAAAAAACCCGGTTAAATTCCCGGTTCCGGATAAAATTAAATTTGCCACTGTGGATGTGCAGACAGGTTATTTTCCTGATGAGTTTTCTGTCTCGACTATTCAAGTTGCAGTAAAAGAAGACGTCGATCTATCGGCACCTCCAGTTTTATCTGAGGAACAAGAACTTAATGAAACTGATCTTCTTTCTGAGCCAGCAAATACGAGACACATAAAACCTTAATAAATAAATGCTACTCCAAGCCCTTAAATTTTACCTGGCTCGAATCGCTGTCTCGTTGATCCTGATTTTTGGATTCGGGTTTCCTTTCTTATTTTTTTTGCATGAGGTTGCACTTCCAGCTGTTTTGTTTGATGATGTAGCAATTCAGTTGACTATAACTACTGTATGTGTTTTTTTTGGATTCATTGGTTATGGAATGGTCGGGGAACAACGTTTTTTTAACTCTCTGCACTTCCTTAAAAATGTTTCCCCTCAGTCAAGCGCAGATAATATTAAAAGCCAACATGAGAACCTTCTGGATTTCACGTATTCCTCTTATTTTTTACCAGAAACAGGTAAACGCTATAGATCTCTAAGTGTTCTCTTATATGCGGACTATTTACTGTCAATTGGTGACGAAACACCTAAGGCTTTAAATATTTATGTGCAGGCTTTTTTACAAAGCCCTAAGGACTCACGATTCCGACAGCCTCTTCTTACTATTCTTAATCATGGCCGAGAACTTACCTCGGAAGAAATGGATCTTCTTTTGGTTATGGTTCAGCAAAAGGGAGTTCATGATAAAGCCTTAAGCCATTATCTGGCGAGCCTATTTCTTAAATTAAAAAAATGGTCTGGCAAAGTTGAACTTTTATTTTTAAGCGTGTTGAATGATCAGAGTGATCTTTCTTATGAAATTATTCAATTTGCTCTCCCAATATACCTCGCGCATAAAAGGATGGACGAACGTGCTTTACAGTTTTATCTTTTTGCTTTGAACTATTCTGTGAAAGAGAAAGAAGAAATTAAAAACTACCTTGCTCGCAGTTATTGTGAAGGAAACCTTGTTGCATTTGCACCGAAATTACATAGCAAATGTGCAGAAATATTCGCTGGCTTAAGTTCTAGTCAGCGAGAGGAGATAAAAAAAGAATCTGATGAAAACCGTATTGCTTTTAAACTAAAAAAGATAAAAATTTTTCGTCGGGAAGATCTCCAGGACCTGAAGCGTATGAAACTAGATATGGGTCTGATGGTTGGGCGAATGAAAATAATAAGAAGAGGTTTAAAATGGTTAGCCCAAATCTTTTTAATAGCAGGTAAACGTATTTTTCTTCACGTTCTCGAAGGTCTTATCAAGTTTGGGTGTCTCTCATTAAGAGCCAAGCTAATCAGTTTTGCTGTTCTTTCTGTTGCAACTATACTGATTCTTGGGTTAAATGAACTAGTTTTAAAAAATCAGAGCAAATCGTCTTCGCAATTTTCATCATCGATACTTTCATTAAACCCCTCACAAAAACAAATAAAAGATAAGGTTTATACTGTTCAAATTGCTGCAGTTATTTCTGCAAAACAGGCAGACATAATGATCGGTCGCCTTAAAAAAAGAGGAGTTAAAGGCCTATACATTGCTAAGGCATTACAAAGAGCCGGAGGATACTGGTATAAAATCAGGGTTGGACGTTTTCCTTCGAGAGACCAAGCCATTGCATATGCTAATTGGTTGGTTGATTCAAAGTTTATTAAAAACTATTTCGTGATTTCGCTTCCTAAAAATTAGTGCTTTAACTATTCTGGGTTATTTTTTGGAGGAAGTCATATCCGACCGTAGCGATCTTCGTAACGAGAAATATCATCTTCATCAAGGAGATTACCGAACTGAACCTCAATCACTATTAATAACTCAGAACCCGTATTTCCTAGTCGGTGCTTGGTGTTTTTGGGAATGGTCACACAGTCAGTACTTTTCAATTGAAAAGTTTCATTGTTTCGTATTACTTCCGCTGAACCTGAGATAACTGTCCAATGTTCACTTCGATGCTGATGGGATTGTAGGCTAAGAGCCTCACCAGGAAAGACTTCGATGCGTTTTAGCAAATGGGATGGACCAGAATCCAATATGGTGTAAGATCCCCAAGGTTTTTTGACGATAGAGGGCTGTTTCCCTTCAAGGTGATCATTTTTATTGAGAGACTCTACTAAATTTTTTACCTCCTGAGAACGCTCCTTCGTGCAGACAAGGAGAGCGTCAGGGCTGTCCACCACTATTATGTCTTCTAATCCCAATACCGCGATGAGTCGTTTCTGTCCTTGAATTATGGAATTGTTACAATCTTGAGCTAGTACATTTCCATTTATGACATTGCCTTTAGGGTCTTTTTCGGACACATCATCTAGAGAACTCCAAGTACCGACATCGTTCCAGCCGATATTTGCTGGTAGGAGAACTACACGCGAAGAATTCTCCATGACTGCATAGTCAATAGAAAGGCTTGGTAAGGAAGAAAATATTTTATTACCTGTTTCATCGAGCTCCAGATATGCATATCTACCCTTTGCATTCTGAGTTGAGCTAGCGATAGTATCAAGCTGGGAATAAATATTTTGTGCATAGCTCTGCAATTCCTCAAGGATGGTAGAAACTTTCCAGACAAAGATTCCCGAATTCCAAAAGTATTTGCCATGTTGCAAATATTGCTCGGCCTTAGGTAGGCCGGGTTTTTCCACAAACTGTTCTACCTTATAGGCTCCGTCTTCTATTTCAGAGCCCTGTTGCAAGTAACCAAACCCGGTATCGGGTCGAGTGGGAGGGATACCAAGAGTTATTAGATAACCTTTTTGGGCTAGAGTTTCTGCTTTTTTAAGTATCTTGATAAAATTTTCAGAGTTCGTTACAACATGGTCAGCAGGAAAAACGGCCATTATAGCATCGGGATCTTTATTAATTATAACTTTTGACATCAAACCGATTGCTAATGCAGTATTTCTGTTGCAAGGTTCTGCTATAAGATGATCGGGAGAAAAACCGTAGCTATTTAACTGGCGAAGAGTCTCGACAGCCTGTTGATGGTTGGTGGCCAAATAAAAATTTTTAATAGAAATCAAGGGCAGTAGACGTTGAACTGTATTCTGAAGCATGGTTCCGCTGCCTACTATATTCTGTAGTTGTTTTGGGCTTTGTTCGCGACTGGTAGGCCAAAAACGGGTACCACTTCCTCCTGCCAATATTACTCCGTACATAACTATCTTTCTTTTTGGTGGTTCAGGTGATCACAGATTTCAAGGACTGCAGGATAATATATTTGGTTTGCTGAACAATTTTAATTTAGGTGATCGTAAATCTATTTTAGCTAAAAAGGCATCAAAGGACTAGAAAAAAACT
>PAJA01000004.1 GCA_002705185.1 Nitrospina sp. | reverse complement strand
TGTTTTTTTCTTCGCAACTTTTTTCTTTGCTACTTTTTTCTTTGCTACTTTTTTCTTTGCTACTTTTTTCTTTGTTACTTTTTTCTTTGTTACTTTTTTCTTTGTTACTTTTTTCTTTGTTACTTTTTTCTTGGTTGCTTTTTTCTTTGTTGCTTTTTTCTTGGTTGCCATCAAGATCTCCTTTCTTGCTTGATACAGTATTTGTTTCAGCGCCCAAATACAGTTTTATCATTTTATGCGATAAGGGTTTTATGTCAAGGGAATATTAATAGAAATTAATGTTTTGGAATAGTCATTAAGTTGTGACAAAAATTGAAAGCTGTGAATTAGCAGGCCTTATTTTTATTGGCCCTGATAAAACCCGTATTAATTAAGGATAAAGTACCCGTCTTGTTTTTTTTTAATTTTTACGGGTATACTCATTTGGTTTTTTGAAAGCTTTAGATGAGTCTTAAAAAATAATTATTTTTTTATGAATATATTGTTTGAAAGTTTGAAATTTAATGAGTTCGAAATATTTTCTAAGTTGATCCATGCCGTTAGTCCTCGCTGCTTTGAAAATGATGAAGGTGAGATTGAAGAATTTTCTTTTCAGGGCAATGATGAAACTGGAAAAGCTAAAGAACATGTGAAGCTTTTTTTAGAGTCTATAAAAATAGAAACTAACAACCTTTATTTGGTTAACCAAGTTCACGGTGATAAAGTTTTTATACTAGATGACTCAAATTTAACTTTTAGTGAAGTTGAAAAAATTTCAGCTGATGCAGTGATAACTCAACTCCCTGAAAAGCCTATTGGAGTGTTTACTGCAGACTGTCTTCCAATCTTAATTTATGATCCACGTTTGAGAGTAATTGGAGCCATTCATGCGGGGAGAAAGGGAACGGAGCAAAATATTATTTTTAAAGTCATGAGGGAGATGGCCCGAGTTTATGGGTCCCGACCTGAAGAACTGCTTGCGGGTTTTGGGCCTGCAATTGGAGGCTGTTGTTATGAGGTGGGCGAGGACTGCATTCGACCTTTTAAGGACTTGTTTCCTGACGAAAAGAATTTATATCGGTTTGACCTGTCTGGCCGTCACTTTTTGGACTTAATTGCGGTAAATAAACTGGAAGGACAAAAAGCTGGGCTTCTACCTGAAAATATTTTTTCGATGAGGCACTGTACTTTTTGTTCTCCTAAAAACTTATACTCCTATCGACGTGAGGGAAAAACAGGAAGAATACTTACAACCATCATGTTACGTTCATAATAATACTTATATTTTCCTGGTTTTAAAATCATGACCGATAAACTAGATAAAGAAAATTTATATTTAGGGGGAGACCTACCTTTTCCTGCTGAGTGGATAAAAACCCAGCCACGAAAGGTGGAGGATGTTTTGTCTGGTTTGTCGGTGGAAGAGCAAGTGCGATGTATTCTTGGGCGTGACCCTCATATGCAACAGCAACTGCTCATGCTTTCTGAAAAAGCGGTTGAGGTGACACAGTCCTTCCCTGTAGAAGAAGTTTATAATTTGATTAATGAAGTAGGGAAAGAGGATTCTCTTTTGATTATATCTATGGTGTCCGCGGACCAGCTGCAGTACATTTTTGATGTGGAATGGTGGCAGAGAGATAAGTTCCAACCTAAACAGGCATTGGACTGGATTGTTTTGCTGGACGAATGTCAGGACCCTGAAATTTTGGAGTGGTTTTTAGGAGAGGACTTTGACCAAAAGGTAGTGCTCTTTCAAGCCCTTTTTAAAGTCTTTAAAAAGGATGAAATGACGGATCTTTACGAAGGTGTAGAAGGGCTTGAACATTTTGCTCTGGATGGAGTTTATGATATTTATTTCAAAGTTGATAATAGTAAAGAAATCAGAAAACTGCTACTTTTGTTGTATGAAAAAGATCAAAACCTTCTTTATAATTTGCTAGAGGCGGTCATCTGGTATCCTGTTACCCCTTCGGTGGAAAAGGCTTACCAATGGAGAATGAATCGCATCGCTAAAAGGGGAATTCCTGATTTTCAGGAGGCGATGGGTATATACAGTAGTTTGGACCCGGAAACCTTAAAGTTAAACCTTCCGCTGCTGGACGAGCTTCCTTCAAGCCCGTTAAGACTTTCACCTAGATACCCACTTGTTCACCTAGATGAAACTCTATTTTTTACCCAATGCATTGCTGTTTTGAGAAATGAACAACGCCTAGAAACCTTGCGTTGGGAACTGATATGTCTAGCCAACAAGGTTATTGTTGCCGACGGGTCTGAATTGTCATCTAGAGATATCCGCCAAATAGCTCTTCGTAAAACACTAGGATATATAAACATGGGTTTGGAACTAGGAGCCAAATCTGATTTGAATAAGGGAGCTGCCTTATTAAATAAGGTTTGGGTGCAGTCATTTTTTCAAGTTGGATATGAACAATTGAAGCAGGTTCGATCTACGGCAAGCTCTTTCATCAAGGAGAATGGCGCATATATTGAACATTTTATTCCTGAAATGGATAAGGAAAACCTTGGTGCGTTGGTTTTCCGGTTTCCCCAGATTGCGGAAAAAACTGAGGACTCGTTTAATTGGCGTGACTTTAAATCTATGAAAGACGTTGAGGTCGTTAATCAGTTTTTAGCCAGATGGAAATTTTATAGTCGCTTTGCCCGGCAGGGGCTAGGACTAAGTGAGTCAAGATTTTTATCTTTGGAGAGGCAAAGTGATAGTTCGAATGCTTATGGCTCCCGAAACTTATTGACTTTAATTACAACAGCGTTGGCTCATTATGTTTTATTTAGGAAGTTATCCTATGAACCTCTGGCTGATGTGGCGGCAAAGAGGTTTCTTGAAATGATTTTTTTACCAAGAATTTTCAAGGATGAAACAAAGTTGTGTAACGAGGACCTCATAAATGCTTTTGAGCAAGAACTACTGAAGACTCCGATGGCATGGATGGACTCGGATAAAAAGTGCTTACAGGAATTATTATGGGAGTGTGCTAGAAACCTAGAAGCTCAGTTTGGTCGTCTGGATTTTAACCACCAAATTGACTGGGAATTTACTCATGGCCTTTCCATTAATCGGAGCAGGAACAATGATTAATAGCTAAAACACGCAACAAGTCGATTATTTAGCTTTATAAATAATTACTATTTGCAAAGAAGAAGTCATTATTTCATAGCGGATGTATAAGGTAATAGCTTATTAATCCTTCAAAATGTTCGCTAATTTTTACTCCTTCTGCTGATTCCGAGTAAGAATTCATTAGATAAATATCGCAGGTTCATGAATTTTGCAGAAAAAGATATTAAAGCCCAAACCCGCACAGTGGATTTTTATTTTAAAATTGGATGAAAAAGTGTAGACTTCGCACTTCATTTGTATCCCAAACCCTTTAATTGATAATGGAGAGGTGAGTTATGACCGATCCCCAAAAAAATGTATCCCAATCCAAGAAAAAAGAACCCGCCCTTTGGGAGTCTTATGGCTCTTTTCCGGTCTGGATATTAAAGCTAATAAATGCATTGACCCCTGGTTTTCTAATTTCAAAGTCTCCGGCCCCAAAAAGAAAACTTCCCCAATAAACTTAACTTTTTACTATTTTCATGAAACCAATTCAACGCGCATTGATAAGCGTATCGGATAAGACTGGCATATTGGATTTTGCTATCGAACTTCAGAAGTCAGGTGTTGAGATACTTTCGACTGGTGGCACGGCAGATTTATTGCGCAAAGGCGGTGTTCCTGTGATCCAAGTATCTGACTATACTGGTTTCCCGGAAATGATGGATGGCAGAATAAAGACACTTCACCCTAGAGTTCACGGAGGAATTCTGGCTCGCCGAGATATACCGGAACATGTCAAGGCAATGGATGACCATGGAATTAGGCCTATCGATTTGGTCGTTATCAACCTGTATCCATTTGAGCAGACGGTAGCGCGAAAGGATTGCTCTCTAGAAGATGCAATCGAGAATATTGATATTGGTGGTCCCGCGATGGTCCGGTCTGCGGCAAAAAATTTCAAAGATGTGATTGTAGTGGTCAACCCAGCCGAGTACGGGCTGGTTTTGAGTGAAATAAAATCAGGATCAATTACTCTTGAGATACGCAGGCGTTTATGTCGCCATGCCTTCGCACACACAGCTCGTTACGATTCCTTGATATCGACTTATTTAACTGAAAGATGGCAAGAAGAATCAGGCTTCCCCTCTCTGATAAACCAACCGTTTGAAAAAGTGCAGGAACTCCGCTACGGAGAAAACCCTCATCAGTCTGCCGCTTTGTATAAGGAAAGCTCTCCATTACAGTCTGAGATTGTTTCTGCCCAACAACTTCAAGGTAAAGAACTCTCTTTTAATAATTTTATAGATTTGAATGCCGCGTGGGAGTTAGTTAAAGAATTTGATAAGGGTGCGGTAACTATTATTAAGCACACTAACCCTTGTGGTGTCGCTCAGGGTGAGGATCAGTTAAAAACATTTATAGTTGCTCGTGAGGTAGACCCAACATCGGCATTTGGAGGAATTCTTGGGTTCAATCGATCGGTTACTGCCAAGACCGCTGAGGAAATAACTAAAAACTTTGTAGAAGCTGTTGTGGCGCCTGGTTTTGACCCTGAAGCTCTAAAACTGTTTGCAGCAAAAAAAAATGTTCGTCTTATGCAGATGCCTGAGATGAGGGACGAAACGAATACAGAGAAATTTGATTTAAAGCGAATCGGTGGTGGTCTGTTAGTCCAAAGTCAGGACTCCATAATCTATATTGAAGAACAGCTCAAGGTGGTCAGTGAAAGAAAACCAAATGAACGAGAAATGGAGGACATGAAATTTGCCTGGATTGTAGCTAAACATGTTAAATCCAACGCTATTGTTTATGCTAAAGACCAGGAAATTCTTGGTATTGGGGCAGGTCAAATGAGTAGGGTAGATTCTGCGCGTGTAGCAGTGGAGAAAGCATGCAAGCCTCTTCAGGGAGCAGTAATGGCTTCGGATGCTTTTTTCCCTTTTCGAGATTCTATTGACAAAGCTGCTAAGCACGGCATCACTGCCATTATTTCACCGGGTGGCTCCATTCGCGATGAAGAAGTTTTGAAAGCGGCTAACGAACAAAAAATAGCTATGGTGTTTACTGGCACAAGGCATTTTAAACACTAAAAAAGCCTCCCGGTTATACTATTTTTGGATTTCCTTCCTCATATTGCTTCTTAGCAGATCAGATATAAAACTCTGTGGTATTCTTTAGCTATAAACAGTCTCCCCAAAAAACCGATAAGCTATGAAGATTAGGCCCTATTTTAAATATGTTTAAGGACAGTCAGCTAAACGTAAACTGAGAAGAGTAAATTATGAAAAAAACCGTAAAAAAGACCATCATTTGGATAGTCTTTGCAAGCTTGGTTTTTGGTGGATGGCTGGCTAATCTTCGCTGGGAAGAATTCAAACCAGTCCTGGCAGAGTTAGAGAATAAGGACGCTGAAAAATATGCGAAAATGGTTGAAGAGGCTAAATCTTTTCATATCGAGGAGACTCAGCTCCTATTCAGAGAAATAGAATCCATGACTCACGCCGAAGTAGTCAGTCTGCGTTATAAAAAATGGAAAGACAAAGGAAAAGTTGATAAAAAGTTTAAGGAAAAATATTACGATGACGAATTATTAAATCGGACCGAGGTTCGCAAAGCTTTCCAAAAAGATTATAAGTCTCGTATGGACAACATACATAATTTGAAACAGCGTCAACCCATCAAAGCGGAGTTTGATCAATGGAAAAAAAAGGAGGCCTGGAAACAAAAGCTCATCCTTCATGAGAAATGTGTGAAGTATATAAAAATGGAAAAAAAAGACCGTGAGATTTTTCGGAAAGACTTGGAGGTTTCTAAGATTTCAACCCTTCTAGCCCAGCTTTCCAACGAGCCCCTCTCTGTAGAATTGCTTTGTAGCAACTTGGTGCCGATTGCAAAGTCTTCAAAGGAGATTCAAAAGACATTACTGCGTTTGAAAGAAGTTCTCAATTTTAAATATTACACTCAGTTATTAGAGGAAATAGGCATTCCTAGGCAAGAGATATTTCCTTTTAAAGGCGAACTTATCAGTAAAGCGCGAGACTTCAACGACTTTTGAGTTAACAGGTTTTTTTAATTGTTCCGGAGTGTATTTTGGGCTACTTTTTTTTTGCTGATGCAGTTTGATTCAGGTTTTCTGTTAATTGCGTGATGGCGGTTGCCAGTTGTTTAATTTCCGTATTAGATTTAATTTCGGGGAGTTCAGTCTTTCCGCGCTCCTCTGCATATTGCACCAGTTTTTTCAAAGGTCTTATCACCATGCTGATGGTATAGAATCCGCCAATAATTGAAACGAGGCTCCCTACGATAGACATTCCTATCATCTCACCTTTTAATTGTCCCGCACTACGAATGATTCTGCTCTTTAACAATTCCATTTGATCGGGAGCTAAATTCTCCGTATCCATGGTTCCTACAATCCTCTCAATTTGGCCTAGTTGAATATAAAGAAAAAATGCAGCATATCCTAAGCAGGAAATGACAACAATGTACCCAGTCATGAGTAGATTGATGATACTTTTTTTTTCCCCCGGGAGTTCGTCACGGAAAATGGAATTTTGCTTCATTATTTATTGAGCCTTTTCAATGTAAATAGGAGAAGATCCTTCTCAATATCGGATAGAAGGATGTCTTTTGATAGTAGTTTCATAATTTTTTATATCCTAGCACTTTCGTTCGGAGAAACCTGCATACTTATGAGTATTGATTTATTTACTGACTTGCTTTTACTCGGCATATGAATAAATTTTTGCATTCCATATGGCTCCAAATCATCCGGTCTGTCTTGAAGCCTTGCACTAAAGATGGTGGGCAACCTTCCATAATACGAATTTTTTATACTAGGCAAGTGAGCCATTAAAACAACAGCAAGCAATATTAAAAACTGACTCAAAAAACTTATGTATGTAAGTTTTTTACGGTACTTTGTGGAATCCCTTAATCTTCCCGTAAACTAAGCCAAACGTCAATACAAAACCCTGGTTAAGAACTAGTGCTACCCCGGGTAGATGAGTTGAAGGCTTTTTTTAGTCGAGCCCAATTGAAAGCCGATCCGGGATCATATTTGCACTCTAGCCCATTATCACCTTTTTGTACGTGCGCGTGACCCAAGATGCCAGAAAACTTAGAGTAGTTTTTTAATCTGTCGAGAGGATGTCGACCGGAATTCTTATCGAAAGGCACTTGCAGTTTAACTCTAGGAAGAAGTTTATTGATGCCAATACAAAGTTTAATCAGAGCTTGATATTGTTCCTCGGTGAAGTCCCACATGCGGACCACGCGATCATTTATCTTTTTGCTGAAGTACCCCCTTGTGCCATATACGCGAGCCGGAGTGGCCTGAAATCCAGCTGTCCTGATTTTTTTTCTATATTCATTTGGAAGTTCAAGTACCCACCGCCCTCTTTTTTTTAAGTATTTATCTTTGTTAGAGGGTATCCATTCTGAGTCTTTAGCAAGGGCCTCCCAGGAAAGATTTGCCATTTCGACATGGATAGCTCTCTCGTTGCCTTGTTGGTCATCCGCGGGCGCTGTATTGGTTTTCCAATATAAGTCACAGGTTTGGTAAAGAGTGCCATCGAGATCCAAATAAAAATGGCTCCCCTTAAAAGAGCTCTTCGTCATCAATTGATGACAGTGGAAAGAGCTATAGCAGGCGTCATAATGGAGGACGAGCTGATGAACTCGTTGAGCCAGTTCCTTGTAAGCTGATTCTGGATTTAGGATTTTATAAGCCGTATTTTTTCTGGACGGCGCATCATTGAGTTTGGGGTCATGGTAGGAGCAGGTAGATCGACCTCTTTTATTAGGGCATACAAAGCCTTTATTCCATAAAACAACGTGAGTATCAATATTTACTTTATGTCCGCACGAAACGATATTTTGATTCATAAAATAGTTTATCGAGTTATATTGATTCAAAGACGGGGAGATTAACTCGCCGTAGTGCCTCCCCAATGAAGTTTTTTCCTCAAAGTTTGATAATAATTTTTTCCGGGAGCTTGCACCAGTTTTACATAGACCTGAGCCTTTTCTGCCGCAAGAATATCTCCGGACTTCATAGCACAACCCATCTGTCCATCAAGAGTTACCCTGACATCTTCGTCCTCATGGCGTTTGGTCAGTTGAACTTTGATCTTAGAAGTATCGGGAACTACAATAGGTCGATTTGTCAGAGCAAAAGGACAAATCGGACTTAATACCAATGCATGCATGCTGGGGTGAATGATTGGTCCTCCCGCCGAAAGAGAATAAGCAGTGGAGCCTGTTGGTGTAGCAATAATTAATCCATCAGCGCGGTATGAGGTCATAGGTTGGTCGTTGACCAGCACGTTAAGATTTACGATTCTAGCTAGTGCGCCCTTATTAATGACAATATCGTTCAATACATTAAAATCTTGTATTTTCTCCCCATCGCGCCAGAGCGAGGCATTTAGCAACATACGATGCTCTATTTCACATTCACCGTCCAAGGTCCTTTGAAGCGTGGGATAAAGATCTTCAAGGGTGGTTTCGGTCAGAAAACCTAGGCTTCCGAGGTTGACCCCTAGGATAGGAACTCCATGTAAGTGGGCAATTTGAGCTACATTTAGCAAAGTTCCGTCTCCTCCAAGCACAATGATCATTTCAGAGATGCTGAGAACTTCTTTATGTGAACAGGTTGCTTCTTCTCCGATCAATTCGGCGGTACCTTCATCCATATAAAGCTTGCAGCCTCGTTCTAGTAACCATTGCACCAGATCGTTGACTATTTTAGGGTCTACGGAGGAGGGTCTTGGTTTGCAAAACAACCCTATATTTTTCACTGGTTCATTTCCTCTTAAGGTTGTCCTGCTAACTTAGGTTGAGGGCGACAAAGTGATATTTAACATGGATAAAAGCGGAGTGATAAAGCAATGAGGAATTATCTTGAGCAGAATGTTCCGACATTATTTTGATTGTCAAAGCTTGCCAAAGTCATCCGGTTTTATGTTTTCAAGCCAGTTTTTCCACTGCTTGTCGTCAGCCGTGTTGGTTTTTTCTGGATCTGGGAGGTCAAGACTTTTAGCGTCCTCAATTACTTTTTCTTCCACAAAGATAGGAGACTTAGTTCGTAATGCGAGAGCGATGGCATCGGAAGGACGCGAGTCTATAGTCAGAGTAATATCTCCATACACCAAAGAAATGACGGCATAAAAAGTATTGTCTTTTAATTCGTTGACGAGTATGTGGTTGACTTCTGCCTTCATATTTTGAATTAGGTTCTTGAGTAAATCATGAGTCATGGGGCGTGGGGTGGAGACTTGCTCTATTTCCAAAGCGATTGCATTAGCCTCAAAATAACCAACCCATATAGGAAGAGCTTTAGAACCGGTTGAATCTTTCAAAATAATGATGGGCATGTTGGTAAGCGGGTCCAACGTAAGGCCCTCAACTTTCATTTCAACCATATCTTTGCCTCTAAAGAGGGTTAGTACAAATAATTAATTTTAGTAGGTTTGAGGTGAAAAATTCATAATATGAATCTTTCTGAAAAATATAAATAAACCTGTGAGATTTGTCAATGTATTGTGCCCTGGAAACTGCCCTGTTTTTACCTCGGCCCTGGAAGAGAGAAGCTACTTTTTTTCTTGTTGGTCTTTATTCTCTTTCAAAAAACTTTGCAGGGTATGGCGCACCTCATCTGGAATTTCAATTTGATTCAAAGTATCCCGGCAAAGGGTAGTTGTCGATTTATAAGTATTCAAAAAAGCTATGCAAGGAGGGCATTCTTCAAAGTGTTCCTCAAGTGACTTACTTGTTTCCTGATCCAGTAAACCTTCAATATAATCGTACAGCAGATCAATGCACTCTTTACAACAGATCATGTTTCCCCCTTTTGGGAATTGTATTCCTCAAAATAGCCAGAAAGTTTTTTCCTCAAAAATAAACGGGCTCGGTGCAGTCGCGACTTTACCGCTGGAATGGTTAAATCCAAAACTTCACTCACCTTTTCAGTTGAGAGGCCTTCAACATCTCGTAATAAGAAAACAACTTTTTCCTTTTCTGGTAAAAGACCTACAGCTTTATTGATGATTTCCCGAGTTTCATTGGTAAATAATAATGATTCAGTATTTTCTGACCAGTCTTGAATCTTTTCCTGTTGAAAGCCAGTACTATTAAAAGAAGGTAATAACTCGTCAATAGAAATTTTAGGTTCCTTCTTCTTACTCCTAAGCTTCATATAACTGGAGTTTAACGTGATACGATAAACCCAACTCGAAAAAGCGGACTTTCCCTGAAACGTATGGATCTTCTTAAACAAAGTAAGAAGAACTTCCTGAGCTACATCCTGAGCATCCATCTGGTTGCGCATCAAGTTGAAACTAAGGGCATATATTCTCTTTTGATAAAGCTCAACGATCTTGTCGTAGGCATCAAGGTTACCTGCTTGAAAATCCTTGACCAGAGCTTCTTCAATTTCTTTATCTACTTTTTGCTGGGTGAAGGACATAAAATAGCAAATCCAGTTTTATTTTCTGTTAAGAAAAAGCATAGGTTCCTTTACTTACTTGAACCCGCCGGGATTTGCAATTCCCCCTTTTATTCCAGTAAGGTTTAGGATGCTTGTAAATACAAAGCGATTCGCCGAATAAAGGCGAAACCTTGAAAAAAATTCTCCCATGGGAGGGAGATAAGGAGATGTTTTATTTGTTTTCCGGCTCGGTAGCAGATGTTGTAGGGTTCTCAGCAGTTTCTGGTGTATCGTTATCTCCTTCGGTTACCTCCTTTGCTTCATCCGTAGCTTCTGTGTCGGTAACTTCAGGAAGTTCTTCTGCATTTTCCTCGGCTTCCTTCATAGACTTCTTGAAGTTCCGAATACTGTTACCAAACGCACTGCCAATTTCTGGTAACTTGCCAGCACCAAAGATAATCATGATAATGACCAAAATGATCATTAATTCTGGAAAACCAATACCCATCATAGTGAAAATCCCTTTATTTATTTGAGAAAAGGCCGATTATAACACAAACGAATATGAAGACAAATGCTAATAATGGCCTGAAAACTAGCAGGTTTTATGTTAAGGTCACAATTTTGTGCGTTAAATTTGTGCGTTAAAATGGAACATTTTAAACTATAGGAAACAATGGGATATGAAGTTTTTATCACGTTCGGTGGTTTTTGTTGTGGTTCTTCTGATGTTCAATATAGCAACTGCGAAAGCCGAAAGTTTTGCGCAAAGATTTGAAAAGGGTAGTTCCAGTTTTGGTGGTCAGTTAGGTTGGGGGCATACCGTCGACCTCCCTCCCGGGCGAAACCGTACCGATCTGGGATTCGCATTCTTTTTTCCGAACTGGCAGCACAATATATCAGGGATAATTGGTGATTCCTGGTCTCGTGGAGCATGGTTCTATCATATGGAAGCTGGGGTTGCTTTTGCTGATCGTGAGGACAAATTCTTGCTTGGGTGGTCACCACTTATGGCTCAGTATAAATTTCTCAACCCTAAAAGAAGATGGGCACCGAATATTCTCCTTGGTGCGGGTGCTTCCATGACCAACTGGAAGGATATTGCCGATAGAGAGTTAGGAACAGAGTTTCAATTTTTATTGAATCTAGGAGTTGGACTGGAGTACTTTAAAGAGAATGGCGCGTACTCCATTAATTATCGGCTCTTTCATGTTTCAAACGCAGGGATCAAATTTCCAAATATCGGACTTAATGCTCACGTCTTTAGCTTGGGTATGCGCTTCTAACCATTCGATGTAACCATTTTTTCCCGTTCTGGGCAAGAAATCAGCGGAAAGATATCACGGGCTCATGAAATTGCTAATAAAAATATCACAAGCTTCCAAGGTTAATGGGCAGGAAAAATTCCCATGACATCTGGCCTTCTTACCCGCTTCTTATCTGCTATTGAACGTTTTGCTTATCGACAATCTTTGTTTGTCGTGTCTGCGTCTTTGGTGTTAGCTATTCTGTCTTTATGGGTGACTGCAGAAAGGCTGACTTTCAAAACTGGACGCGGTGATCTAGTGGCTAAAGGTCTTCCTTACGTTGAGCGATATGAAAACTATCGAGAACAATTTGAGGACTTGGACGGCATGGTCGTGGTGGTGCAGAGTAAGAACCCTGCTGATATGTCTGGCTTTGCCGAAGCATTGGAAAAAAAATTACAAGCCGAACCACATCTATTCTCTAAAGTTGTTTATAAAATCGATACCAGTTACTTCCGTTCGCGTTTCTTGCTTTATCTTGACGAGGACGACTTGGCAACTTTTAGTCACAAACTAGAATATCATCAAGACTTTCTAGCTACGGTTAATGCTTCACCCGGACTCCACCCACTTTTGTCGAGTATCAATGCTGAAATCAGTTCCGGTATGGTCGATTCTCTTCTGACCGATTTTTTAGGCGAGGAAGAAGAGAAAGAAAGTAAAAATGTTGAAGATCTAAACCTGTTGATCCGAATTTTGGAAGAAATGACATGGTTTCTTTCAGGGGAGACAACTTATCGTTCACCTTGGCAGGCTTTGTTTAAAGGGAATGCCGTTTCCTTGCGTGAGCAAGGATACATGGTCTCTAAAGATGGGGATATGCTTTTCATTCTAGTGGTTCCTAATGATGACGAAACTAGTTTTACCGGTTATAAAAATGCTGTAGAACAGGCTCGACAATTGATTGCTGAGACTCGTAAAGACTTTCCTGGAGTAATAGTCGGGCTCACGGGAGAGGATGTAATATCCAGCGATGAAATGGTGACCACTCAGAAAGATGTTGAAACTGCTTCCATGATCGCTTTCGCGGGGGTTGCCCTGCTATTTATTATTGCCTTTCAGGGAGTGGTTAAACCTCTTCTAGCTATATTTTGTCTGCTACTCGGTTTGAGTTGGACGATGGGGTTCACCACCTTGACCATCGGTCACTTGAATATTCTTTCCGTAGTATTTACCACTATTCTGATTGGACTGGGCATAGACTTTGGAATCCATTTTCTTGGGCGCTTTAAGGAGGAAAGACAACAAGGTAAAGAAATTCTACCAGCTTTACAAAAAACTCTGCAAGGAACAGGTAAGGGAAACTTTTCCGGCGCCATCACGACTGCCATAGCATTTGGTGCCATGGTTCTGACTGACTTCATTGGTATTGTAGAACTAGGCTGGATCGCTGGATGGGGGATTCTTTTTTGTATGGTTGCCATGCTCCTGGTTCTTCCTGCCCTAATCACGTTAGAAGAAAAATGGAGAAAGCCGAGTTATCTTCAAATAAAACCCTCGACCGAAAAGGAAAGAGGACGTATTGACAAAATATTTGATCACTATTATCTCATCATCGCAGTGTGTACCGTTTTGGTTCTCATCGCTTCGCTCTCATTGAAAGACCTGCGTTTTGACTACAACCTACTCAACCTTCAGGCCAAGGGAACTGAGGCGGTGAAATATGAAATGAAGATTATTGAAAGTGCCGGGCGGTCCGCCTGGTCTGCTGCCATCCTCGCAAACTCTTTGGAAGAGGTTCAGGAAAAAGAGCGTCAACTCAAGGCTCTGCCAACTGTGGCCCAAGTTAACAGTATTACGGGGGTTATACCGGATCATCAGAAAGAAAATGCGGATATCATCCGTAAAAAACTCGCGCCGCTTTTAAAGGATCTGGAAGTAGAGCCAGAAGATGTCGATTTTTCTTGGAAAGCATTGAACAAAACTCTTAAGGGTATTCAGTTCAAACTGCAAGGTCGGGAGGATAATGAACTTGACCAGTTGCAAATAGCCGGAAATTTAGTCAAAAGTTTTCGGGAGCAAAGTCGGAAAGTGTCCCCTCGCTTAGCCGAACAAAGGCTTGAAATTTTTTCGCAATTGCTCTTTACAGATTACCGCAACCTTATGTCTGAACTCAAAGCCAATGCTGATGTAAAATTGGTACGGCTGGAAGAAATTCCTGAAGAACTGAGAAAGCGTTTTATATCAAAAAAAGGCAAGTATGTGGCGAATATTTTTCCAAGCGTAAATATATGGAATCTTGATGAACGTAAAAAATATTTAAACGATCTCAGATCTGTAGATCCGAATGTTACCGGAACGGCAGTGCATATGTTTGAGTCTACTCGGTTAATGACGGAAGGCTATGTCAATGGCGGACTTTATGCAATGACCGCGATCATTATTTATGTTTCCTTCCTATTCCGGAATATAAGGACAGTTTGTTTTGTTCTTCTTCCCGTGCTGGTGGGGTCCATTTGGACGGTTGGAATTATGGAGCTGATAGGGTTGCGGCTAAATATGGCGAACCTCGTTATCCTGCCTTTAATTCTTGGTATTGGGGTGGTCAATGGAATTCACATCACCCACCGCTATAGGGAAGAAGAAGATAAAAACGCTAGCGTTTTAGGGAAAAGTACAGGACAAGCAGTTTTGCTAAGTTCCCTCACCACCATGATCGGTTTCGGTAGTATGATGGTGGCTAACCATTATGGCGTATTTAGTCTGGGTTTGGTTCTGACGTTAGGAGTGTTTAATTGCCTCATTGCTTCCGTCACTTTTTTGCCAGCACTGCTAAAACTCAGCACAGCCAAAAACTGGAAAGTCTGATCGGATACTAGGCGTGGAATCATTGTGAAATAATCCGCTTAGCTAGCAATTGATTGTCTCGGCATTATAAGACTTTACTTAATTACCTTGAAAAGAAGGAACTAAAGAGCATTTTAGTTTTGAGCTTATATATTTTTAATTTTCTTACCTTCATGCCTTGGAGGTGTATAACTTTAGCTAAAAAGGTTTTTCGGCAACTTACTAGGGTGTGTTAGAATCTCTGAATCCTAATGGTTATTGTTGTCAACTACCGGGGTCATAGGGCAACTTATCAAAGAAAATAATATTTAATCAGTGGGTTTGGGTATGGCGATTCAGTTCACAAAAATGAGTGGAAGTGGCAACGATTTTATCGTTATTGATAATCGGGTGCCGGTGATGGAAGACGGCAAAAAATATGATTTTGTCCGACGCGTGTGCGACCGAAAAATGTCTGTTGGTGCGGATGGGGTGATCTTTGTTGAGAACTCGGATCAAGCTGATATTAAATGGGATTTTTATAACGAAGATGGTTCTTCTGCGGAAATGTGTGGTAACGGCGGTCGTTGTGTGGCCCGTTATGCGGTGGAAAAGAACATAGCTTCCGTGAAAATGACATTAGAGACTCTGGCGGGCATTGTGGGCGCTGAAGTAGATGGAACGACTGTGAAGGTTAAGCTTACTACACCCCAAAACTTAATACAGGACACTTTAGTCTCTATGAACGGAACCGAATACCAGGTGGACAGTCTAAACACAGGAGTGCCTCATGCAATTGTTTATTCTGATAATATTAAGGGTGTTAATGTTAAGGAGGTGGGTCGTGGAATTCGTTTCCATAATGTATTTGCTCCGGCCGGAACCAATGTGGACTTTGTCGAGAAAGTTGGAGCCCAGGCACTTAAAATCCGCACCTATGAGCGTGGAGTGGAAGACGAAACGCTGGCCTGTGGAACAGGGGTGGTAGCCTCGGCCCTTTTATCTTTTTATAAAAAAATGGTAAAGCCTCCGGTTTCTGTAGAAACTCAAGGTGGAGATATTTTGAAAGTTGATTTTGGAGTATCCAGTAGTGATGAGGTTTATTTGGAGGGACCCACCAGCATAGCTTTTGAAGGCACACTTGTAGAATATTAATTTAATAACTAGGCTTCCATGTTTGAAGGATCGTTTGTTGCTATAGTGACTCCGTTTAAAAACGGAGAAGTAGATGCCGCTGCCCTTCGCGACTTGATTGAATTTCATATTGCAAATGGAACTAACGGGATTGTACCCTGCGGTACTACTGGCGAGTCAGCTACCTTGAGTCACGCTGAACACGAAGAGGTGATTCGTCTTTCTGTTGAAACTTGCAAAGGACGGATCCCTGTTCTGGCTGGTACTGGATCCAATGCAACTCAAGAGGCGATAGAATTAACTTTACGTGCTCAGAAAATTGGTGCTGACGGGGCATTATTGATTACGCCCTACTACAATAAGCCAACTCAAGAAGGATTATTCCAGCATTTTTCTATTGTGGCGAAAGAGACTGATATTCCTATTATTCTTTATAATGTACCCAGTAGAACTTCTATTAATATGTTACCCCGTACCGTCGCGCGTTTGAGTTCAGTTAACAATATTGTTGGGATTAAAGAGGCCTCGGGATCTCTGGTTCAGGTCAGTGAGATCATTGATTCATGTGGGCCAGACTTTGAAGTGATCTCGGGTGAGGACCCATTGACATGGCCGATTTTGGCGATTGGAGGCAAAGGGGTGATTTCGGTGACGGCTAATCTCGTTCCAGATAAGTTTGCCAAACTGGTCGATGCAGCTCGAACAGGAGATGTTGAAACGGCAAAAGCTTTGCACTATGAACTGTTGAAGTTAAATGACATCATGTTTATAGAGACCAACCCTATACCTGTTAAAGCTGCTCTAGCACTCATGGGTCGGATCCAAAATGAATTTCGAGCGCCGCTATGTCCTCCTTCAGAAGAATCTTTGTCTCAATTGAATACTGTACTTAAGGATTACGCATTGATTTAATAATTTAAGCCTCAAGCCCAATAGATTGTAACTTGCCAGTGTAGGAGAGATAAAATTGACGAAAATTCTTGTGATTGGTATTGCGGGACGTATGGGGAAAACTATTGCCGCATGTATTGAAGATACCGATGGTGTCGAGTTGGGCGGGGGAACTGAGCAGGGTGGAAGTCTAAACCTGGGAAAAGATATAGGGGAAGTTGCCGGGATCGGTATAAAGGGTGTAACTGTCTCTGATAATTTGACAACTGCACTTGAGAATTGCAATGTTGTGATCGATTTCACCACCCCAGAATCAAGTTTGCAAACTCTGAAAGTCTGCGCAGAACAGGGCAGTGCTGTGGTGGTTGGTACAACTGGATTTTCACCGGAACAACGTGAAGAAATTGAACAGATAGGAAAAACAATTCCCTGTGTCGTTGCTCCAAATATGAGTATCGGAGTAAATGTATTATTCAAACTGGTTGCAGATGCAGCGCGGGTGTTGGGGGACGCATATGATGTGGAGATTGTTGAGGCACACCATAAGTTTAAAAAAGATGCTCCGAGCGGTACAGCCGTTCGTATTTCAGAAATTGTTTCTAATTCTTTAGGAAGAAACCTCGAAGAAGTTGGTGTATATGGAAGAAAAGGTATTGCTTTGCGTACCCCTAAAGAAATTGGTATTCACACGTTGCGCGCAGGAGACATTATTGGGGAGCATCGTGTTTTATTTGGTGGCATGGGAGAAAATTTCGAGGTGTTCCACCGTGCCCAAAGCAGGGAAACCTTTGCTCGTGGCTCCATTCGTGCAGCGGAGTGGCTTTTGGGTCAACCTAACGGCGTCTACGATATGCAGGATGTTTTAGGATTGCGCTGATTTAGAGAAGAATATGAGTTCATCACCTTTTAAATTTGATCGTAGGAAATTTCTCAAAACATTTTCACTGACAGCTTTGTCGGTGTTGATGCCAAAAAAAATTGGCTGGGCGGAAGATTTTCGTAACGATAAAAATATTCCTAAGCAATACGTTCAGAATCGAGATACTCCTGATTTTCATATTCGCAGTGCTAACCCGTTTCTTGGTGTGGACATGCAAAGCTGGGGATTGGCAATAGGAGGAATGGTTAAAAAACCCATCGGCTTGGCTTACGAGGATCTGTTTGGATTAAAAATGTACTCTCAGGTTTCTCGGCTTAAATGTGTGGAGTGCTGGTCCGCCAAAGCGAAGTGGGAAGGATTTCGATTTGAAGAACTACTAAAACAAGTCCAGCCCGACCCGTCAGCGAAGTTTGTTTATATCCAGTCTGTAGATTCCTATTACGAAAGTTTTGAGTTGGAAGAGTTGCTCAAGCCTCGTGTCCTTTTTGTCATGCGTATGAACGGCCAGCCATTGAGCCGAGATCATGGCTTTCCCTTAAGGCTGATCATGCCTTTCAAGTATGGTTATAAAAATATCAAATATATTACTAGTATTAAATTTCTTGCTTCTCGAAAACGTAATTATTGGTCGAATAATGGGCCCTATTCCGTGGATGGAACCATCCAGCCTGGTATCGACCATCCTCTAGACTTTGAAAAGAAACCCCTACCGATTAACGGAGGAGAAGTTTTTCATTATTTTGATGATAGGCCCGTACTAAAAAAAGGCATTTAGTTTTGAAGGGTTACGTTATTACTCTTTGCCTTTTTTTCCTTTTAATATTTCTATCCTCCTGCGACTCCCATAGTGTGAAGCAAATTTCTGTGACGATTCCTGCAGGGACCGTTGTTCCTGAAGAAATGATATATATCC
>PAJA01000003.1 GCA_002705185.1 Nitrospina sp. | reverse complement strand
CTCCCTACTCATATAACAGTGGAGCCATTTATATTGGCGTTTATGTTTTGTTCTCTGATTGGTTTGATATTTGGTATTCACCCAGCTCGCAAGGCGGCATTTATGAGCCCAGAAGAATCTATTCGATCTTAATAAAGAGAAGATGAATTTATTTTCCTCACTTGGCATAGCAAGTAGAGCACTTTTCGCTCATAAGACCCGCACCTTTCTGGCTTCGCTAGGGATACTCATTGGTATCGCCTCGGTGATTATCATGGTGGCTATTGGTAAAGGTTCTCAGCAGGAAGTGATGGATGTCATCGCGGGAATGGGAGAAAACCTTATCACCATCAATGCTGGTGAGATGAAACGGCGCGGAGGGCGTCTTCGCCTTTCAGGCAACGTTACCACCTTAACTGTTCGTGATGCTAACCGGATTATTGATGAAATTAGCGAAGTGGAACGAGTAGCACCTTTTGAAGAAAAAAGAATGGCCGCTAAGTTTAGCAATAGCTCGGTGGAAACTACCATTGCAGGTTCGACTGCTGACTTTCCCTTTATTCGTAATTACGAATTAAAAAATGGAGAGTTGTTTTCTGAAAGAGATATAAAAACAGCAAACCGTGTTGCCATTATAGGAAAGACAGTGGTTAAAAATCTCTTTGGTGAGGAAGATCCTTTGGGGCAGGTCATAAGAGTTCACTTTATACCTTTTAAAATTATAGGTGTGTTTGAACCGAAAGGAGTCGACACGAACGGACTAGATCAGGATGACCTGATTTTAATTCCACTGTCAACCTATATGCGCCGAATCGTCAATCAAACTTTTGTTAGTCGAATTTTTGTTAAAGCTACCTCAAGGAAGAACATTCCGAAAGCATCGGAAAAAATCCGTGAAATTCTAAGAGAAAGTCACAAGCTTACAGATGACCGTAACGATGACTTCACCCTCATCAGTCAACTGGATATAGAAGACCTGAAAAAGGAAACCACCGAAATGTTTACTAAACTAATTGTGGGTGTGGCGGGCATATCATTACTAGTAGGTGGCATTGGTATTTTGGCAGTGATGTTGATATCTGTGAAAGAACGTACGCGCGAAATAGGAATCCGGCGAGCAGTAGGCGCGACCCGAAGAGATATTATCCACCAGTTTCTTTATGAGTCTTTAATCATTGGGTTTCTTGGCGGAGGGCTGGGGATTGTTCTGGGTGTTAGTTTGACATTAGGATTGACATATTGGGGGCAATGGACATTAATTCTTGATCGTAATTCCATCTGGATGGCGAGTTGGTCTTGTGCGGGCATAGGTGTGATATTCGGGGTGTTTCCTGCAATCAAAGCATCGAAACTCGACCCCTTAGAAGCCTTAACCACTGAGTAGCCAAACCACAGAGACTTTTTGGATGGAAAGTTCAATACAAAAAAGGGGTTCGCCCCTTGACAGTAGACGAACCCCTCTTGGTCTGTGAGTAAAGAATAGATAAAACAAATTAAAACTGCCTTCACCTCTTCAACTGTCAGATGAAGTCATTACAAATTCCTTGGTACTACTCTCTTCAATGGTTAAATAGATCTTGAGAGCAAAATTTTGTTGGTCAGAAAAAGCGAAACGATGTTAACTCCTAGTGTTCACTTAATCAAGCTTCTGTGGTCGCTAGAACATAATCCCGCCATGATTAGCGGCAATCATTCCGATTAACATAGGTATTGAAAGCCAGGCGTTAGTTCTACTTGCAAGAAAAGCCATTCTTTTAGCTTTATTCAAGGCATCTCCTTCTAGTTCACCAGCGATAATTTTCTTTTGATTTGGCCAGATAATGAACCAAACGTTACCGGCCATAATGATACCGAGTAACATACCGATCATGATCTCACCACTCGGGATTCCTTGAACAGTTCCACGACCAGCCATATAATAGGCAATTCCGCTAATGACTGTCCACAATGCTGCATGCCTAAATAAGAACAACGCGCGAGGCAGAATGATTTGAGTGTAAGGCTTAGCCGCACCTGCCTCCACCATTTTTGGCATAGATTGAACCTGAACTAGGTTGAAGAAGTACAATAAGCCAATCCATAATATTCCGATAATTACATGAAAAAATTCAAATACCCACATTTGGTTTTCCTCTCAATACATTGGTTGATATTTTCAGATATTTCTGATTGTTTGATGCTTTATGCTTTACCATTCGTGCTTTCCAAATTCTAAAGAGTGCACTCATAGCCATGTAAAATTTCAGAGGTTCCCCTTAGGGGCAATTCTAATAAAAACTAGGCACCGCTAAACTAAGAAATCAGGAGAAATCTTAGCCTCCTAAATTAAGGAGACATAACTAGGATGGTAACAACTAGAATTAAGATTCGTTTTTATTCACCTTGGGGCGAATTTTAGCAGAAATCGCTTTTGTTTTCCATTTCTTTGGAACGTGTTTCAATTTCGAGTTATGAACCAAAGTAGGGCTAGGAAGCCAAAAAATAAGACGAATACCAAAGAGTTCTTAGAAGATGATCCAGTTTTTTCGGATGCAGAGTTCTCCAGTTTCGTGAGCCTATCTTTGAGTTGTTGGTTTTTATGGGAGAGGTCAGACTTTTCGGATTTCAGTTTTTCAATTTTATCACGGAGACGGAGACGATCCACTTTGAGAGTTTTAGATTTTTCAATTTCTTTTTGTAGAGCTTCTTCAGGCCCTAGAGTTAGGCCATCTTCTTCCATTGGTTCTTTCCAGAACTCGTTCATTCAATGTCCCTTTTTAACCATTGGAAATAGGTCGCTAGCTGATGTCAGGCGCTGCAACTGGCTGGGGTTCAGCTTTAATTCTGCAGACCTAGCAAATTCTTTAACTTGTTCTGGTTTTCGAGACCCGACAATAGCGGTAAAGATATTGTCGCGAGTTAGGACCCAGGCCAAAGCGACCTCAACCGGTTTTCGGTCCAGTTCTTTTGCAACATCACACACAGTTTCCAAGACCTTTTTTGTGTGCGGATAAATTTTTTCTTGATATAAAAAATGGTGTTTTCGTGTCGGCATTTCAAGGTCTTCCTGGCTCATAGGTCTAGCCAGGAGACCCTGCGCTGTGGGGGAGAAGGCCATATAGGGAATTCCTGAGTTTTTGCAAAGGTTCAGGGTATCTCCTTCATAAGCTCTGTCTAACAAGCTATAGGGTACTTGGTTCATTGAAAATACTTCGAGCTTACTTCCCAGTAAGGTTAAGTTTTGCGATTGGAAATTAGATAGGCCTACCGTCGTGGCTTTTCCACTTTTTTTAAGAGTTTGCATGAAATCGGCTAGTTTGGAACTTTTCTCCGCGTTGTCAAAATAGCTTCCAGGCCAATGGATAAGATAAAGGTCAATATAATCCCGACCCAGAGCCTTTAGTGAATCTTCGAGTCGTTGTTGGTAGGCTTTGAGAGTTAGCTCTGCATCAGGCCAGATTTTTGAAATGATGATAACGGAATCTTTTTTAGAGCCGAGGGCTTTTCCTAATCTGCGTTCAGACTCTCCATCTCCATAACCTTCAGCCGTATCAAAAGCAGAGATGCCATGATCTAAGGCTGAACGCACAACTGTTTCTGCATCTTTAGGTGAACAGATATTTCCCCAACCCCCGCTGGGTGCTATTTGCCAACACCCGAATGTAATTTTGCTCCAGTCTTTATCGATTCCTTTTATTCTTTTATAGATCACTCGTACCACCTGAATTGGGTAGTATGACTCTGGTATTCGCTATTATTATCATCCGGTTTTCTCCAATGCTCTATACGAGAAATATCTTTACTAAACCGCCAAAGCTTCAAAGACGCGGCTAACACACTGATTGCAGTCAAAAGGATTGCTCCGGCAAAGAAGTAAGCTATCAGAGCGGGGTATGCAAAAATAATTATAGCCAGAAGAAACAGGGCTCCACCAAAAGTAAATGTACCCCAAGTTAGAGCCTTATGGCGTTGTGAAAAAAATCTTTCTGAAAAAGGATTGTTATAAATCATGGAATACCTTTCTTCGCATAAAATTTCTCAGCTCAATATATAAATAAAATTCCCCTATACCTTTGTCAAGGCTTGATCCATATTAACGAGTAATAGACTATCGTATTTATTTAATGCTACCGGAACTATATCGGTATTTTACTGAAATCTTTTTTTTGCTGCGCCATAGGTCGTTTCCAATTAGTTACACGTGGGCTGGGGTGATAGAGGGGGAAAAGCTTGAAGTCCGGCATGGAAATAGACTGCGCGACATTCTGACTTAATTGAAACCGGGTACTTAGAATTTGATTGATGGCATTAAGGGCGACGGTGCCAAGCGTGACTACTACCTTCGGCCGAATGATATCTAGAGACTCTTTTAAAAATGATGTGCAGTTTTTAATCTCTTTTGCACTGGGTCTGCGGTTATTTCCGTCTATAAGAGGATTACACAAAACGGCGTTGGTGATGAAGACTTCGGACCGTATCAATCCAATATGTTTAAGCAAAACCTCAAAATTGTCTCCAGACCGGTCGCCTTGGAATGGAACACCTGTCCGCCCAGCACCAAATCTACCGGGTGCCTCTGCAATGAAAAAGATGCTGGCATCCAATGAACCATTAGCAGAACTTAAAATAGCTGTTTCGTCAGCGAGTTTCGGACATAAGCGACAGGATGCAGCTTGTTTTTCCAACTGGAGAAAACGATTACTAATTTTAAACTGAGACAACTATTTACCCGCCAGAAATAGTTGTTTAATTGTCAGGGGCATGAGGACTGTGACTACTGGTTTCAATCTCGGTGGTTTGTTTATTGGTCTCAGGCTCATTGATTTGATCCTTTACCTCACCAAGTTCATTAGTTTCTTCATCGAGTTCCTGTTCGTCTTCATCATCACTAGTTCGACAAATTACAAAAAAGCCTATAATCAGAAGCACACTGGCAACCATAGTAAGCAGGATATCCATGATAGTTTTAAACGGGTTTGATTGTTGCTAGATAAATCATGGAAGCGCCGACAATAAAAATAGCGATATGTACCATCATGGCGTATTTTTTAGGTAAAGAGTTTACCTTTATTTGTTTTCCGTTTTGAATGCCAAGTGCGATCAGAATTGCTAGCAGCCCTAGCTTCCAGTAGATCCATTGAGACTCAGTAAAAACCCCTGTCTTTCCGGCAAGCACCATTCCGGATATAAGAGTCACTCCCAAAATGGGATAGTAGATAAATTTATGAATTCGGTTTTGAGTTTTTCTGAGACCTTCGGCTTCTTCTTCAGATTTCAAGCGCAAGCGAAAGACAACAGAGAGTGATTGCAAAAATAACGTTCCAATGACTAGACACATGGATATCATGTGGAGTGTAAGAAAAAAATTTTTCATTCAAGAACACCTCTAAAAACTACATTGAGCGGAGAGAGTCTCTGCTCACAATTAAAGATATTGCTAGTCGCGAGCTAAGGCGCATAGCATTTTCAGGAGTTATCGGGGGCGGATGCGGTTGGTTTCTTAGCCCAATAAGTGCGGCTGGAAACGATCAATGCCATTCCTATACCACAATAAATTGCGGCAACGACAACATATCCTCCTAGGTACTCATTATAGTAACGTAGGAGAACCCCAAGGCCCATCATCATCGGGATAAGAAAATAAAAGGGTTTGGCAAAAATTTGATGAATACGGACAGGGTCGTCTAGTTCATAGATTCGGGCTTTATTTTTTCTGGCTGTTTTGCTCAATACAAATCTCCCTTTTGCTAAGCCTATTATTACAGCTGTGATCAAGGAAAGAATAATGGAAATTTGAGTTGAATGCTGCTCCTGACCTGCAAGCTGATATAAACCGAACCCGCGAAAAATAAGGAATACTCCAATGACGCACCATAATCCTCCGGCAATGGAAGTAAGGCTATTTTTATTCAAAAGAACCCCCGTGTTAGGTTTTGGATTAGATGATAATAACAGTTAAAAGTTGCATCTGCACCTTGTAATGTTATTGGTCAGCTTTTCGAGGCAGACTACCCCGCACTAGACGGACAGACATTCTACCTGTTTTACTTTTATATATTGGGCGAATTTCGCCATTTTTAAAATCGAACAAAGTCCCGTAGCTTCCACCTTCACCCTTTAGCCAGACGGTAGCTTGGCCTCCCGGTGGGAAAACAGTGTCTAGGTGGATTTCTTTTTCATACTTGTCATGATTTATTACTTCAGGGTCGTATATAGTACGAATTTCATCTTCGAGAGGTAGCCTCCAGTCTTGAAAGCTGCAGAATTTAATGCCATTCATATGGGTCGCCAATTCGTGGGCTTCATCCCAGGTGAACCACTTAGCTTCTCTTTGCCATCCATCTTCTCGAAGCCACATGAGAGTAGTTTGAATGTCGGTTACGGTGCCATCCTGATTATCTACAAATCTATTTTGGTCAGACATGATATTAATAATTTTAAGTGTAAGGGTTAACGGTATCGAGAGGGATTTTTCCCAAGCGCGATTTCAATCCTTCTAGATCAAAAGCTGGAGGATTGAGGAACGCGTTATCGTTGATAATATTTGCAAAGGAGTATTTTAGAAAGTTATTAGACCAGGCTATAAAAGGAGTCCCAAATAAAATACGCTTTACAGTGCTTCGAGAAATTTTTACTTGGGCGTTTGAGTTCAGCAATACAGGATTGTTGTGTAAGACTGCTACGGTCTTAACTGCCATCCATAACGGCCAGATGCAGAATAAGCGCAAGGCAATCTCGGTTCTGGGGATGGCTAACGTAAACTTCAATGCATCATTTAGGTGGCCTTTAGTTTTTTTGAGCAAGCCTTCAAGTATCAGCAGGTTTTTATCCATAGATGCTCCAGAATGAAACTCATCCATAGTCAATCCTTTTTCAGAAATGACGCTCTTGGGAATATACGACCAGCCTCTATTACGGTCTGCAATAATATCCTTAGATATGTTGGTCATCTGGAGTCCGAGTCCGAATGATACGGCATTATTTCGCATAATATTTTTTGCCGCTTCTGGCAAATAAGACAGTTTTTGAAAAAACAGATTGCACAGCATTTCTCCCACTACTCCAGCAACAAAATAACAATACTCTTCAAGGTCCTGTATGTTTTCCAGTGGGGTTATTTCACCAAACTGAAAACGGCTTTGAAAGAAGGCCATACCCTTTGCCATTTTTGAAACGGAAGGGATGATTTGGTCCTGATGATTTTTGGGGAGTGAGTTAAAGACATTGAAAACTCGTGAAATCTTCTGGAGAAGATCTAGGTCGTTGGGAGCACCATCAACTATTTTACATTCTTCAACCCAAGCAGTAAGACTCTTTTCTCGGTGATCCCTATTTTCTATTAAACGTGAAAACTCAATCAGTAACTGGGTTTTTATTTTCGGATCAAGTTTTGCTGCATCTTCTACTGTGTCTACCGTTCTGCAAAAAAGATAGGCGGTGAGAATGCTTCTATGAAGATCGCCCCTTAAGACGGAAATATTAAGTGCAAAGGTTCTGCTAACTTTTGGAAGAGTTTTTAAACAATAGGTCCAGTCGTCCATTCTTGCAAACCCTACCCCTTGTGGGCAAACCTAGGGCAAAAAAGATTAAAAGTTATAAAAGAATAAAAGAGAGTTGCTTTTAAAAAGGAATTTAAAAAACCTTAGGTCTGAAAATATCTGATAGAGCTTATTAAGCTTTTTCAGAGGAGTACTTTTTCTTCTGAGCCCTCAACTTTTTTAGCCATCTTTAAAATTTCGGAATGTACTTGGTTGATGATCTCTTCAGGAGTGCTGGTTCCCGCTGTAATTCCCACATGTTGTTTGTTAATGAACCATTTCTGGTCTAACTGGTGGAATGATTCGATATGGTGAGCTTCAACACCTTTCTCCTCACAAACCTGAACCAACTTTTTTGTGTTGGATGAATTAAAGCCACCTATAACGACCATTAAATCAACCTGATCTGCCAATTCATGGACTGCCACCTGCCGATCTTGGGTAGGTTGGCAGATTGTATTAACAAATGCTACATCATCCACATAATCGAGAGCCTTGATTTTCTCCACTAATCCCTCAACTTTATCAGTTTGCTGAGTGGTCTGGGAAACGATTCCAAGCTTACGGTTGCCAGAGCTCTTAATTTTTTCAAAGTCATCTTCATTGTTTATGACAAGGTGGGCCTCTAGGTCTCCGACGATCCCTTTAACTTCAACATGATCTTTCTGCCCTATCACGACAGGGAAATAACCCTTTGTTACTAATGATTTAATTGTCTGATGAACTCTCATCACCAATGGGCAGCTTGCGTCATAGACAATGAAGCCTGCATCATGAAGTCGTTGCTTGGTTTTCTCAGCCGCCCCATGTGCGGTGATCATGACCTTCTTGGTTTTAATTTGACTGATGTCCTCGATACCAGGAACCAGAGAGACGCCATTTTGTTTTAAAGATTCACTGACTTGCGGATTATGGACCAACTGACCTACGATAGTAAGGTCAGAATGGAACTCCGGAGACATGGCAAGGTCGATTGCATCTCGAACCCCAAAACAGGTGCCCATTGCGCTGGCAAGGGAGACTTTCATTAGATGTATTCCTTTTGTAAACTTACTTGTACATTTATTGGCGGTAAAACACGCTAAATCATAACAAACTGTAGGTGGGTTTTAAATAAAAAAACTTTTTACTTATTTGGTAAAGAGGTTTTTTAGCGCTTGCCAGGTTGTTTGGCGGCTAATATCGGCAATCGATTCCGTAAGTGGGATGTTTTTAGGGCATACCTCAATGCAAACCTGGGCGTTTCCACAATCGGTGATACCTCCTTCTCCCATAACAGCATTAAGTCGATCTTCTTTTTTCATTTCACCTGTTGGATGAAGATTGAAAAGACGGACTTGATTGAAGGTTGAAGCTCCCAAAAAGGAGTTGTCGATAGTGAACTGGGGGCATGCTTCCAAACAACATCCGCAGGTCATACACTCGGACATCACATAACGCTTAGCACGATCCTGATCACGCATGATTGGCCCCTCGCCAATGTCATGGCTGCCGTCTATATCGATCCAAGCTTTGACCTTTTTCAGGTTTTTGAACATGCGCTCACGACTGACTTGCAGATCACGTATCACCGGGAATTTAGACATGGGCTCCAGAGTGATGGGACTTTCGAGATTATCGACTAAAGTTGTGCAGGCTTGTTGGACTCGGCCATTGATCAACATGGTGCAGGAACCACAAACTTCTTCTAGGCAATTACTGTCCCAGGTAACGGGGCTAACTGTTTCTCCGCTTAGAGTTTTTGGAGACTTCTGGATTTCCATTAGACATGAAATAATATTGGCAAAAGGTTTGTGTGGCACCTTAAAGGTTTGCCAATAGGAAGAGAAACCAGGTTTATCTTGGCGCTTAATTTTTAGAGTTAAATTATTCATAGTAGTTTGTCAGTCATATTTTCTTGGCCGCGGTGTCACCAGCGAGGTATTGACTTCTTCATAGGTGATATCTGGTTGATTATCTTTATATTGAGCCACCGTTGTTTTAAGCCATTTTTCGTTATTTGCTTCAAACTGTTTCATATAATCGAGATGACCGGTAGGGAACTTTGCTATATCTACTTCCCCATATTGTTTTTGTTCCAAATATTCGATGTATTCATGTGGATCAAAATCCTTGGGCTGGTTCATGTCGAAATCTGGTTTGTAATGGCTTCCTCGAAACTCATCTCTCATTAAAGCGCCTTTAGTGATGATCTTTGAAAGATGAATCATACAATATAATTGGTTGATGAAACTGGGCGATGGATTGGCCCAATCATTCGTATCCAAACACTGTATATCTTTGAACCGAGTTTCAATATCATTAATTTTATGGAAGGCATTTTCCAAGGACTTATTATCTCGGACAATCAAAACATTTGCCAGCATGATATCCCCAAGCTCATGATGAAGTTTGTGAGGATTTTCTGAGCCATTCATTCTTTTGATTTCTTTGAACTTGTTTTGCCAGTGCGAGCGCGTATCATCAAATATCGTGGAAGAGATATCTTCCACCGATTTTTCAAGAGAGTCTGTATAGTTCATTATGCCTCGGGCCATCATTAATCCCGTATAAATACAGCTTAATAAGGAGTTTGCACCTAGACGATTGGCGCCGTGATATTGATAATCTGCTTCTCCTGCCGCAAACAAGCCCTGAATAGAAGTCATTTGGTTTCTAGGCGAACCGTGATCAATCAAACCATTGTTGTCCGGGCCATAGTCTGTCCACAATCCTCCCATAGAGTAATGCACTGCGGGAAAGATTTTCATAGGAGTTTCGCGGGGATCTACACCAGTGAACTTAGTATAAATATCCATGATTCCACCCAAGCGATTGTCTAGAAATTTTTTCGATTTATGGGTCAGGTCGAGATAGACCATGGGGTCTCCGCTAACCCCAAGATTCTTGTTGTAGACGATGTCATAAATTTCTCGGCTAGCGACATCTCGAGGAACGAGATTTTTAAAGAGAGGGTATTTTTCTTCGAGAAAATAGTAGCGTTCGCTTTCGGGGATTTTTTTGGGATCTCGACTGTCATTGGCATCACGAGGTACCCAGATGCGACCCCCTTCACCTCGCGCAGACTCACTCATTAATCTGAGTTTGTCTTGTCCAGGTATGGCAGTAGGATGGATCTGGATGAACTCTCCATTGGCATACTTAGCTCCTTGAAGGTAAGCTGTTGTTGCGGCCGCTCCTGTATTAACTACGGAGTTAGTGGACCTTGCATACACCTGACCTGGTCCGCCTGTGGCTAATACCACAGCGTCTGCCTCCAACGTATAGATTTCGTCAGTTCGAAGATCGTGAATCACTGCTCCTCTGCAAATTCCTTCGGAATCCAGTACAGCTCCCAAATATTCATGCCACTCCAATGTCTTGGCAGAGCCATCATGCTCGTGGCGCCGTACCTGCTCATCGAGTGCATATACGAGTTGTTGTCCCGTTGTAGCTCCTGCAAATGCTGTTCGGTTATAGAGTGTGCCACCAAACCTGCGAAAATCGAGATGCCCTTCACCGGTTCGGTTAAATGCCACACCCATACGATCCATCAAGTGGATGATTACTGGAGCTTGGTAGCACATATCGCGCACCAGAGGCTGGTGTGCTAGGAAGTCGCCTCCTTTAATGGTGTCATAGAAATGTTTTTCCGGAGTATCTCCTTCATTTTTTGCATCGATGGCGGCATTGATGCCACCTTGCGCACAAACCGAATGAGATCGCTTTAAAGACTGGTAAGAGACAATAGTCACCTCCCCTTTGCGCTCACAAAACTTCATAGCTAGTGCTAATCCAGCTAATCCGCCTCCAATTACTATAATTTTTTTCTTTCGATTCATCATGAGCTTACTTAGCAATCGTTGCTTCAACAGGAATAGGGTGCATATAAAATTCTACTATTGTGGCCATACTCATCGCAGTGAGTGCTAGCCCGATCATTGCGAAGGCGATCGCTCCGTTTCTTTGAGCTTTCTCACCTATCAAAATTCCCCAGGAAACACAAAATCCCCAAAGACCATTACTGAAGTGAAAGGTTGCTGAAACAATACCGATGGTATAAATCAACAATCCCTGCCACGTTTGAAACTCACCATTTAGAATATCGATTAGAAAAGGAGCTGCTTCAAAATAGTGTTTGCCTTCCCATACTTTTGGGACCACAGTTGTTCCCATGTGGTAAATCAAAAAAACAAAAACGACAGCACCGGATATACGTTGCAGGGTATAAAGACTATTTCTAGGATACCTGTATCGATGCACATTGGTTTTAGCATGGCGAATGACATAGAAACCCATTACCGAATGGAACAGTATGGGGATATATATAAAGGTTATTTCTATTATCAATAAAAAAGGTAAATTGTTTATCGCATCAATGCTGAGTTGGTAGGGCCATACCCCTACAGTACGAAGTGAGTTAATACTTAAATGAATAACAAGAAAAGCTCCCACAGGTACAATTCCAGTGAGGGAGTGAAGCTTTAGTAGCAGATAGTGAATTTCATCTTTAGAGGGTATGGCCATAAAGCAAAAAGGTAATCCTCAAATAAAAAATCGAGTGCAATGATATTGTTCTTGATTACCATTTTGGCTCAAAACCTTATGTCGTACAAGGGTTATCGCTGATTGAAGGAGAAATAGTGAAATTGGTAATGACAGAAAGGAGGGAACTAAAAGTCAGACTCCAGAAGGGGGCGTTGTTTAAAGTCGGGGTTGATTGGCCTGTCTTCAGAATTGATCTTCAAGTGGTTAGGGTTTTGCACATATAAATCTACAAAACCGCATTGAGAGCAAATATTTGGTTGCAAAGGGACGCTTTTCTCGACTCCATGATCTTGCCGGACGATCATGATCAGCTCTTTATCTTTGCTGGTTCTCAGGCCAATTTCACCCTTAAGGATGCTTTTTTCGCCGCACTTGCTACAAGTATCCCTCTTATAGGACATACTTGAACTCCTTGAATAAAAATAGACTCATCCTAAACTTGTAATGTTCTAGGACTACATCATACCATATTTTATGCAAGTAAATATGAATGTCCCGAGTAGAGCCTATCCTGCTGGAATGCTAGCAGTATTTTCTGGCAATCGAATATTTTCGGTCAAATCGACCGCTTCTTGTTCCTGCAGAAATTCTGCATTGATTCGTTCACGTAAATCTTTGCCAGGGTGAAAACTAAGTTTGTAGCGCACCGGTAACTGAATCATTTCACTAGTTAGTGGTTTTTTCGCTAGTCGGGCTTTGTATTCTTTAACTTTGAATGATCCAAAGCCTTGAACAACTACACGACCATCTTCATTCAAGGTATCCATAATTGAGTCTAAGATTGTGGATAAGTAAAGATCGGCTTCTTTTTTCGTGACATCCATTTGAAAGGATAATTTACTTACTAACTGTGCTCGTGTCATGGTTTTACTCCCAAAGTTAACAGCACTAATTAATTGTTATAATCAGTAGAGCAAAAACCAAGCCAAAACTAAAAAAAACAAATAAGGCATTATTTTATATAGACTTATGATATTCGTGAAAATATTTTGGTTTTCGGATAGTAATGATATTAGATAAAAGTGTTAACTTTTGTACACACTCTAATCGTCGATTTTTCAAGCGATTTCCTTTGCCCGGCTTATATTGATAATGAGTATCATTATTATAGTTATAGGTGTTTGTTAATGTCAAGCCTTTCTGGCAAAAACTCTTTATGCCTCAAACCATTGATTCATTTGGATCGTGTTATAAGTAAAAATCATATCTTTTATCGGTGAAGAACGGTGCCCATCAAAAATATTTTGGTTTATTTAACTCACCCTCATGTCGAGGCTTGGAATTTTAAGCCTCAACATAAAGTTTTGCTGGAGAGACTAGTTCCAGGGTTGAGTGTGGAAGTATGTCTGAACTCTAAGGACTTTAAGGATCGATTGCCGCAATTCGACGCGGCTATTGTCTGGTTTTTCAAAGAAAAATGGTTAGAGTCAGCGCCTAATTTAAAGCTTATTGCTACTCCAGCTGCCGGAAAAGATTGGATAGAAGTAGAGTCAGATGAAGATCTGAAGGTATCCTTTGGAGGATTCCATGGAAGTCTGATAGCTGAAAGT
>PAJA01000002.1 GCA_002705185.1 Nitrospina sp. | reverse complement strand
ATTGAATACTAATAAGCCATGACAGTTAATAAAATGGAAATCACATTAAGGCTAGCAGCGGTATACAATGTGCTTTGGGGTATGGTAGCTGTGCTATTTCCGGTTCAATGTTTTGAGTTTTTTGGCATGCAAGTGCCTTTATATCCACAATTGTGGCAATGTATTGGAATGATTGTAGGTGTATACGGGGTTGGATACTGGCTCGCAGCCGATAATCCTATGGTTCATTGGCCTATTGTGCTTGTTGGTTTTATGGGAAAAGTATTCGGTCCTATAGGGTTTTCGATGGCACTAATTAATGAAGAGTTCCCATTAAAATTTGGATTAAACATCATATTCAATGATCTGATATGGTGGATACCTTTCTTTCTTATTTTAAGGGCGACTCTCCCAAACAACTTTATTTTAAATAGTTTGTCGCCATTTAAAAAAATGTATTTTCGATTTATTAAATAGATATTGTCGGTTAGGACAGCCATTTAATTATATATACGGAAACAATACTTTCTGGATTCTATATTCATACAGTTATTCTCTTGTGAATAATTATAATTTGATGTCAGATTGGGATTTTAATTAGCTAACAATGAATTCAGCAATCCACATTAGAAGTTCGATTATAAAATCCTTGTTGTCAGAAAATCAGGCCATAGGTATTTATGAAGCTGAAGTCTATTGGAATAAATATCCCCAGGAAACGTTCAGCACTATTTTAAGAGATGAGAAAGATCATTTTTGTAAGATGGAAAAGTATTTGAAAGACAATGCCTGGAACTATTCTGCTTTTAATAGGTTGGAAGTCTATTTGTACCAACTTTCTGGTTGGGTTATTGGAACATTACTTTCATTACTTCCTAGAAAACTATGTTTTCATTTTCATGCTGTTGCGGAGAAAAAGGCAGCAATTGAATATGGAAATCTCTTAGAAGAGTTAAGCAAAGCCAATGAATTAGAAGGGAAACAACAATATCGTTTCAAAGAACTACTTCTTGGAATGATGGATAGTGAATTTAGTCATTCCGAAATATTCAGATTTCACAATAATCTTTTTTAGAGATAATTACTTTTCTCAAAGTGCTCACTGTGGCTTTATTTAAAACTTAACTTTAGTAGCGTGTTTGTTTTTTTAGCTAAATAGATTCTATATTTAACTAAGATTTACGTGGCGAAGTAGGAAGGTGTTTTTGAGCGTATGTTTATCGAACGGTATTAATTCCAATTTCAAGATCATCATCCCATCCATCTGGCAACATTGAATCTAGACCTTTATCTCTTCGTGTCTGAGATAGGTTCCTCATGAAGTGTGCGTTGCATTTAAGGCAGATCCATCCTTCTCCTGAAAATATCCAACATTCCTCCTCTACCCAATCTTGTGCATCTTCTTTGCTGTCAAACCATTCTCCATTTTCAAGGCAGTCTTCAGCTACTCTTGTATGACATACGACTGAATATTCATTATTTCTCTCTACGAACAATGTAGTCTCCTTGTTTTATTAAAAATGATCTCTTGCTAAAGATTATAATTAAAAAATAGATTAACTAACAATAAGTTTAAAAAATTATAGAGATAAAAACAAGTTGTTGTACCTAAAATAGATATTATTGATTTAATATGTTATTGGCTCTCAATTAGAGAGCAGCTTTAAATTTTATATTAACTCCTCTATGCTTATAACTATTGTTTGTTTTACCTACCCCACAAACTAAAATCCTGTTTTTATGAATTTTTGTTGTTTTTTATTAGCTGTGGAGAGAGACGCTAGCCGAAGCTGAAGATAATAGAAAGCTTTAATCTCTAACTGGTCTAACTTGCTTCAAATAAGAATCCTACACTTCTAATTGTGCTTATTATGCACTCTGATTCTTTTATTTTTTTCCGAATGCTATGGATATGAGTGTCAACGGTGCGAGAATCGATTTCTTCATTAATATTAAAGATATTCTTGTTTATTTCTTTCTTTTGAATAATCTTCCCTAGGTTTTCAACTAGCATTATTAAAATTTGATATTCGCTAAATGTTAGGCTAATAGGCTTTTTGTTAATTTGTACTTCACGCTTATTAATATCAATTGATAAACCTTTGATACTTATAATGCTCCCATCCCCTTTGTATTTTTCAGCCCGTCTCAGGAGATTTTTAATTCTAAGAACTAACTCTTCAGCATTATAAGGCTTGGTTATATAGTCATCTGCTCCTAATTTAAGTCCTTCTATTCGATCATTATCTTCAATTCTTGCTGTAAGCATTATAATCGGATAATTTTTAGTTTTCACGTCAGACCTTAATACTTTGCAGAGTTCAAACCCATCAATGTCTGGCAAGCCAATATCTAGAAGAACTAAGTCAGGTTCTTTTTCTTTTATCATTTTTATGCCTTTTTTACCTGTTTTCTCAACGAAGATATCAAATCCCGCAGCATCAAGCTGATAACGAATAAGATCGATATTGGTCTGATTATCTTCTACGACTGCAATTTTTATTTTCATTGATATAAAGTCTTTGTTTTAAATTATTCTTAAATACTTATAAGTAAAGCAATTTGTAGCCTTTAAGTATATGCAATGAATAGATAATATATGGAAATATCATTAATACGTCCTAATCTTAACATAATCTTTGCTTTCTAATTTTCTACTTATTGTATATTTATGATTAGTGTCTGAATAGCCATTTTCACCTGCAAAAGCCTCTTATTCAATATAGTTAGATAGTATTAAATGAAAAGAATAATTAAATATTTAGAAGATGAGCAAGGTCAATCCTTAGAATCCTTAAAGTTGAGATTTGGTGAGGCTGAGGATATCAGCAGGGAATTGACACAACTGATTGACACTGCTAACGCGCCAATCTTTGGTGTTGATGTCAATGGAAATGTAAATGAGTGGAATCAGAAAGTAGAAAAAATCACTGGATTCACCAAAAATGAGGTTATGGGCCATAACCTAGTACAGACCCGAATTACGGAGGAGTTCAAACAGCCTGTTCAAGAAGTTTTAAATAAAGCACTTAAGGGTAACGAGACTTCTAACTATGAGGTACCCCTCTTTACTAAGGGTGGTCAGCGGGTCATGGTTCTCCTGAATGCCACGACCAGGAGAAATCCCCAGGGAGAAATTGTTGGTGTTGTAGGTGTTGGGCAGGATATTACTGAGTTGGATCAGTCCAGGTCAGAAAAAGAAGAAACATACCGTCGCTTGGAAGAAGCTAACCAGCATAAAAGTAAATTTATCTCATCAATGAGCCATGAGTTAAGAACTCCACTAAACGGTATTTTGGGGTTTACTGATTTATTAAAAAGTGGTCACTTTGGTAGCATAAATGAAACACAAAGTGATTTTGTGAGCCAGATTGAGAATAGTGGAAAACATTTACTGGAGCTGATTTCTGGGTTACTGGATGTGGCTAAAATAGACTCTGGGTCGATGGAGATTGATTTACAATCTTGTAAGCCAAAAGATATATTCCTTGATGTGGTTGGTCTAATTCAGCCTCAACTTGTAGAAAAAAAAATAGAACTCAAACAATTGATTGATCCTACTGTTGAAACGGTAGTTTGTGATTTGAGAAAGGTTAAACAAATTATGGTTAACCTCCTATCAAATGCTATCAAATATACTCAAGAAAATGGAGCAATCGAGATTGTTATTACCAAAGAAAATGGATTTACCAAATTTATTGTTACAGATAATGGAATAGGAATAAACGAAGTAGATCAAGAAATTATTTTTGATGAGTTTGCACAAGCCAATAGGTCACGTGATGAAGCATTGGGTGGTACAGGGATAGGACTAGCTCTTAGTCGTAGGTTGGTAGAATTACATGGCGGAGAAATTGGTGTTGAAAGTGAAGAAGGCAAAGGTAGTAAATTCTGGTTCATACTGCCATATAAAAAATTTTCTGAGAATAAAAGTAAACCCGAAATAACAACAAAAAATAATAATTTAGATAACCCGACAGGTAGATCAATTCTAGTGGTTGAGGATAATCAAACTAATTTGGAAATGATAAAATATTTGCTCGGGATTCATGGCCATAACGTATCTATTGCAAGAAACGGAAAAGAAGCAGTTTCTCAGGTTCAAGTAATAGAGCCAGAGTTGATCTTGATGGATATACGAATGCCTGTAATGAATGGTTTGGTGGCTACAAAAAAAATTAGAGAAATATCAAAATTTTCTAAGCTCCCCATAATTGCTTTGACCGCTAGCGCTGGAGAAGATAGCCGAGACGAATCTATAGCGGCAGGCTGTACAGACCACATAAGTAAGCCTATTCAGTTAAGTGAATTATCTTACATGCTTAAACGGTATTTAATTCCATCTTAATAGTTAATCTAGTAGTTTGAAATTAACTAACTATGAATGGAGCCAAAAAATAAGCTTCCAAGAATAAATACTTGAAAGTCGATTCTGTTTCTATCCTACCCTAAAGCTAAACTCATCTCCCTGTATCTATAAAACCAAAAAGATAAATAATAAGGTTTTATTTCTATTAAAGACTTGTTGGTCAAAAAAATATGAATAATAAACACATAATTTCAAATAATCATCCAATAAGAATACGTAAAAATACAAATTAGTTATTTTTATTTCTTTTAAAAGATACTTTTGGGCTCAGAAGTTGATGTGCTTAGGACAAGTAAAATTAACTGAGCCTGCTTATCCCCTCCTATGTTCTAAATACCTCTTGTCGAATAATTCCCGATTTTTAAATTGATAATTTAATTCGCGTTCTTTTTCTTGTCTCATACAAATCCCGAGTTACGTCTAGTCAATTATAAGAGTTTTAATGTTTTATTTTTATGAATCGTAAATGAGAATGAATTTATTTTTTAATAAGTCTATCTAAAAGAGAGGTGAATGTTGATTGATAGTAGAAAAAATATATATAAGAAAAAACCTGGAAACACTTAGTATTTTTGGATTGTAAATGGCAAGAATATTATTCGGTAAGTCTTTTTAAAAGGTAAAGCTAATTTAGCTTAACAGTTTCTTAACATTGTTTAACGTGTTCTTAACATAGATTAACACGCCCTTGACACGTTAACAGTTTCTTAACGTTAACTGACGTACTCTTAACAGACGGTCTCTTATTACTATTGTATATTATCGATAGTTAAAAACAGGCTAGATATTTTATTTGGCTACAATTCACATTCTTTTTAATTAAAAGGTAAGGAAAAGATTATGAAAACAATTAAAAGTTGCATAAAAGGAAAAAAGTGTATTTTGCTCTTTTTAATTGCCATTTTAAGCTCTCCAGGAATGGCAATATCTGAGGAATCTTCGATACCAGGAGATATGGTTATGGTGCCAGGTGGACCATTTCTTATGGGTGTTGATAAAGAAGTAAATGAAAAGGTGCAAAAAATGTCTAAAAGAGCAAAGCTTAAATATGCGGTATCCCGCGAGGCATTCCATGATGAAGGGCCTGCTCACAATGTAGTACTAGATGCATATTATCTTGATAAGTATGAAACATCTAATAAACAATATGCTGACTTTATGAAAGCTACGGATCATCCTGCTCCGGCATATTGGGATGATCGTCGTCGTAATAAACCTCAGCAACCTGTTAGCGGTATTAACTATAACGATGCAAATGCATTTTGTAGTTGGGCAAATAAACGTTTACCCACAGAAGCAGAATGGGAAAAAGCAGCACGTGGTCCTGAAAGTTTTAAATACCCATGGGGGAATGAACTCGATGTTACAAAGGCGAACTTTGGTCGTAAAGACGAGGTTACAGCAAATGTAGATGCATACCCCGAAGGAAAAAGTCCTTACGGTGTTTATAATATGGCGGGGAATGTTTTTGAATGGGTTGCTGATTGGTATGATCCAAACTTCTATAAAAAAACTAGGCAAAGTATAAATCCTACTGGACCAAAGGACGGTGCTTGGTTAAGTGGTACGGGAACATATGTCGATCGTATTGCTGTTGGTAAAAAACGAGTCATCAGGGGTGGTTCTTGGTATGCACCAGCTGAAAGTGTCTCAGCTACTCATCGATTCTGGAATGATCCTATGAATAATAGTTATGGGGTTGGATTGGGTTTTCGGTGTGCTCGTTCAATTAATGATGATTCAATGCTTGAAGCACGCACTTTTTATATGAACGCTTTAATTAGCATGGGTGCAGAAAAATATCCTCAAGCTATGAAATCAATCGAAAAAGCTCTGAGCAAAGATGGTTCAAATGCGGAATATGTAAAGCTCAAAGAAATGATTGCAAAGCAGGTGAAGTAAATCAATCCTTCACAGATATTAAGAGGAGGGTGAGTTACCCTCCTCTTTAGTCTGAAATAACCAGTTAAATAATGAATGAAGGATATATCGACATGATAACAATAAAAAGTTTTCTAAATATATCAAGGTTAGTAGGCTTTATCTCATTATTAGTTACATTGTTTGTTCTGGGTCCGGTTTTAGCTTGCGCACAAGAATTTCAAGAAGACCAAAAATTTGTTAGAACAACTCAGGCACGTTTAGAAGTAGAAAGAGCTTGGGATGTATACCATGACGGAGCTCTAGGCGGGACCCTTCAATCTCCAAAGGTGCAAACAGAGTTAGAAATGTACCTGCATAGATCAAGAGAACTTCTTGCCGAGGCATATGACGCTGAGGATAAGGGTGATTTTATAAAAGCTAACCAATTAATCAAAAATATAATGCAAATAACTAATAGAGTCATTATTGAAAGTCAGGTAGAAAAAAAATGAATAAAACTAAAAGTTTTTTTATGTTATTCGCAATTATTCTTTTTTTAAGTGATCACCAATATATTTATGCAGAGACATTAAGAGATACAGTTGAAATGAAAAAGATTCAAGCTGGAGAGTTTCTTATGGGAAGCAAGCAAGAAGAAGGAAGGGCTGACGAAAGGCCTCAAAGAAAAGTTTATCTGGATACCTATGAAATTGATTCTTATGAAGTGAGCAATAAACGTTACTTAAAATTTATTCGAGATACGAGTAGAAAAGATCCTCTGAATCCATATTCAGATGGAATGCTCTCAGAGGAGTCAGGGGTCGATAACCTACCAGTGGTTCAAGTAACTTGGTATGACGCAGTAGATTATTGCCGGTGGGCAGGAAAACATTTACCGACGGAAGCACAATGGGAAAAAGCTTCTCGTGGTGATAAAGGTTTTAAATATCCCTGGGGTTCTGACAAGCCATCAATGAAATTAGTTAACTTTCAAAAAAACTGGGAAGGATTGAAAACACTCTGGCCAGTGTCTGGAAAAAATAAATCTTCTTCCCCATATGGAATAAAGGGCATGGCTGGAAATGTTCGGGAATGGGTAAAAGATTGGTACTCACCCGACTATTATAAAAATGGGCCATTATCCAACCCACAAGGACCTGAAATAGGAATTTTAAAAGTAATAAAAGGCGGATCATGGCACAGTTTTAAGGCGGACATCCGAACAGCCTCAAGAGGGAAGGGTGGCTTTGCACTTAAAACAGATGGCATTGGATTCCGGTGTGCTAAATAATTTATATAATTAAATAAAGTCAGGAGGAAACTGTGTATCAAAATATAAGAAAAGTATTTAGTCGATCCTTAACTATACTGTTTTTAATAATGGTCTCGGTGGCATTTTTAGCTGAGGAATCTAAGGCTATAACTGCAGTTCCTGATGATATGGTTTTAATTAATGCGGGTGGTTTTACACGTGGAGTTGATAATACTAAGGGAGAAAACTTTAGTGATGAAGCACCGGCAAAAATGATTTACATTTCATCGTACTATCTTGATAAGTATGAAGTCTCGAATGCCAAATATACAGAATTTATTATAGCGACGGATCACCCCGCACCCGCATACTGGGATCATCGTAAACTCAACCAACCCAATCAACCTGTTACGGGTGTTAATTGGTTTGATGCTAATACTTATTGCCATTGGGCAAATAAGCGCTTGCCTTCTGAAGCAGAGTGGGAAAAAGCTGCTCGGGGTCCGGCGGGGTCAATTTATCCGTGGGGTAACAAATTAGAGTACAGCAAAGCCAATTTCGCAAAAGGAAAAAGTGGGCAAAAATACATTACTGATTCAGTTGACGCTCATGATGATGGTGTCAGTTATTACGGTGTATATAACATGGCTGGAAATGTATTTGAATGGGTACAGGATTGGTATAGCTCTAATTATTACAGTACTGATGAGACAAGAAATCCAATAGGGCCTAAGTCACATGGTGGAAATAATATTGAACTAATTAACGCAAAAAATGAACCTGACTTAACAAAGAAGGTGATTAGAGGGGGCTCTTGGTTTGCTCCGGCGCAGAGCATAACAACAACACATCGATTTTGGAATAACCCTATAAATAACTCTTATGGTGTAGGTTTGGGTTTTCGCTGCGCGCAAAGCTTAGCAAATGATTTAGAAGCAGAAGCTCGATCCTTTTATATGAAAGCTCTTATTTACGTTGGAGATGAAAAATATAAAAAAGCTTTTTTATCAATAAATAACGCGTTAATTGGTAGCCCAAAAAATAAAGAATATAAAGCGTTTAAAGTTTTAATAGAAAAACAATTGGATAAATAAACCAGAACTTAGTTGTGTTGCCAAATTAGAAATGAATAAAAAATATTACTTATTTATTTATAGTTTTAAAAAAACAACATTCTGAAATGAGAAAAATGATCAAACATGTAACTTATAACTTAATTAAGAATTATATCTTTTTGCCGATTGTTTGCTTGGGTTTGGCTTTTGGTTCTATATTTCCAAGTCAAGTAATGGCTGATACTGCAGTAAAAGTGAAGTTTATAAAAATAAACAATTCTGATGATCCAGAAGATATGGATGAGGATCTTAATGAAACAATAGGTGTTGCCTGCCCTGAAAAAAGAGTTATCGAAAATGCCCCAAAAGAATTCCTGGAAAAGGTAAACCCATTAAGAAAAGAACCTAGAAATCTTAAAAAAGGAAAAGTCCTTTATAGAATAAAAGCAAAACGGGCATGTAAATTCTGCCATGGAATGGAAGGTCTTGGAGATGGTTCAATGTCTGATCTTCAGCCAATGCCTCCTAGAAACTTTACATGTAAAGACTATATGAATGGAATTAAAGATGGCGACTTGTTCTGGGTTATTAAAGAGGGTATCAGTGATTCTGGTATGCCATCGTATAAACATTTATCAGATAAAAAAATATGGCAACTAATTCATTACATCAGAACATTTTCAGGCTGAAATGGAGATAAATGTTTAAGCATTCCTTTTTAACTAATTTTGCTATATCAGTTTTCATGTTGTCATTGTCAGCCTGTGCTTCAAAGACTGAGTATGTATCTTATGAAGATAAAATGAAAAAAGGACCAAAAGTATTTAATAAAGATGTTGAATTTTGTAAAAATTATTCAAGAGAAAATGAAAAGCAAATTGAGGGAAGTAAAGGTGCGGGGGAGAGGTTCCAGTTCAAGAATTCAATATTTATTCTTTGCATGAAAAATAAGGATTGGATAATAAAACAATGAATAATATGGATATTAACTACAAAGAAAAACAATATAGTTGGAAGTGGATGCGTATTCTAATTATGGTTTTATTTAGTATATTTCTTTCTTCTTTTCCAGCTTTTGCAGTTCAGGAAACCCCAATTGAACTTCCAAAAACAGAAGGGTCAAAAAATTATGATCTTGAGATAGGGCAAATTAATAGTCAAGGAATAAAGTTATTTGATCAAGAAGAATATGGTCAAGCTGTCGATAAATTTAATAAGGCGATAAATTTAGCGAATCAACTTAGGTCACCAGGAAAAGGGATTCTTTATTATAACCATGCCCTAAGCGCGCATGAATTTGGAGAACATAAAAAAGCCATAAAGTCTTTTCTTTCGTCACGCAGATTTGCCCGTGGTAATGAAACTATTTTGAACTCTAAACTATTAAAACTATATGAATGTGGACTAAACCCTAGCGTTACTTGTGAAGAAAAAATTCCATTATCATTAAATATTGAGGGGTCGCATTAACTATTAAGTTTCTAATAAAAGATAATTAGTGGTTAGTAACTTTTACCTATGAAGATTCTAAGTAATTACTGGCCAACTAAGTTATTGGTTAAATTAAGATCAATATGTTGAATCATAAGGAGGAATGAATGAATACATTTAAACTGATCTCAGCTTTTATAATGCTATTTTTACTTGTTTCCTCTTCATATTCTCAAGTGCCTGTATCAGCTCCCAATAATAGTTTAATTAATTCAAGTTCATTTAGTGTTTGTATTAAACCGTGGAGGTTTAATTCTCCTAGGTTTAAACACTCAATATATAAAGAAAAATACAACAGCAATATTATTGTAGATATTAATTTACCTTTAGGGCCTATAAATGATGTTGTTGAGCTTCCAAAGAATAAATCTATAGAAAATGGTTCTTTTTGCCAACAAATTACCCTCCCATATTATGAAAATATTAATAAGAACTCTTTTCTTTTTTGAAGGTGCTTGCTATGAGTTTGATAGGTTCTTTAAGTGTGCTATTTAATTTTCGAATTATGTTGTTAGGGTTTTATTTTATTGTGTTATTTGTTTTCACGGAAATTGCGTTTGCTAAAGGTGATTGTCCTCAAAATAGAAAGACTAAATCAGCTCCCACTAAAATTCTAAAAATTGAAAACCCAATTCCTAAAAATCCTTTAAATATAAAAGCCGGTAAATCCTTGTATCAACGAAAAGCAAAGCCAATCGCATGCAAAACCTGTCATGGAATAAATGGGGATGGAATAGGGGACTCAAGCTTTGAAAGTAATCCAATGCCAAGAAACTTTACCTGCTCAGAAATGATGGAAACACTGCCTGATGGACAATTATTTTGGATCATTAAGAATGGATCTAAAAATACCTCAATGTTTGCATTTTCAGACTTATCAGACAATGAAATATGGCAACTAATTCATTACATTAGACAATTTGCAAAATAATATATCTGTTTATTAGATTTCAACATAAAGGAAGTGAGCATTATGAATGATTCAAAAAAAGCTGTAATTCTTGTTGGGCATGGTGGTTTACCCAGTGATATTCCTTCTGAAGTTGTGGAAAAATTT